>JAPLRD010000069.1 GCA_026399375.1 Pseudomonadota bacterium
GCGCAGCAATGGAAGATTTCGCGCGAGGCACAGGACGAGTTTTCGCTGAAGTCGCATCAGAAGGCGCTCGCGGCGCAAGCCGCCGGTGAATTCAAGGATGAGACGACGCCGGTCGAGATCGTCGAGCGCTTCCCCAATCTCGCTACCGGCAAGATCGACATCAAGACCCGCAGGGCGGATACGGACGAAGGCGCGCGCGCCGACACCAGCATGGCGTCACTCGGCAAGCTGCGACCTGTGTTCGCGGCCAAGGGCTCGGTCACCGCCGGCAACAGTTCGCAGATGTCGGACGGTGCGGGCGCGCTGATCATCGTGAGCGAAAAGATCCTGAAGCAGTTCAACCTGACGCCGCTGGCGCGCTTCGTCTCCTTTGCCGTCAAGGGCGTGCCGCCGGAAATCATGGGCATCGGACCGAAAGAGGCGATTCCCGCGGCCTGCAGGGCGGGCGGCATCACCCCGGACCAGATCGACTGGTTCGAGCTGAACGAAGCCTTTGCCGCGCAGTCGCTCGCCGTGATGCAGGATCTCGGCCTCGATCCGGCCAAGGTGAACCCGATGGGCGGCGCGATTGCGCTAGGCCATCCGCTGGGCGCGACCGGCGCCATCCGCTCGGCCACCGTGATCCACGCGATGCGCCGCAAAAACCTCAAGTACGGCATGGTTACCATGTGCGTGGGAACGGGGATGGGGGCTGCCGGAATATTCGAACGCGTGTAAGCTTTCGGTTGCGGCAGATGCCGCAACTTGAGGGCGACATTCGATCGCCCGTCAGGGGTCATTTCGGTAATTCTGAAATGACCTCTTTTTAATTGAACCATACAGCACGGAAGGGAACACGCATGAAACTCTACTACTCACCTGGCGCCTGTTCCATGGCACCGCACATCGTCCTGCGCGAAGCGGGTTACACGTTCGACCTGGTCAAGGTCGACATCCCGAACAAGAAAACCGCGGACGGCGGCGATTTCTGGAAAGTGAATCCGAAAGGCTACGTCCCGGCGCTGCAGCTGGACAGCGGTGAAGTGCTGACCGAAGTCGGCGTGATCTGCCAGTACCTCGCCGACCAGAAGCCGGACTCCGGCCTCGCCCCCAAACTCGGGACCATGGAGCGCTACCATCTGATGGAAATGCTGAACTTCTGCAGCTCCGAGAAGGCAAGCAGTTCTCCATGGGCGACAAGTTCAGCGTGGCCGACGCCTACCTGTTCAATGTCCTCAACTGGACCCGCATGCACAAGATCGATCTCGAAAAATGGCCCAACATCAAGGCATTCATGGGAAGGGTCGGTGCGAGGGCGGCGGTGCAGGAAACGCTGAAAGCCGAGGGTCTGGTGAAGTAAGGCCGACGCAGCCAATCCGGCGCGGCGGGGAATCGCCGCTCCGGAGAAAATCAGGGCTGGCGTCGGGTGCCGCGGCCTTCGGCCATGCGGCGCAGGCGCGCTATCACGGGTTCCAGACGGCCGGTGAGGCGGCTCCAGTCGATCGCGTCCAGAGCATTCTTGATCAGCAGTCCGAGTTCGGTGTCGCCGTCGATGGTGAGGCGGCGCGAGAAAAACAGGGTGTCCGGATCTTCCAGGCGGCGCGCGAGGCGGTAGTAATCCCAGGCGCAGGCGCGGATCGTGACTTCGGGGGCGCTGCGAAGCACCGGCAGGAATCCGACCGGCGTCAGTCTGATGCGTCCATCCAGACCGGCGTCGCTGACCTGTATGGAAACGATGCGGCCAGTGAGGCGCTGTTTCGTGTCCGCATCCAGTGTCGGCAAGAAGAGCAGATTGAGTCCGGCGCAGAGCACGGCCGAGGGCGGCCATTGCGGCAGGATGCCCACCAGGCCGGCGAGGCGCGCCGGCAGCAGCGGCGGAGATTGCGGGGCGTTCAACGGGGTGTTCAATTGAGTCTCCGGTATTCCATGCCCGGGACGCCGTGCCAGTAGCCGTTGCAGGGCGCGGCGACGCGCAGGCCGTCGAGCGGAGCGCCTGGGCGCCCGTCGCAGCGCTCGCGAAAGCTCGAGATTATGGCCATGGTGTTTGTGGACTGCGGCGAAATGCGCACCACGTCGACGGCCAGGCTGCGCAATTCTTCCGTCGAATCGGACAGGTCGTACACCTGGGCCGACTGCGTCTGCAAACCGTTCAGCGTCAGGAACGCGTCCTTGTCCCGCGTCTGCATGGCAAGACCGTCGGCGTTGTCGAGGCAGCGGAACTGGCAATCGTCCTTGGGCAGATCGTGGTGGCGCGCCGTGAAGCAGCGCGCCGAGAACGCAAGCGGCATGCGGCCGTAGGCGAAGACTTCGGTCTGCATGCCTGCGGGGCGCTCCGCCTGCAGTTGGCGCAGGGTGTCGCGCGAGAGTTCCAGCGGCAGCACGAAGCGCGTCGCGCCGAGTTCCGCGAACCAGGACAGCGTTTCGCCGTTGTAGATATTGAGGTGTGGCCCGGCGATGAAAGGCACGCGGCCGGTGAGCAGGCGCACGGCGCCCATTTCGTTCGCCTCGACCGTGAATTCGCCGTTTTCGGCGATGCGTCGCAGCGACTTGAGCTCGGATTCGGATTCGATCAGCGCCTGCGAAGAGAGCACGACCTTCTTGCCGCTGGCGCTCAATTCGCGCGCCAGCCCGAGCCAGTCGTCCAGGCGCAGATTGTGCCGGCGCGAGCACACCACTTCGCCCAGATAGACGATGTCGACACCGGAGGCGGCGACGGCGGCGTAGAACTCCAGCACGGCTTCGCGCGACCAGTAGTAGAGCAGGGGGCCCAGGCTGAGCTTCATATCGCCATCCACCTGTCATTCCGAGTGCGAAGCCCGAGGAATCTGCTTCTGCGGAGGGCAAAAAAGCAGATCCCTCCCCCAAGGGGACTTCCTTCAGGGCGTCGCGATGCTCGGCATGACAGAAGAAGGGTGGAGTTCATCATCGAATCATTTCCATTTGCGATGGTACGCGCCCAGCGTGTGCTGTTGGCCTTCGGCGACGCGCGCCAGGCCGTTCGCCCACTCCGTCTGCACGGAAAAGCGCTCCGGGTTCTTCGCGTGCGCGTCGATCGCGGCGCGCCAGATGCGCGTCACCGCGGCGACATAGGCCGGGCTGCGCTGGCGTCCTTCGATTTTGATCGCGGTGATGCCGATGTTCGCCAGTTCCGGCAGAAGGGCCATGGCATTGAGGCTGGAAGGCTCTTCGATGGCGTAATAGGTTTCGTCGTCGACGCTGAAGCGGCCCTTGCACAAAGTCGGGTAGCCGGCGTTCTCGCCCGGTTCGAAGCGGTCTATCAGGATGCCGTTCAGCCTGGCGTCCAGCGTTTCGCCGTGCTTTTCCCAGCGCACCGCCTTGGCCGGCGAGCATACGCCGCGGGTATTGGGCGACTCGCCCGTGACATACGAGGAAAGCGCACAGCGTCCCTCGACCATCACGCACAGGCTGCCGAAGCCGAACACTTCGATCTGCACCGGCGTGTTCTTGATTACGTCCGCCACTTGCGCCAGCGACAGCACGCGCGGCAGCACCGCACGCTCTATGCCGAAGCGCTCGTGATAGAAGTTGATCGCCTCGTAATTGGTGGCCGAGGTCTGCACCGAGAGGTGCAGGCGCAGCTTCGGGTGGCGTTCCGCCGCATAGCGCATCAGGCCGGCATCGGCGAGGATGACCGCGTCTATGCCCAGACCGGCAGCCTGGTCGATGGCGCGTTGCCAGCGTTTGGCGGCCTGTCCCTGCGGAAATGTATTGATGGCGAGCAGCATCTTCGCGCCCGCCGCGTGGGCATAGCGCAAGCCCTCGCTCGCGGCCGCGGCGTCGAAATTGAGCCCGGCGAAATTGCGCGCGTTGGTCTCGTCCTTGAGGCCCATGTAGACCCAGTCGGCGCCATTGTCCACGGCCACCTTGAGGGAGGGCAGATTGCCTGCAGGGCAGACCAGTTCCGGAACGGACACGATCGCGCTAGCTCCGCAGAAGCAGGTTTGGATAGTCGGTTTGCATAAGCCGAGTACTGTAGTGGCCATGCTTCGCAGGGGCTTTGATCTGGGTCAAAGATTTCGGGGCGGGTGGGGGGCTTTCCGCGCATACTGGTTCAATGATCGACGGGAACCGCATGCGCAATGTGCAGAATCTGCCGGACCGGACGGACGAAGAGGTCATCGCTGATACCAGGCTTTGGCTGGAGCGCGCCGTGATCGGCCTCAACCTGTGTCCGTTCGCCAAGTCGGTCCACGTCAAGCGGCAGATCCGCTATGCCGTCAGCGGCGCACGGTCACCGGAGGCCTTGCTTTCGGACCTCGTCGCCGAGTTGCGCCTGTTGCACGCGAGCGATCCGGCTGAAATCGACACCACGCTGCTGGTGCATCCGAAGGTGCTCGGCGATTTTATCGAATACAACGATTTTCTGGAGCTCGTCGACGCCGCAGTGGACGAAGAGGGCCTCGAGGGAGAATTGCAGGTGGCAAGCCTGCATCCTCAGTACCAATTCGCCGGCACCTTGCCGGAGGACATAGATAACTACAGCAACCGCTCGCCCTATCCCATGCTGCATCTGCTGCGCGAGGCGAGCATCGAGCGCGCCGTGGCCGCGTTTCCCGATGCGAGCCGGATTTTCGAACGCAACATCGAGACCCTGCGCCGTCTCGGCCACGCGGGCTGGCGCCGCCTGTGGTTGGTCGACGCACCATAGCCTTGGTCCACGTGGACAAGCGGCATGCGTCAAGACTGCGTAAAATGCGCGGCTCCGCTCAATTGACTAGGAAATGCAGACGTGAAGAAGACCGACCTGGAAAAGAACAAAGGTCTGAAAATCGCCGGCGGCATTAACCGCTTCGGTACACCCGGCCGTTTCGGCAAGGACGCAAACGTGCCTCTCGACCGGCGTGAGCAGCGCAAACTCGACCAGTCTCTGGGGCTGGTGCCGTTTGCGGTCAAGCTCAACGGCGATCTGGTGAAACAGGTTCAGCTGCTGGCGCAGGAACGCAAGGCTGGCTTGAACGAGGTGGTGGCGGAGCTGCTGAAGAAGGGGCTGGAAAGCAAGAGCTGATCAAGTAACGAGGGGATGCCTCCCCTCGCGCTCCGCTGTTTCAGGGGCCATTTCGGTCATGCCGAAATGGCCCTTCAGTTTCTGGCGTTCATGCCGCCGGAGGCCGCTTTGACCGGTGTCAGATCCACCTGCACCCTGTCTTCGGCATCGCCCAGCCAGACCTGACCGTCCTGGATCGTGCAATTCAACTGCATGGTGCGTTTTGCCAGTTTTGCCAGCGCCTGGCTGGCGGCGACCGGCACCGAGACCACGGCCAGACTCCTGTTTCGCTCCAGCCTGTCGCCGTTTTGATCCCACCAGATGGCGGCGCCGTGGCCGCCGTAGATGTAGACGAGCACCTGCTGGGCGCGGCCGCAGGCCCTGCGTATGCGCTTTTCGTCCGGCAGGCCGACGTCTATCCAGAGTTCGATCGCGCCGGTCAGGTCTTTCTGCCAGAGATCGGGTTCGTCGTCCGTGCTCAACCCCTTGCCGAAATTCAACGCGTCGCCGGCGTTCAGCGCGAAGGCGAGCAGGCGCACCATCATGCGCTCGTCCGTTTCCGACGGATGGCGGGCGATGGTGAGCGCATGGTCCTGGTAGTAATTCCGGTCCATGTCTGCGATCTGCAGCTCGGCTTTGAATATGGTTGCCTTCAGTGCCATGTGTTCTCGTCTTCCGTTCGCAGAAAAAGATACGGGGGCTTGCGCCCCCGTATCGACCACCCTGTGGACCCGTCTGTTTCCAGCCGGATCAGTCTACCTTGGCTTTGGCGCGCAGTTCGTTGATCGTCTTGTCGAACATTTCATCCTGCATGCGCTGCTGCAGTCCAGGCTTGACTTCGTTGAAGTCTGGGAATTTGGCCTGACGCATGTCTTCCAGGCGGATGATGTGCCAGCCGAACTGGGTCTGGACCGGCGCTTCGGTGTACTTGCCTTTTTCCAGTTTCACCATCGCATCGGAGAAGGGCTTGACGAAGCCGCCGGGAAGGTTCCAGTCTAGATCGCCGCCGTTGTCCTTGGAGCCCGGGTCCTTGGAGACTTTCGCCAGTTCCTCGAACTTGTCGCCTTTCTTCAGCTTTTCGATGATGTCCTTCGCCTCGCCTTCCTTTTCCACCAGGATGTGGCGCGCCTTGTATTCCTTGTCGCCCATCTGCACTTTCACTTTTTCAAACTCGGTTTTCAGGGCGTCTTCGCTGACCGGGTGGGTCTTGAAAAAATCGGCCCGGTAGGCCTGCGCCAGGATGTTGGCTCGCGCGAGCTCGATCTGGCTCTGGGTGTCGGCGCTCTTTCCGAGGCCCTTCTTGTTCGCCTCCTGCGCGACGATTTCGAGGGTGATGAGGCGGTCGCGGATCGCTGCGCGCAGCTCGGGCGTGTCTTTCTGCCCCTGCGCTTCCTGGGCCCGCACAACCGCGTCTATTCTCGCTTTCGGAATGGCGACGCCGTTGACGGTTGCGACTTTGGCGCCCGCGGCCTGTGCCAGCGCGAGGCCCGGCAGCGCCGGCTTTCCGCGCGGCAGCAGCATCTGCTGGATGCCGCTCGCGATCGAGAGATCGAGATCGAGTTGTTTCTTTTCGATCTGCAGATGCAGAAACTCGGCATTGTGCAGCGCCAGCGC
>JAPLRD010000255.1 GCA_026399375.1 Pseudomonadota bacterium
AGCATTGCCGCCGCAGGAAAGCGCATGCAGGCCCTGGAGGCCGCGAACATGCTGATCAAGGGCGGCGACGCGCTGACCGCCGCAGTGCGCGCGTACGCCGCCACCGGCGACGAGAAATACAAGGCCGCCTACCAGACCGAACGCAACGTCACGCGGCTGGGCGAGAGGGGCACGGAGCGCCTGCGCGAGATCGGCCTGACGCGCGACGAAATGGAGCTGATTGAAAAAGCCAACAAGAATTCCGCGGCGCTCGCCGAAATCGAGAGCCACGCCATGCAGGCAAGCGACGCCGGTGAAATGCAGCGGGCGCGCGGAGTGGTCTACGGCATCGAATACCAAGCGGCCAGGGAAAACGTCATGGCGCCGATTGCGGAGGTGTACTCGGAGATCGAGGCGCGCCACACAAGAGAAGTGGAGGAACTGACGGCCAGCGCCGATGCCATGGACCGGCTTGCCACCATCGCCCTGCTGCTCAACATCCTCACCGCCCTGACGGGGCTGCTTTATTACTTCAGGACACGGGTGGTCGCACCCGTCGTACGGCTGTCGAAACAGACGCAGGCCTTGCTCGGGGGCGAGCGCCACCTGCGTTTTGACTATCTGCAGGACAGCAGCGAGGTGGGCGACCTGGCGCGCTCTCTCGAAAGTTACCACAAGGCGGGCGAAGAAAGCGAGCGCCTGCGCTTCATCAACACCCATGTCGCGAAAATCTCCGCCGACCTGCAGCGCGCGCGCCGACTGGACGACTTGTCGCGAACCTTCTTTTCCGCCATCGCGCCCCTGCTGGAAGTGGGCCAGGGCAGCTTCTACCGCGCCGACGGCGAACAACGCCGCCTCCTGCTGTGCGGTGGCTATGCACGCAGCGGCGGCGCGAGTCCGGACGCCGAGATCGCCTTTGGCGCCGGTCTGATCGGCGAATGCGCGCTGGAAAAGCGCAGCATGGTCATCAACGATCCGCCCGCCGACTATCTGCGCATTGATTCGGTGCTGGGCGCCGCACCGCCAAAGTCGCTGCTGCTGCTGCCGATTGTCAGCAACGAAAACCTGCTCGGCGTGGTCGAACTCGCTTCGTTCAAGCCCCACGACGAAGAGGGCCGTTCGCTGCTCGAGGGCATCCTGCCCGTGCTTGCCATGTGCATGGAAATCATAGAACGCAGCGAACGCACGCAGAACCTGCTCGAGTCGACGCAGGAGCAGGCACAGGCGCTGGAGTCCCAGCAGGCGGAGATCAAGAAACTACTGGGCGAGCAAAGCGCCATTTTCGACAACGCCCCGATGGGCATCGTCTATTCGGCGGCGCTGGCGATCGTACGCGCCAATCCGGCGGTCGCCAGACTGGTGGGGCGTGACGTCAGCGAGCTGATCGGCGCCCCGGCGACCATCATGTTCAGCAGCCCAGAAGACTTCAAGGAGATGTATGCCCGGGCCAAGCCGACGATGGATGCCACCGGCGCCTTCCAGAGCGAATGGCAGCTGATGCGCAAGGACGGCTCGATGTTCTGGGCCTCCGTCGCGGCGCAACGCCTGGAAAACGTCGAACCCGGCCCCGCCTCGATCTGGGTCATCGCCGACATCAGCGAGCGCAAGCGCCTGGAACGCGAAATGCGCGAGAACGAGCAGAGGCTGCGGCAAATCCTGGAACACAGCGCGGCAGGGGTCTCCATCAATACCGAGAACGGCGAGCATATCTTCTCCAACCGCCGCCTGGCCGACTTGCTGGCAATCACCCCGGAGGATCTAGCCAAGCAAAACTCCAGATCCTTCTGGCGCAACCCGGTCGAGCGCGAGCCTTTTATCGCATTGCTGCGACGCGATGGTGCGGTAAGCGATTTCCAGGCCGAGTTCGTGCGCGCCGACGGCACACCGCTCACCGTGCTGCTCAGTTCGAGCCTGACCGAATTCGCCGACGGCAAGCATCTGGTCACCTGGATCTACGACATCACCGAGCGGCAGAAGGCGGCGGATGCCGTGCGCATCGCCAGCGCCGAGCAAAACGCGGTGTTCGAGGCCGCCACGCTCGGAATCGCCTTCATCAAGGACCGCATCATCATGCGCAGCAACCGCCGGCTGGACGCGCTGTTCGGCTATCCGTCCGGCGGGCAGATCGGCCTGTCCACGCGCATCTGGTATGCGGACGACGACGCCTACGCGGCAGGGGGCGGCGCAGTGTATCAGGCGCTTTCGCGCGGCGAGACGCACCAGCGCGACCAGGAACTGGTGCGCACGGACGGATCCCGCTTCTGGTGCCGCCTCTCCGGCAGCGCCATCGATCCGGCGGACCTCACTCGAGGCACTGTATGGATGCTGGAGGACGTGACCGAGGAGCGCGCCGCGGCCGAAGCCATGGCGCGCGCCAGGGAACTGGCCGAGGATGCGGCCAAAGCGAAGAGCGACTTCCTCGCCAACATGAGCCACGAAATCCGCACGCCGATGAACGCCATCATCGGCATGGCGCACCTGGCGCTGAAGACGGACATGACGCCGCGGCAGCGCGATTACGTGAAGAAGATCCAGGGCAGCGGGCAGCACCTGCTTGGCATCATCAACGACATTCTCGATTTCTCCAAAATCGAGGCCGGCAAGCTCAACGTCGAGCAGGTCGATTTCGATCTGGACAAGCTTCTGGACAACGTTGCCAACCTGGTCACCGAGAAGACCAGCGCCAAGGGGCTGGAACTGGTGTTCGACATCGCACCCGATGTGCCGCGCGGACTCATCGGCGATTCGCTGCGCATGGGGCAGATCCTGATCAACTACGCCAACAATTCGGTCAAATTCACCGAGAGCGGCGAGATCGACGTCATCGCCCGCGTCAAGGAGCGCAGCGACAAGGATGTGCTGCTCTATTTCGCCGTCAAGGACACCGGGATCGGCCTGACGCCCGAGCAGGCGAGCCGCCTGTTCCAGAGCTTCCAGCAGGCCGACAGCTCGACCACACGCAAGTACGGCGGCACCGGCCTGGGACTGTCGATCTCGAAGAAACTGGCCGAACTCATGGGCGGTGAGGTCGGCGTGGAATCCGAGCACGGCAAGGGCAGCACGTTCTGGTTCACCGCGCGCCTGGGCATAGGCAAAGCGAAAAAGAATGAACTGCTGCCCAACCCCGATTTGCGCGGCCGGCGCGTGCTGGTGGTCGACGACAACGACAACGCCCGCACGGTGCTGATCGATCTGCTCGGCAGCATGACGTTCGTGGTCGACGACGCCGCCTCCGGACAGGCGGGTTTGGAGGCGGTGAGGAAGGCTGCGGATGCGGGGGCGCCCTATGAGATCGTGTTCCTCGACTGGCGCATGCCGGGCATGGACGGCATCGAAGCCGCGGGCAGGATCAAGGCGCTGAAACTTGCGCCGGCGCCGCACCTGGTCATGATCACCGCTTACGGCCGTGAGGAGATCATCAAGGAAGCTGGCGATGCCGGCATCGAAGACGTGCTGATCAAGCCGGTAAACGCCTCCATCCTGTTCGACACCGCCATGCGCGTGCTGGGCGGCGAAGCGAGCGAGCGGCGCGAGGCCGGGGACGCTCCGTCGCTCATCATGGAGCGACTGGGCACCATCAAGGGCGCGCGCATCCTGCTGGTGGAAGACAACGACCTGAACCAGCAGGTGGCGAGCGAAATACTGCGCGACGCCGGTTTCGTCGTCGACATCGCCGACAACGGCAAGATCGCCGTCGACATGGTGCAGCGCGTGGACTACGACACCGTGCTCATGGACATGCAGATGCCGGTCATGGACGGCGTGACCGCGACGGTCGAGATCAGAAAGCTCGGCCAGTATGCGCAAATGCCGATCATCGCCATGACGGCCAACGCGATGCAGCAGGACAAGGACCGGTGCATTGCCGCCGGCATGCAGGATTTCGTCACCAAACCGATCGAACCCGATGAACTGTGGGCGGCGCTGCTCAAGTGGATCAAGACGCGCCATGCCGCCTCCGTGGCGGCCGTTCAACCCGCCGCCCCTGCTCCTGCAGACGCTGAACTGCCGGGCGACATCCCGGGACTGGACGTGACCAACGGCCTGCGCCGCGTGCTCGGCAAGAAACCGCTCTATCTTTCGATGCTGCGCAAGTTCGTCGCCGGACAGAAAGGCGCCGACGAGGCGGTGCGCGCCGCACTGGACGCAAACGACTGGGCCACAGCCGAACGCGTGGCGCACACCGCCAAAGGTGTGTCCGGAAACATCGGCGCCACCGAGGTTCAGGCGCAGGCGGCGGCGCTCGAAGCGGCGATCAAGGCGCATGCCGCGCGCAACGAGATCGATGTGCTGCTCGGCGCATTCGCGCAAGGCGCGCGGGCGATGATCACGGCGTTGGAAGCAAGGCTGCCGGCCGAAGCGCAGATAGCGCAGGTTGCGGTCGATGACAAGACCCTGCGTGAAGTTTGCGCAAAGCTAGCCGCCTACCTTGCGGAAAACGATTCGGAAGCCGGCGAACTGCTCGACGCGCACGCCGAACTGCTCAACGCCGCGTTCCCGACACGCTACCGCACCATAGACAACGGCGTGCGTGGTTTCGATTTTGACGCCGCGCTCGAGGCGTTGCGACAGGCCGCCGGCGAACGCGGGATCGAGGTGAAATCATGAACTGGATGGCTGAATTCGTTGTCGCCCGTGCGCGTGTGGCCTGGCTGCTGCTGGCACTAATCGTGGTAGCCGCCGGACTAAGCACGGGAGAGATTGTCCGCGTTTTCAGCGAGCGTTCGCGTCTTTCGATGCTGCAGACCGAGGCGGAGCGCCGCGGCATCGCGATCATGTCGCAGACCCTGAACGGCAACATGATGGGCTCGCTCGCCGTGCTCGGTCTGATCGGCGAAGAGGTCAAGGCCGACGCGCAGCCGGGAGGCGAGCCCAACGGCGCAAGAATGGTCGAACTGCTCGAAAGCCTGGGACGCTCATACGACGCGGAGGGCATGTTCATCGTCGGCACGGACGGTGTGGTCAAGTCCTCCTGGGACAACAGCGGCAAACCCTCAACCGGCCTCAACGTCAAATTCCGGCCGTATTACCAAATGGGCATACAGGGCACGCAGAACGTCTATGCCGCAGTGAGCCTGGCACGCGGCGACCGGTCGCTGTATTTCGCGGCGCCCGTCTACTCCGGCAGGGACAGCAGCAGCGCAGTCGCCGGCGTCGCGGTTGCGCGCACCGGCCTGCACAAGATCGACGATCTGCTGCGCATGTCCGATGCCTCGGACCTGTCGCTGCTGCTCTCGCCGCAAGGGGTGAGTTTTGCCAGCAGCCGCAAGGACTGGATCGGCAGGCTTGCCGGCGCACCCACGCCGGAGCGCCTGCGCGCGATCCGCGAGATCAAGCAGTTCGGCAACATGTTCGAACAAGGCGATCCCGCCCTGCTGCCCTTAGCCATCGACAGCGACCTGCAGAATTTCGAAGGGATACGCTATGCGGTGGCACGGGCCCGCGTGCAATGGAACGATCCTTTCGGCGATTGGACCGTAGTGTTGATGGAAAACCTGGCGCGTTCGGTTCCAGTGGCGGACCGGATAGCAGCGATGCTCGCAAGCAGCCTGCTGGTGCTGCTCTTCGGCGCCCTGTTCCTGCAGATGTTGCGCGGACGCCATGCACAGACCGAGACGGCGAGACAAATGCAGGCGCACGCACGGATGCAGGAGACACTGGCGCAGCGCAAGACCAACGTTGCCGCCGCGTCGCTGCAGTTGCAGCAGGCTGACACACCGGATAATCTGGCACAGACCTTTCTGCGACAGGTCCACGGCATGCTGGGAATCCAGCAAGGCGCGATCTACGTCGTCGACGCCGATTCTGCAGGGCGCTTGAAACTGACTGCCGGCTACGGCTGCGCCGCGGATGTGCCGCGCGAACTCGCCCCCGGCGAAGGTCTGCTCGGCCAGTGCGCGCTCGAGCGCAAGGCTCTGGAAGTCGATGTCCCGCAGCAGGGCTACTGGCGCATCGTTTCCGGGCTGGGCGAAACCATGCCGCGCCAGGTGCTGCTGCTGCCCATTTTGCGCAACGAGGTCGCACTGGGCGTAGTCGAGCTCGCGATGCCAGCAGGCCTGGGCATTGAAGACCGCGCGGTGCTGGACGAACTGCTGCCGCTGCTCGCGCTCAACCTCGAAGTCGCGTTGCGCAACCGCAAGGCGGACGAGGCTGCCGCCGCCAGCGCAGCCGCAGAGCGCGAACTGGCGCGCATGGGCGAAGTGGAGCGCTTCAACCGCCTGGCACAGGGACGCGAACAGCGTATCGTTGAGGTCAAGCGCCTCGCCAACGAACTGGCCGGCAAGGCCGGGGCGGCGATTCCCTTCCCATCGCTGACGGCAGAACCGCAGGAGCGCGCATTCGGTGATCCGGCCGCCGCGCCAGTGGAAAAGAAGGCGCTCAGTCTGGCCGAATTGGTCGACCTGGGCGCCCTGCAGACGCTGTTTTCCAATTTCTGCGAAGCCGTCGGCGTCGCCGCAGCCATCATCGACCTCGAAGGCAAGGTACTCGCTTCGGCGCGCTGGCAGCGGGCGTGCACGGATTTTCATCGCGCCATACCCGGCTCCTGCGCGCGCTGCATCGAGAGCGACACGGAACTCGCGCTGAAGCTGCAGGAGGGCAAAGATTTCACCATGTACAAATGCAAGAACGGCATGACCGACTGCGCCTCCCCCATCGTCGTCGAGGGCCAGCACCTTGCCAATGTGTTCATCGGCCAGTTCCACATCGGCCCTCCCGACCCGGCGTTTTTCACCGAGCAGGCGAAGGCGTTCGGCTACGCAGAAGCGGACTACCTGCAGGCCGTCGGCGAAGCACCGGTCATGGACGAGAAGCGCCTGCCGGTGATACTCGGGTTTCTCACCGGCTTTGCCCACATGATCGCGACCATGTCGCTGGCGCGCCATCGCGCCGACGCCGCGCAGCAACACCTGCAGCGCGAGCGCATCGCCGCGATGAGCCTGGCCGAGGATGCGGCGCAGGCGCGGCGCGCGCTTGAGTCGACCCGCACCGGAGAGACATCATGAAGACCTGGCTGACCGCGCTGGAGCGGCTCCCCTTGATGAGCAAGCTCGTCGCCGGCTTTGCCGGTGCGCTGCTGATCACCCTGATTCTCGGCGCTCACGGCATCTATACCGAGCGTTACCTGAACCGCGAAATACAGACCATCTTCGACAAGGAACTGCTGGGCGTCGCCAGCGCAAAGTCGGCCCAGTTCCAGTATGCGATCATCGGCCGCAGCCTGCGCCAGGCCTTGCTCGCGACCGATACTGTTGGGCGCGACCAGGCGCTGAAGCAGTACGAATCCGCGGAAGCGCAACTGCGCAAAGACATGTCCGATCTGCGCAAGCGGTTGCATCTCGACGACAACCAGAAGAATCTCGCCAAGTTCGATGCGTCGTATGCTGCCTACAAGCAGAACGTCGACAGGGTGGTCGCGCTGACGCGCCAGGATCGCATCCCTGAAGCACGCGCCCTGGTCACTTCGGAGGAGTTTCAGCGCAGCGGGCAAACCGCAAACGAAGCGCTGGCGGTCGTGGCGCGGCTCAAAGAGGAATACGCCAGAACGCGCGCGCGCGCGGTCGAGGAGGAGTCCGCTGCCGGCGAGCGCCTGACGCTGCTGCTCCTTGTGCTCGGCCTCGGCGGCGGCATACTCGCCGGAGTCCTGGTGGGGCAGTCGATCCGGCGGCCGACCGAGCGGCTGCGCGAAACCGTCGAGCAGCTCGCGGCCGGCAAGCTCGGCCTCACCGTGCCCGATACCGGCTATCCGAACGAGATCGGCGCTCTGGCGCGTTCCATCGCGGTGCTGCAGACCGAGGCGCAGCGCATGGAAACCGAGCGCTGGGTGAAAACCCACCAGTCGGAGATTTCTTCCGTGCTGCAGTCGGCAACCAGCTTCACCGAGCTGGCACGAAAATTCCTCG
>JAPLRD010000061.1:0-5398 GCA_026399375.1 Pseudomonadota bacterium
AATAGGAGGGTGTGTAGCCGAACTTCTTGCGGAAATCGGCGATGTACTTCTGGTTCGTCGGATTCTTCAAATTGGGATTCCAGAAGCTCGCCTCCCACTGACCGATCGCGTCGTCCTTGAGCGCCGGGAGTGTGGTCTCATCCACGGTAAAGACGGTGTAGAGGGGAATCTGGCTTCTCAAGCCTGCCTGGTTGTACTGCTTTACGAACTGCACACCCATGCCACCCGGGTAGAAGGCGAAGATCGCTTTCGGGTTTTTCGAGCGCAACTGCGTGATCTCGGCCTGGTAATCCTGCTGGCCGGGCTTGGTGTAGACCTCCTCGACAATGCGGCCCTTGTAGTAGCGCTTGAACCCGACAACCATGTCCTTGCCTGCCTGGTAGTTCGGCGCGAGCACGTACACGTCGTTGATGCCCTGGTCCTGCATGAACTTGCCCATCGCTTCGGGCGTCTGGTCGTTGTTCCAGGAGGTCGTGAAGTAGTGATCGTTGCACTGGCTCCCGGCGAGCGGGCTTGCGCCGGCGTTGGTGCCGACCATGATCCGGCCGGTGGCGGTTACCGCCGGCACCACTGCCATCATCACGTGTGACCAGATGATGCCCGAGACGAAGTCCACCTGGTCCTTCTTCATCATCTCCTCGGCGACCTGCAGTCCGACATCGGGCTTGAACTGGTCGTCGCCGTAAGTCACCTCGACGTCCAGACCGCCGACCTTGCGGCCGAGATGGTCGAGCGCCAGCTCGACCGAGTCCTTCATGTGCTTTCCAATGATGCCCGCGGGGCCGGAGAGCGTGGTGATGAAGCCGATTTTGACCTTCTGCTGCGCGATTGCAGGTGAACATACGAACAGCGCGGCGATCGCGCCAGCGGCGAAAACTTTTGCGGAATTGCGAAACATGGCTGACTCCTCCTTGGTATTGATCTAGATTGTGCTTTTATTATGAATTCAGTTTATCACGATAAGACCAAGGCGACGGCAAGCTCAACGCCTTGTCCGCGCTAGGACGGTTGTGCAATTCGACGCCCGTCTCCTGCCGAAATTCCCGTCAAAGATCGCATTCCCAAACCGCCAACCCTCACTCTAGGCCTAAAAGAGTCACTTGCAAAACGAAAACCGCCGGCATCTGAACGCCTGCTCACTGAATACGTTCACAGACCGTTACTCAATGACACCATATCTACCACAGCCGCCGCTGGGATTGTGGGGCCGCTGAAAATGAAATTATCGAGTTGAGCGGCCGCTCTCGAAAAAGCTGAGGCGGCGCTTTCGACCGAGCCTGTGTGAAAACGTGCTGATCGTGTAAACAGAGATGAAGCCTTGCGCGTTAATACCAATGTGAAGACATTGGTGGAGACAAGCAGATGAGGCGATTCATTGAGGGCGAGGGTCGACACCAGGTCACGCTCCTGCCGGAGTGTCTTGATGACTACATCGGTGAAGACAATCCAGTTCGGGTGGTCGATGTGTTTGTTGACGAACTCGATCTGGCTGAACTTGGATTCGGTGGCGTTGCTCCTGCGGCGACGGGACGACCGAGCTACCATCCGGCGGTACTTCTGAAGATTTACGTCTACGGCTATCTGAATCGGATCCAATCGAGCCGGCGCCTGGAGAGGGAAGCCCAACGCAATCTTGAAGTGATGTGGCTGATCGGGCGGCTGGCGCCGGATTTCAAGACGATCGCCGACTTCCGCCGAGACAACGGCAAGGGCATTCGCAACGTATGCAAGCAGTTCGTGGCAATGTGTCGTGAGCTGAACCTGTTCAGCCAGGCCATCGTCGCCATCGACGGCAGCAAGTTCAAGGCAGTGAATAACCGCGACAAGAACTTCACTCCGCACAAACTCGAGCAGCGGATGAAGCAGATTGATGAAAGTATCGAGCGCTACCTAAATGCGCTGGATACCGCGGACCGGACGCAGGCGTCTGAGCCGGAAGGAAAGACAAAGCATCTGCAGGAGAAGCTGCGCAAACTCAAGAGGCAAATGAAATACCTTCGGGGAATCGGCGAGCGCCTGGAGCAGCAACCGGATGAGCAACTATCGCTGACCGATCAAGACGCACGCTCGATGGCCACCAGTGGTCGAGGCACGGGGATGGTGGGCTACAACGTGCAGCTGTCCGTCGATACCAAACATCACCTGATCGTTGCGCACGAAGTCACCAATCTAGGTCACGACCGAACACAACTGGCAAACATGTCCTTTCAATCGAAGGATGCAATCGGGGTCCAGAAACTGGACGCAATTGCTGACCGGGGCTATTACAAGGGGCCGGAAATCCTGAAGTGTGTGGAGGCAGGCATCACTCCTTTTGTGCCGAAGACGATGACCTCGGACAATAAGGCCAAGGGCCTGTACGACAAACGCGATTTTGTCTATATCAAGGACGCCAACGAATATCGCTGTCCTGCCGGGGAAAAACTTCTCTATCGCATGTCGTCGATAGAACATAACATGAAATTAAGTGTGTACTGGAGCTCAAACTGCCGGACGTGCGCTCAAAGGGGCCAATGCACTACTGGCAAGGAGCGTCGCCTCGGGCGCTGGGAACACGAAGATGTTCTGGATACGATGCAGAGTCGTTTGGATGCGGATCCCGGAAAGATGAAACAGCGCCGGTGCACTGTAGAACATGTCTTCGGTACGTTGAAGTTCTGGATGGGTTCGGCTCACTTCCTGATGAAGAGACTCAAGAATGTAGGTACGGAAATGAGCCTGCATGTCCTCTCCTACAACTTGCGGCGGCTCATCAATATTCTCGGTGTCGAACAAGTGATAATGGCTATTCGGAGGAGGGCAGTTTGAGGGCATCTGTGCCATTTCTTGCCCAAAGTAACTCGCATTAGGCAGCTCTCAGAGCCTCCAAGCGCGCCCGCAAGACCAGATCAACGGAAATTTCCACAATTCTAGCAACGTCGTGCACCTGTTGCTTTTTTGGCGCACGAGAGATTTCGTTTCCACACAACCTCGACCCATTGCGGTCACCGAGCCTCGCGCTGACCAAGTGACCGCTTCCGACAGTAGCAGCCGTTCGTCAGTTGACCTTGTTCGGGCTGCGCAAGCAGTCTCAGAGCGCCCGTAAGGGATAGTACAATCAATCCTGCCGCAAAGTCGGAACGGCAGGCGGGGGCGCCGCGATCCGATGTTTGAACCCGAAAATTTGGCACAAATGGACGTTATATGTTGAGTTTGCGGCGTTGCGCACCTTAGTGTAGGTGGCCGCGCCCGTTTGGTGGTAAGTTGGACCAGGCGCTGCAGATCTGGTACGGGCTCTACGCGCCGGCCGGCATAGGCGTCGAGGAGTTCGTCGCCTTCGCGCGCTCCGAGACCGAGCGCCAGGGGCGGCTGGTGGTAATCGCAGGCATGAAAGGGGAAGGGCAATGAAGCATCGTCGTATCGTGCGCCTCGTGCTGCTCGCGGCGCTCTGCGCGCCGCTCGCCGCGTTCGCGCAGACGTGGCCGTCCAAGACCATCACGATCGTCTCGCCGTACCCGGCCGGTGGCATCACCGACCTGCTGTGTCGCATCGTCGGCGAGGAGTACGCCAAGGTGCTCGGCCAGCTGGTCGTGGTAGAGAACCGCGCCGGCGCGAGCGGCGCGATCGCCCACGCCTACGTGCAGAAGGCGGCACCCGACGGGCACACGCTGATCATGGGCGGCAGCGCGCCGACGGCGATCACGCCGGCGCTCAACCGCAGCCTTACCTACGGGCCGAAGGACTTCGAGCCGATCGGCTACGTCGCCGAGTTGCCGATCGTGCTCTCGGTGCATCCGTCGATGCCGGGCTCGACCGCCTCGGACTTCCTCGCGTGGGTGAAGGCGAACCCGGGCAAACTGAACTGCGGCCACCACGGCACGGGCGCGAGCAACCAGTTCGCGTGCCTCAACCTCGCGCGCATGACCGGCACGCCGATCGCCGACATCGGCTACAAGGGCGCGCCGCAGGTGAACACCGACCTGCTCGCCAACCGCGTGCAGATCTACTTCGGCACCCTGCCGACGCAGGTGCCGTTCGCGAGGCAGGGCCAGCTGAAGATCGTCGGCATCGCCTCGCCCGAGCGCGCGCCGACCGGACCCGACATCCCGACGCTCGCCGAGCAGGGCCTGAAGGGCCTCGACTTCACGTCCTGGAACGCGCTCTACGCGCCGGCCGGCACGCCGAAGCCGGTGATCCAGCGCCTGTCGCAGGAACTGCTGAAGATCCTCGGCAATCCCGACATCCGCAAGCGCATCGAGAACACCGGCTCCGTGGTGCGTCCCGGCTCGCCCGAGGCACTTGGCAAGCTGACGCAGGACGAATTCGACAACTACCGCAAGATGGGTGCCGAGTCCGGCATCCGCATCGAGTGAGGCACGCATGACCTATTCCATTTCCGCGCGCTGTCCCCGTACCGGCGAGTACGGGGTCGGCATCGCCACCTATTCACCGAACGTCGGCGTGCGCTGCCCGGTCGTGGTCGCCAACCGGGGCGCGGGCTCGATGCAGGCGGTGGCCAATCCGCTGCTCCTGCCGATGGCGCGACGCCTCATGGAGCAGGGCCTCTCGGCCGAGAAGATCGTCGCCGAGCTGCAGTCGAGCGACCCCTCGGGCACGTGTTGGGCGACGGCTATGCCGTGGCGGGCAACGTGCTGGCCGGCGAGGGTGTGGTGAAGGCGATGGCCAAGGCCTTCGAGGATTCTGCCGCCGAGCCGCTCGCCGAGCGCCTCGTGCGCGCGGTCGAGGCCGGGCGCGACGCCGGTGGCCAGCCCGAAGGGCAAAATTCCGCGGCGCTGCTCGTCTACGGCCAGCATCCGTTCCCCATCGTGGACCTGCGCGTCGACCTGCACGACACGCCGGAAGCCGAGCTGCGACGCCTGTGGGACTGGTTCCGGCCGATGGTGCCGTACTACGTCGAGCGCGCGCTCTCGCCCGCCGTGCCGCGCTGGTGGCAGTGGCGCATGGATCATGTGCCCGGCTGGGTCGCGCGGCACCTACGTAAGTAGCTGCACCGGCGAGGCGGCGAGCCGCGGCGACCGTCGCGTCGGCGCCGGCGGCTTCGCGGCGCTGCACGACCGGGACCAGCAGGGCTCGCGCTTCATCGATGCGGTAGCGCTTCACCTCCGCCATGCTTCGCGCCGGACTTGGCTTCCTCGGCTTCATGGCGCGGCGCGGGAAGCAGAAAGAAGCTGCTTAATCTCTTTCGGTAGCCTTTACACAGAACCCGCTTCGGCGGGTTTTCTATTTGCAGGGGCGAGCGAACGTCAGCTTATGCCAGCAGCAGGCGCCCAGGATGTAATGATCTTCGTCATTCCCTTGTCGGCCGATAGACTACCAGAGCCACGCCGATAGCGGCCAACGCCATCCCCGCGATCGCCATCGCGCTGAGCGCTTCTCTGAACATTGCGTATGCCATCAA
>JAPLRD010000061.1:5422-15765 GCA_026399375.1 Pseudomonadota bacterium
AGACTGACTACCGTCGTCGCAGCGCCCTTGCGGATGAGGATATACAGCAGCGAAACCGCGCCAATTGACACCACCAGTACCAACCATGCGAGCGTCAGCATGAATTCCCCGGTCCAGCGCACCTGCATGGTTTCAAAGACCAGTGCCAGAGGCAGTACCACCGCACTGGCGGCGGAAAATTGAATGACCGAGCCGGCGCGCAAATCGACTGCGCCACAATACCGCTTCTGGTAGAGCGTGCCAGCGGTGCTGGATACCAACGCTAGCACCGACAGGGCCAGCGTCATCGGCGTGATACCCGAAAGCGCCGAGCGACCCGATACCACCAGCAGCACGCCGCCAAACCCGAGGACCAGTCCGACCCATTGCCGCGCCCGCAGTCGCTCGCCGAACAAGGGCGCGCTGGCGAACGCAGTCAGTATGGGCTGAATGCCGACAATCAGCGCGCTTACCCCAGCCGACATGCCCAGATTGATGGAGCAGAAGGTCCCGCCGAGAGCACCAGCATGCATCAGCACACCAACCACCGCGACATGTGCAAACTGTGTAATGGTGCGCGGCCAGACTGCGCGCATTGCCAGCGCGAGCGGCAACATCAGCGCGACTACGAAGACAAAGCGCAACAGCAGGAAGGTCAGCGGCTCGGCGTAAGTCAGTCCGTATTTGGCGCTGACAAAGGCGGTGCTCCACAAGATCACGAACATTCCGGGCATGGCCTTAAGCCATACCCGGGCGGTGCTCTTGTCAGCGCCCGGCATGGTGCGAGTGTAACTGGAGGAACGAATAGGAATGGGTAGACATGGCCGCCATCTCAAAGGCGCGAAGTATACCCGGTGCGCCTCTGGCGTAGATAAATCGGGGCGCGTTTGCGATTCGTTACGCCGCGTCCCAACCGACTGAAATCGACCCATTGCCGACCTCGGCGCCCACGATGATCGAATGACTGTTCCTGTGTGCGGATTCAACCGGTGGATGCAACACACTAGAAGCTGCGTAAGCAGAAGGAGTGTTGCAGATGAAGCAAAGACCGAGGATTTATTACACAGAAAGTCAGAAGGCAATGATGTGGGAACGCTGGCAGAAAGGTGAGTCACTCCAGCATATCGCGCAGTTGTTTGATCGAAACCACTCATCAATAGAACGGATATTGGCGGAGACAGGTGGGATACGTCCTGCGCAACGTTGCCGTTCGAGATTGGCGCTGACTTTAGCTGAGCGAGAAGAAATATCTCGTTCGGCAGCTGCGGGGCAGTCGATTCGTTCAGTGGCGAGGCGACTTGGGCGTGCACCCTCCACGATCAGCCGCGAGATAATGCGCAATGGTGGCCAGGAATGCTACCGCGCGAGTCTGGCTGAACAAGCTGCTTGGGATCGAGGACGCCGCCCCAAAACCTGTAGGCTGGCGGAGAACCGAGCCTTAGCGCACAGCGTTGCAGGTAAGCTCCGACTGCTATGGTCGCCAGAGCAGATTGCTGGGTGGCTGAAGCGTACGTACCCGGATGACGAGAGCTATCAGGTGTCACACGAGACTATCTATCGCAGCCTCTTTATTCAAGCCCGTGGCGCATTGAAGAAGGAGCTGTTGCAACATTTGAGGCGCACACGAGCAATGCGCCGCTCGCGCCATTACACTCAGAAGACAAGCGATCACGGAAGGTTCATTGACGCGGTATCGATTAGCGAGCGTCCGGCCACGGTTAAAGATCGGGCGGTGCCAGGGCACTGGGAGGGTGACCTGCTATGCGGCAGCGGCAATAGCCAGATCGCGACCCTTGTCGAACGACATACCCGTTACGTGATGCTGGTGAAGGTCGTCAGTAAAGATTCCGAGACGCTCACCAATGCTTTGATCAAGAACGCTCGCAAGCTGCCGAAGGAACTCTACAAATCACTGACTTGGGATCGGGGTACAGAGATGGCCGACCACAAGCGATTCACATTGGCGACCGACATAAAGGTCTACTTCTGTGATCCTTACAATCCTTGGCAGCGCGGGACTAATGAGAATACCAATGGACTTCTAAGGCAGTATTTCCCCAAAGGAACAGACATTTCGGCCTACTCGCAAGCTCACCTCAATGCAGTGGCGAGGAGATTAAACGCTCGCCCAAGGAAAACACTAAACTACGAAACGCCTGCCGAAAGATTTAACCAATCTGTTGCGTCCACCGGTTGAATCCGCAGTGCAAAGCAGACATTGAACGCGACATGCCCGAACCCTGTACTCGGTCGCGATCAGGTCAAGCGCGGTCGGCTGAACATCACGCGCAGCGGGCGTTTCGCGTCGCTCGCCGCCTCCCCTGAAGCTGTATGCCCTGGATTCGAATGTCCCGGAATTGCCCTGGAATCGAAGGGTCTATTAGCGCCAATCCGGAGTACCATTGTGGTGTTTTCCTGATGAAGCGATTTGCCCCCCGGTGAAGCATTCCATTCGTGTTAGCGACAAGGCCAAGCTGATTACCATGCTCTGGCTGTTGCTGAGTGCTGGTTTCTTGGCAACGACGCTGGTGAGCTACTTCAGTTCTCGCGCCTCCATACGCGAATCGATCACCGTCACGGAACTGCCGCTGACTTCCGATAACGTCTATTCCGAAATTCAGAAAGACCTGGTGCGGCCTATCCTGATTTCCTCGATGATGTCCCGCGACACTTTCCTGCGCGACTGGGTCATGGGCGGCGAGCACGGAGTGGAGCAGATCACGCGTTACCTGAAGGAGGTCCTGACGCATTACGGTGCAGTGACCAGCTTTTTCGTCTCCGACGCGACCCGCATCTACTATCAGGCCGGTGGTGTTCTCAAGAAAGTGACGCCGGACGAGGCGCGGGATGCGTGGTATTTCCGTGTTCGCGACATGACCGAACCCTATGAAATCAACGTCGATCCCGATCTCGCCAATCGCGACAAACTGACGATCTTCATCAACTACCGGGTATTCGACTACCAGCAGCGCTTTATCGGCGCCACCGGTGTCGGCCTCACTGTCGACGCAGTCGTGCGCATGATCGACGACTACCAGGAGCGTTTCGGGCGCAGCATCTATTTCGTGGACGCCAAGGGCGCCATCCTGCTTTCCGGCAAGAACCGCTTAGGCGGCAAGGCAGCGGTGAACATCCGCGACATCGAAGGACTGCGCGATCAGGCAGATGCAATTCTCAGCGCCGGCAAGGGCGCGTTCGAATATCAGGACCATGGCCGTCGCCACTTTCTCAACGTGCGTTACATCGCCGAACTCAAGTGGTACCTGTTCGTGGTCAAGCAGGAACAGGAAGCGCTGGAGGATATCCAACACACGCTCTATCTCAACCTGATTGTCTGCGCCACGATCACTTTGCTAGTGCTGCTGATCGTGCATCTGACGATCAACCGCTACCAGCGCCGTCTGGAGGAGATGGCCACTACGGACAATCTGACCGGGCTTGCCAACCGCCACGCGCTGGAACTTCTGCTGGAACAGGCAAGCCGCGAGGCACTGCGGCAACGCAGCCCGATGTCTGCGATCCTGCTTGATATCGACCATTTCAAGGAAATAAACGACAAGCACGGACATCTGTGCGGAGACACGGTGCTGAAGGGCCTCGCGGCGACGCTGAAAGCGAACCTGCGCAGCTCAGACATTGCCTGCCGCTGGGGTGGCGAGGAGTTCCTGATCATCCTTAAAGACACCGACCTCAGCGCAGCCATGAACGTCGCCAATACGCTGCGTGCCAAGATCGAGCAGCAGCAGCATGAATTGAGGCTCGGCAAAGCCAGCATTACCATTAGTGCCGGCGTCGTTGCATTTCGTCCAGAGGAATCGCAGGAAGGTTTCATTGACCGCGCGGATCACCTGCTCCTCCAAGCCAAAGAGGAAGGCCGCAATCGCGTGCACAGTGAAATCTAATCGAGGTGCCCGTACCCCGGTCCGCTGCAGGCACGCATATCCTTTCGCGGCGCGATCCGGACGACCATGGTAGTAGTTACAGTATCTGAGGAGAAGTGTGCGATGACTGCTTGCCGCACGCGGCGCCTCATCCCGCAGATTGTCCAGCGAATGTCAGGATCCGAAAATCGGTGAAATGTCGGTATCGACCCACTGCCGACGCTGCGATTTGCGATGCTCAAATGTCCGCTTCCGCCGGCAGCGGTCGCTCACGCATCCGCGCACATTGCTCAGTCCAATTTCTTCATCGCCATTTCCAAACAATCCGGACAAAGTCCGTGACTGAATACCGCATCCGAATGTTCGCCAATGTATTGTTCGAGTTGGTGCCAGTCGTTGTTCTCAGTTCGGATCTTCTTGCACTGCATGCAGATGGAGAGCAGTCCTTCCAAGCGCTTGACACGGCTCAGCGTCGCTTCCAGCGCTTCCTTCTGGCGCTTAAGCAATGCGTTTTGTTCCTTGACGATGTTTCGCTGCCGCTTGAGCTCGATCTGGTTGCGCACGCGCAGTTTTGCCAGCTTTAGGTTCACCGGTTTGGTGATGTAGTCCACGGCTCCGAGTTCCAGCCCCTGCACCTCTCCCTCCAGGGAGTCCACTGCCGTCACGAATATGATCGGCAGATCGGCGTATGCGCCCTCCGCCCGAATGAGCCGACATACCTGCAACCCGTCCAACTCCGGCATCATGACGTCGAGCAGCAACAGATCGGGCGACTCCTGCTTCAAGAGCGCGATCGCATCGTGTCCGTTCAGCGCCGTGCAGATTTCATAGCTCTCTTTCAGGGCGTTAGCCAGCACGCCGATATTCACCGGGTCGTCATCTACAATCAGGATTTTCATCTTCCGAACCGGCACGGCAGCGATCAACTCGGGTCCAACATAGGGTTCAGGTCCAGTACGCGCTTCATTTCATCGATCAATTTCTTTACTTCCAGCGGCTTGGACACGTAGCCATCGAACCCCGCAGCGAGGAACTTCTCCTCGTCCCCCTTCAGGGCGTAGGCGGTGAGTGCGAGCACCGGCAGGTGCGCGCCCGTGCTCGCCTCGCGCTCGCGCAGCACCGCCAGCGCCTGCTCACCGTCCATCACCGGCATCTGGATATCCATCAGCACCAAGTCGAACGCTGCCGCTTCCAGCGCGGCGAGCACTTCCATGCCGTTCTCGGCCAGCGTGACCGCGTGGCCCATTTTCTTCAGCAGCGCCATGCAGAACTGCGAGTTGATTGCGTTATCTTCAGCCAGCAACACCTTCAAAGGTGCGCCAGTCCACAGAACCGTCGGCACCTCGGCGGCAGGCACGCCCTGCTCATGCCCAACTTGGTGGATCACTTTAAATGGCAGCAGCACGCGGAAAACGCTCCCCACGCCTTCGGTGCTCTCGACCGAGATACTGCCCCCCATGAGTTCGGCCAGCCTCCGACTGATCGTCAACCCTAGGCCGCTGCCGCCGTATTGGCGCGTGGTAGAGCTGTCGGCCTGCACGAAAGGCTTGAAGATGTCATCGGCAACGGCCTTGGGTATGCCGATGCCGGTGTCCGTCACCGCCAATTCGACCAGTGCTTTACTGCTATCGCGCTCCTTGATCGCGGCAGACAGGGTAATGCTGCCTTCCTTGGTGAACTTGATGGCATTGCCCAGCAGGTTGAGCAGCACCTGCTTCACCCGCAGTTCGTCCCCAATCAGCGCATCGGGCACCTCATTGGGTATCTGCAGCTTTAGCGACAGGCCCTTGTTTCCGATGCGTGAGCGCTGCGTGCGCACGACATCGTTGAAGCAGCCACGCAGGCTGAAGTCCGCATTCTCCAGCACCACTTTTTCCGCCTCGATCTTGGACAGATCCAGAATGTCGTTGATCAGCGACAGGAGGTTGCTGCCCGAGAGCATGATCGCGGACAGATATTCCTTTTGCTCGCTGTTTGGTTCCGACATTTCGAGCAGCTGGGCATTGCCGATCAGGCCATTTAGAGGTGTCCTGATCTCGTGGCTCATATTGGCCAAAAATTCGCTCTTCGCGCGGTTGGCGGACTCTGCCGCTTCGCGCGCCACGATCAACTCGCGCTCCGTCTGCTTGCGCTCGGTGATGTCCGTCACCAGACCCTCGATCAACGATTCCCCGTTCTCGGTGCGAACTTCTATGGAGCGGTCAAGGTACCAGTGCCAGTGAGCCTGAGCGTCTTTAATTCGATATTCGACAGCAAAGGCATTGTTACCAGCGGTTGAAATTACGGCGCGCTTAACGTTTGGAAAGTCATCCGGATGTATCGACTCATTCCAAAGGAATGGGTGTGCATACAAATAGTCCGGCCGATAACCAAGCAATGCTTCGACGCGGGGAGAATAGAAAATACCGCCACGCTGGCTTGAAAACACATACACGATGTCGGGCGAATTCTCGATCAACCGGCGATACTTGCTCTCACTTTCGCGCATCGATTCTTCCCGATGCTTCAAGGTTTCCAGCAGGCGATTGAAGCCGCCAATCAGTTCGCCGATTTCGTCTTGTCTGGTGATGGGCAATGGCTGCGGGGGCTGGATTGACTTGGACAGATCAGCCAGCTTTCCCATGGCGGCAAATATTGGTGAAAGTTGGCGCCTCATCGTCCACCAGGTTAAGGCCCCCGTCAGCAGGGTGAGAAAGATCGCGGCCAGCAGCATGCGCTGCTGCATCGCCCGGATGGGGGCAAAGGCTTCTGCGGTCGGTATCGATACGACCGCACGCCACCCTGCTGTGGGGATGATACGGGCCGAATTCATCACCTCTACGCCTCGGGCATTGACGAAAATGTCAGTACCTTCGTGGCCGTCAAGCATACGGTCCATCGCGGGAATGACCCCGGCGGCGGGGAGCAATTCCATGATGCGTGCCTTGTTGGAGGCGGTGACGACTAGCCGGTACTGCGGTGCGACCACCAGGTAGCCACCGGTCTCGCCGTAACGGCTTTCCGATATTTGGCTCATAAAGTTGGGTTTGCCAAGGTCGGTTACACCGGTTAAGACGCCAATTACTTTACCTTGGTCGTTGCGAATGGGCGCGCCAAAGCCGATTATCGGATTTCCGTGTGACGACGTCTTGCTGAGAATCGGCTTTCCAAATGAAGACCTGCCTTCATCGAGTGCGGCCCTTACGATGCTGAGTTGCTTATAAGTCACGCCTGCGCGGCCGGCGACGACAGGGTTATCTGCAATGGCAGTGCTTTCGGCATTAAAGATCACGCTGCCGGCATTGAATAGTATGGGAAGAATCGGGCGCTGTTCCAGCATTGTTTGGGCGACCGCCGGGTTACCGAGGATTGCCGGGGTAATTTGTTTTGCAATATTCTCCAACGCGCTCATCCGCGTTGCCAATTCTTGATTCAGCTGCGCGGCGATATATGAAGCCGTCGAAAATTGCTGTTGACCCAGTGCGCGCTGCATATCCTGGCGCAGCATGCGACTGGCATAGAACGCCAGCGACCAGATGCTGATCAGGAAAATGGCTAGCGTGCTTAGGGTAATTCTGGTTTTGAGTGAATGCCGTACGAGGACAGTCGAAGCCATGCAGGTATCCTTATCAGGAAATGTCGTCAGTCTGCCTAGGAACCCAGAGGCAACGCATATTAGGATACTACTCTGTTATTCTATCCTGAGCTCCAAGCCATGCGGAGCGGTTATCACGATGTCTGCCGCCCGGTTATCTGTGCGGCGGCTATCCGCAGACTTCTTCGGGCGACGAGGACGAACGATCGTTGCTACGGCGAATCCGGCACTCTGGCGGTGACACGGCCCGACGTCGCGTCCCAATTGCGCTTCCGCAGATTATGTCGTGGTCGAACTGGCCCGTGCCATCCGCGGCCCCGCGTGGTTGACCGATTACCTGGAACGGGTCAAGAACGGCGGCATCGAGCGGGTATTGCTTTGATCAGCTGAAGATGCTGCGGCAGGTGGATCGTGCCGGGTCAGCTGCCGGCATTCGCTGGCACAGGCCGGCCAGTTGCAGGCGTAGACGATCCATCACGGCCGCATGGCGGTCTTCCTTGTTCCATGCCGCCAGCTTGCCCGCCATTTTTTCCAGCGAGTAGCGGTTTCTTTCGCTGAAAGTATCGGCAGTGGGGTTCAGTTCGCCGAGGATTTGCTGCGCCACGGTTTCGATGCGCAGCTCGTCCTGCGGCGCCAGGTCGATCAGCGCTCGCAGCAAATTGACGCCCCATTGCAAGCGGGTGGCCGGACCTTTGGCTGCCGCATAGGCTTGCGCAGACCAATCCAGCGCAGCGGCTTTATCACCGCGTTTTTTTGCATTGGCCGCCAGGCCGAGCATGAAATAGTAGGGAGAATGCGAACGCTTCAATTCGGCCTTGAGCAGCCGGTCGGATTCATCCAGCAGGCCGGCATCGCTGAGCACATCGGCCGCAGCGCTGATCACCGACTGGCGGGCGTAAACATTGGTCGTGGCACGATCGGCGCGCTCAACCTGGTTGCGCGCAGCCAGCAGCAGCGGCTCTTCCAGCGCTCCCTCGGGCGAGTCGAGTTTTGCCAGGCCGATCTTGGCCGAAAATGCATTGAGGCGGTCCGCTGTCGACAAGCTACCGTCGGCAATCAGGCCATCGAGCGCCGTGTTCCAAACCGCAACGAGCTGCGTACGCTCGTCCGAATCGGGAAAAGTGAAGTTGTCGACCACCGGGCCGGCGGAATTGGTGACCAGGTCGAAGATCTCCCGGGTGATCCGCGTGTCGCCGAGCAGCTTCACCAGCTGCGCGCTGACCTGCCTGTCCGGAGTAGCTGTGGCGTCATCGGTTGCGGCCGCCAGTGCCAGCGCCTTGAGCAGCAGACGCGCGGAAATGGCGGGCAGATCGGCGGGGCAGATTTGCGCGAGACGCCTGAGCGTGGCGGGCAAGCTCTGGGTTGCCAGCAGTTGCTGTTGATCGGTGTCCCACGAATAAAAAGCCAATAGACGCCAGTCGTCACTAGTCAAATCCGCACTGCCTTGCGGCAGTTCGCCAAGAGCGCTTGCCAGCAAAACCTTGACCGGGCGCGCCGCATTCAACCCCGTGCGCAGCACCCGCATGTACTGCGCGGTGTCGACCTCGCCCGGCAGCCGGGTGATCTCCATGCCCGCTGAATTGAACAGGATCATGGTCGGATAGCCGCGCACATTGAAGCGTTCGCCCAGCTTCTGCGCGCCTGGAGAATCGCCATCGAGATAGACCGGAACAAACAAGCGTGAAAGCTCGATGAAATCCCTGCGGCTAAACAGGGTCGCCTTGACCTGGTTGCAGGGCGGGCACCATTTCGCACCCCAGTATAGAAATACCGGTTTGTTTGCCTTTCTGGCCCGGGCAAAAGCCGCGTCGGCGGAGCCCTTGTACCAGGCTATGCCGGCGTGCGTGTCGCTGACCGGAGGAGCGGGATTGGGTGTAGCCGGGGAACTCGATGTCTTTGCAGAAACCGGTGCGATTGCAAGCACCGTGGCCAGAACATAACAAACCGGCAGCAGAACTTTCATCTACGTCCTGATAACGCTAAACGTCAATGTTCCTGGCTTGCAATGCGTGGGTTTCAATGAAGAGTCGGCGCGGCTCGACGTCGTCGCCCATCAGCGTGGTGAAGATCTCGTCGGCAGTAATGGCGTCGTCTATTTGCACTTTGAGCAAGCGTCTCACCTTGGGGTCCATGGTCGTCTCCCAAAGCTGTTCCGGATTCATTTCTCCCAAACCCTTATAGCGCTGCTTGGAAACGCCGCGATCGACTTCACTGAGCAGCCAGCTGATCGCAGCCGCAAAACTGGACACTGTTTGCGATTTGTCGCCGCGCCGGATCACCGCGTCGTTGCTGTGCGGGTCGATCAGACCGGCAATCAACGCCGCGGTGCGGCGTATCTGCTGATAATCACCGGAATGCAGAAACTCCTCGTCGATATAGCCGCTGCGCAGGTTGCCGTGGCGCATGCGTTCAATGGAGAGTTGCCAGCGTTCCGTCTTGTCTTCGAAGTTGGGCACGATGCGTATCTCCGCGGGCAGCAAAGGGACCAGCCGGGCGGCGCTGGCACGGGCATTGGCCTCGCTGGAAATATCCAGTTCGATCGCGTTGGCGAGCAAGGCATGCAGCACTTCGCCATCGATGAAATCGCCGACGCGCTTGATGATCGCTTCCGAGAGCAAATAGGTGCGGGCCAGTTCGCCCAGCGCTGCGCCTTCCAGTGCTGTGGCGCCGCTTCTGGGTGTCAGGGAGGCACCCTCAAGCGCCAGGGTCAGCAGGTGCTGGTTGAGCGCATGGTCGTCCTTGATATAGAGCTCACTCTTGCCATGCTTGATTTTGTAAAGCGGCGGCTGGGCGATATAGATGTGACCGCGCTCGACCAGCGCGCTCATCTGCCGGTAGAAGAAAGTCAGCAGCAGGGTGCGGATATGTGCGCCATCCACGTCGGCGTCGGTCATGATGATGATGCGGTG
>JAPLRD010000136.1 GCA_026399375.1 Pseudomonadota bacterium
AAAATCCGCCAGCGGGTGCCCGAGCGTGGACAGTTCCCAGTCCAGGATCGCCAGTACGCGGGGCTCGGTCGGGTGGAATATCAGGTTGTCCAGGCGGTAATCGCCGTGGACGATGGCCGTCTCGTCGCCGGCCGGAATATTGTTTGGCAGCCAGGCGATCAGATTGTCCATGGCTTCGATCTTTTCGGTTTCGGATGCCTGGTACTGCTTGCTCCAGCGTCCGATCTGGCGCGCGAAATAATTGCCCGGCTTGCCGTAATCGGCGAGGCCGATCGCCCGGTAATCGACCTTGTGCAGGGCGGCGATCACGCGATTCATTTCGTCGTAGATCGCGCCGCGCTCCGCTTTGGACATCCCGGGCAGCGTCTGATCCCAAAGCACCCGGCCCTCAACGCAATCCATGATGTAGAACGCGCGGCCGACCACGTCTTCGTCTTCGCACAGGGTATAGGTCCTGGGCACCGGAATGCCGGCGCCGGCGAGTGCGCTGATCACGCGGAACTCGCGCTCCACGGCGTGCGCCGATGGCAGCAGCTTCGCCTGCGGCGCGGGCTTGGAGCGCATGACATAACGCCTGCCCCCGGCCGAGAGGCGATAGGTCGGATTGGACTGCCCGCCCTTGAACTGCTCGATTTCCAGCTTTCCGGAAAAGCCCTCGACCTGCGCCAACAGATACGACTCCAGTCGGCCAAGGTCGAAACGCTGCTTCTCCGCCACCGGCATGGTGCCGATGAATTGATCCATCACGCCATCCTTTCCGAAAATGTGCTCAAACGGTGCATCACGCAATGCTAGCACGGCCTGAGCACTGCTTTCGCGCGGCAATGTCCAGAAAACAACCCGAAGAGCAACGTAATTGCACTAATTCGGTGCCGCCGCAGACGAAAGCAAGCCGATGTAATTGCGAGCGATTTTGAATTTTTCCTTGTTCGCGGCGATGAAGCGTACTATCCTTACACCCAAGTCCGGTTCCCCGGGGGATCCCCGGGACAGCAGTCCGCTGCGCGGACAACCACCTTTCTTCGTTTCAGGGAACAGCGCAATGCGCGTCTTGACCCGCTCGGCAGTCATACTCCTCTGTGCTGCGCTGCAGGCGTGCTCGACTTCGCCTTCCGGGCGCACGCAGTTGACCGTACCGCAACAGGTGAGTTCGGTCTATTCCGAAGTGAATATGCGCCTGCAGTTGGTGACCACCGCCGACGCCAAAAGCAAGTGCGCGGACAACGACTGCGATTCGCGCAAGGAGTTCGACCTGCGCGTCGCGCGCCTGGGCGAGCAGCTGGCAAGCAAGTCGTTCGAGCTCTACCCGGACCTGCGCGAGCGCATCGGACAGTTCGAATTCCTGATCGCTGAAAAAGGCGAGCCCGGCACCACGTCCAATGCCGGCGGCTCGGTGGTGATTTTTGCCGGAACGCGCTCGCTCGAACTGTCGGACCCGGCGCTCGCGTTCGTACTCGCGCGTGAAATGGGCCATGTGATCGCTCGCCACCACAACGAAAACACGGCGACCAAGATCATCGTCGGCGTGCTGGCGCAGGTCCTGTTTCCGGTGACCGGCATCGTCCGTTCGCTCGCGCTGATTCCCGGCGCCTCCAGCGCCGCGGCCGCGACCGCGACCACCGCCGGCGCAACCGCCGGCACCAGCACCGCCGCGATAACCGCGACCGCCACCGCCGCCTCCTTCCTCGGCTCCAAGGCCGTGATTTCGGCCTATTGGCCCCAGCAGCTGAAAGAGGCCGACGCCATCGCGCTCACGGTCCTGGCGCGGATGGGCTTCGATCCCCAGACCACGGCCGATGCGCTCGGCGCGGTGGAAGCGCGCCTGGACGAAAGCAGCTGGCCGCGCGACCTGAAGGCCTCGTCCAACCACGTAGCGCAGGTTGCGCAGGGGCCCCGTCTGGACAAGGAGCGGGCCGCGCAGATTCTGAACTCGGCCCCGCCCAAACTGACTTACGTCGGCGGCAATCAGGAGACTGGCGCAAACATACCCGGTTCGCCGGCACGCGCGCAGTAAGCTGGGCTCAATCTCCCCCGTGACCGAATGTCAGAGCGTCGGTTTGGCGCGGAAATATTCCATCCGGTCGATAGAGCGCAACTTGATTTCCTTCACGCTCGCCCCCTGAAGCACTTTCAGCGGCACTTCCGTTCCCGCCGGACCCAGCGACCAGACCTTCCGGTATAGCTCCGCATGCGTAGTGACCGCGTCCGCACCGACGCCGACGATGATGTCGCCGCGCTGCACCCCGGCCTTGTCAGCCGGCGCGTCCGCCGATACCCGGGTCACGAACAGCCGCCCCTGCAACTCCTCGGTGGCCATTCCCAACCACGGCCGCGGCTCACCCGACGCACGCCCCTTGTCGATCAGGTCGGCGAGTATCGGTTTGATGAGGTCGATGGGGACGAACATATTGCCCGGCAGCGGCGTGCCCGCTTCCTCCGAATCCCGCACCAGGAGCGAGCCGATGCCGACCAGTTTGCCCTCGCGGCTGATCAGGGCCGAGCCGGCCCAGGCCAGCGTCGGCGGCGAAGTAAAGATCGCGCTGTCCAGCATATATTCCCAGCTTCCCGCGAACTCGCGCTTGGAGAGCACGTAAGCGAGATTGATCGAATCCCGCCCGCCAAAGGGCGCGACCATGACCGGCTCGCGCAGCGCGAGTTCGCCCGAAGCGCCGAAGTCAATCGGCTTTGCACCCAGGGGCAGCACGGGGCGAAGCAGGCCGAAGCCGGTGGCGTGGTCGTAGCCCGCCAGCGTCGCCGGAGAGGTTTTGCCCTCGGCTGTGGTGACTTCGATCGTGTCGGCTTCGATCACCAGATAGCCGATGGTCAGGACATAGCCCCTGTCGTCGATGATCACGCCGCTGCCTTCGCGCACCGAACCCAGGCTCGCGTTGCTGCGTGCGTTCGGAAGCGCCCGCGTCCGCACCTTCACCACGGACGCGAGCAATTCGTCCGCGCGCTTTTCTGAAATGGCCTTCGGTCCCTGCGCCGCGTCCTGTGCGCGGACTGGCAGGGCGGCAAGGACCGCGCAAAGCAACAGCCAAACCAGGAACGAATCCGGGAAATGCTTCATTTCGGCCACCTGCATTAAGGGGGGGACTGGGAACCATTCTCTACCGTGTCGGAGCGCAACACAAATGAAATTGTTTGCAGGATATCGGTGACGGCGCTTGCACCCGGCCCGCCGGCGGACTATCTTCTGCATTTTTGTCCGGAGAAAAATATGCCCCTGATCCACGTCGAAATGTTCGAAGGCCGCACGCCTGAAATCAAGCGTGAATTCGTAGAAGCCATCACGCGCGAGACCTGCCGCGTGCTCAAGTGCGAGCCCGGCGCGGTGGATATCATCATGCGCGACGTCAAGAAATCCGACTGGGCTTCGGCCGGCGTGCTCTGGTCGGAAAAGAAATAGAACGGACGGTGACGGACCTACCGTAGCGCGCCGCGCGCGCTGACCGGCCACAGCGCCTCGACCACGCCGCGGCGCACGCAGACGAACCAGTCGTAGAGATTGACCGTGGGGTCGCAGTGGCCCGGCACCAGAAGCAACTTCTCGCCCAGGGTGGGCGGACGCGCGCCGGGCGCGATGGCAAGCACGCCATGCTCGTCCGAAGCCTTGACGTATTCCACGCCCGGCCGCTGCCACACCTGCGGCATGCCCGAGTCGACGCTGGACGCCTTGAGCCCGGCGTCGACCACGGCGCGCGCGGCATTCGGCCGGCTCATCACCGTAGTCCAGACGAACAGGCTTTGCTCGAAGCGCGGCCAGGCGGCATCGAATTCGTTGCGGTTGTAGTCGGCGTCCATGAAAATGTAGGAGCCGGGTTGCACCTCGTCGTAGGCGCCGCTCGCGAGCTCCAGCGGAAAACTTCCGGTGCCGGCGCCGGTGACCGTTTCACAGGCGATGCCGCCGCTCTCCAGCAACGCGCGCGTAGCGCGCACCAGTTCGACCGCGCCGCCGATCGCAGCGCGCCGTTCGGCGACGCTGCGCACGTGCTGCGCGCCGCCGTGATAAGCCTGCAGCCCGCAAAAGCGCAGACTGGTGCAGGCGCCGACGGCCTGTGCAATTGCCAGCGCCGGCGCGCCGGGTTCGACGCCGCAGCGGTCGGCGCCGACGTTGATCTCCACAAGAACGTCAATCTTCACCCCGGCGCGCGACGCGGCCGCATCCAGATCGGACACGCTCTGCGCGTGGTCTACGCAGACGGCGAGCTTCGCCTTGCGCGCCAGCGCAGCCAGGCGATCCAGCTTGCCCTCGCCCACGACTTCGTTCGCGATCAGCACGTCGGTGACGCCGCCCGCGACCAGCGCCTCTGCTTCGCTCACTTTCTGGCAGCACACGCCGACGGCGCCCGCCGCGATCTGGCGCAGCGCGATTTCGGCGGACTTGTGGCTTTTCGCATGCGGGCGCAAACGCACCGGCTTGCCGCGCAGCGCGTCGGCCATGCGCGAGAGATTGCGCTCGAACGCGTCGAGATCGAGTATCAGCGCGGGCGTATCGACCGCGGCGAGCGGCATGCCGACAACGGCGGGAGCGGAGGTGGTCATGGATGCAAATGCGCTATGTTTAAAGGACGCGTCATTCTATACGGGAGGAAGTCGGGCGCGTGGCCGATGCGGTAAGATCATGCCTTCCTTCCCGCAAAGCACAGACCGTGTTCCAAACCGGATTGTTCAAAGGCAGGAGCGAACTGAACCTCGACATCGCCGCCGTCGCCGAACTATGGCGTCAGGGCAGCGTGGTGCGCTCCTGGCTGCTCGACCTGATGGCCGGCGCGCTCAAGCGCAACGCCGTGAGCAAGAAATAGTGATCGTCATCGTCATGGGCGTGACCGGCTGCGGCAAGACCACGGTCGGAGAGTTGCTCGCACGGGACTGCGGCTGGGATTTTCACGACGCCGACGACTTCCACCCGGCGGAGAACGTCGCCAAGATGAAAAGCGGCACACCGCTCACGGATGAAGACCGCTGGCCCTGGCTGGACCGGCTCAATGCGCTGATCGCCGACAGCGAGCGGCAGCGCGGGAACCTCGTGCTGGCCTGCTCCGCGCTGAAGCAGAGTTATCGCGATCGCCTCGCCCAAGGCTGCGCCACGGCACGCTTCGTTCTGCTCGACGGGAAAATCGAAACGATCCGCGCGCGCCTCGCCGGGCGCCAGGGTCACTACATGAATCCGAAGCTCCTCGAATCCCAATTCGCGATTCTGGAGAGGCCGCGGGACGCGCTGCGGCTGGATGCAGCCGGGAACCCGGCCGAACTGGTGCGCAGCATCAGGAAAGCGCTCGCAGCCTGACCCGCGCGAGGCGGCGCCGCAGGCTTGCCCTGCTCAATCGGCCGCAACCGCGCGCAGCCTGAGGGCCGCCGGCGTGTGCGGGTTCAGCTTCTTCAGCCCTGCGATGAATTCCTCCAGCGGCAGTTTGTGGTTCTTCTTCAGCAGCCGCGCGCGTTTCTTCAGTTCTGCCCATGCCACCTGCCGCGGATGGCGCTTGAACGCGAAGGCGATGATATTGACCCGGTCCTCGGCCAGGAGGCTGGCGACGTAGCCGTCGAAGGTCTTTTCGATGCGCTGCATGTAGGCATCGAGCTTTTTTTCTTCCGCCATGAAGTTCACCGCCATCACGCCCCCCGGCCGCAAGGCGGAGTAGGCGGTGTCGTAAAACGCCTGGGTGCACAGCACCGTGGGCTGCTTGCCGTCGTCGAATCCGTCGACCAGCAGCACGTCGGCGCTTTCCGACTGTTGCGCCAGGTACTCGGCGCCGCAGGCGATATTCACCTTCAGGCGCGCGTTGTCCGCGGGAAAATGGAACATGCTGCGCGCCGCCGCCAGCACCTTGGCGTTGATCTCCACCACCGTGGTGCGCGTGCCCGGCATGCGCTGGTGTATATAGCGCGCCATGGAACCGCCGCCGAGCCCGATCATGAGCACGTCGCGCGGCGACGGATTGAACAGCAGAAAGGCCATCATCGCCCGGGTGTAGTCGAGCGCGAGTTCGTCCGGGTCGTCGAGCCGAATCGAGCTCTGTATGGCGTCGCCACCCAGGTGCAGCGAACGCACACCGTCTTCCTCGCTCACTTCGACGCTCGCGCGGCGCAGGGCGAACCAACTCTTAGTTCTTGTCATTTTTGCGGCGCGTCAGCAAACTGTCGGCCTGTCCCATTGGAAATTCATCATCATGCATTGTGCCAAAAAATGCGGCGCGTTTCTGCTTGTTGTATTCGTTTTCGCCGCGGCCTGCGCAGCCGCCGGTCTTACTTATGTCGCCGAATGGCTCAGCGTCGCCGATTCGCCGCAAAAGGCCGATGCCATCCTGGTGCTCGGCGGCGGCTTTACCCGGCCGTTCGAGGCGGCCGATCTCTACCGCAAGGGCCACGCGGGCAGGGTCTACGTCAGCGTGCCGATGCGAGAAGACCAGTTCCGCCTCTTGGACCAAGCGGGCATTCCCTTCCCGCGCGAAGAAGTGGTGGTGCGCGAAGTGCTGCTGAAGAAAGGCGTTCCTGCAAGCGCGATCGAGTACTTCGGCAAGGATTCCGTCAGCACCGCGGCGGAGGCGAAGGCGGCGCAGACGCTGTTCGCCGCCGGCGCACCGAAACTGCTGATAGTGACCTCGCCCTATCACCTGCGCCGCACCCGGATGACGTTCAGCGACGCGCTCCCCAATGCCGACATCCGCGTGATCGCGACCAGCTACGACCCCTTTCCCATGGCATGGTGGAAGGACCAGAGCGCCGCGCGCAACGTGCTGCTGGAACTGGCGAAAATCACCTTCTACAAGCTGGGCGGACGCTTCTAGCCGGCAAGCGCGCGCTCGACAAACTCCAACCGGTCCTGGCCCCAGAAGATTTCACCGTCTATGACATAGCTCGGCGCGCCGAATACATTGCGCGCTATGGCCTCCTGCGTATTGCTTTCGTACTCAGCTTTCACCGCGTCCGACTGCGCCGCAGCGGCAAGCGCGGCGGCGTCCAGGCCCTGCTCCTTGCATAGCGCACCGAGGGTGTCGGCGTCGCCGATGTTGCGTTCTTCCGCCCAGCAGGAGCGCAACTCGGCGAGCGCGAGGCGCATCGCCGCGTCGCTGCCGCCGGCCCGGCCCGCCGCGATGATGAATTGCGCCGCAAGGTCGGACGCCACCGGGAAGAATTGGGGCTGCAGATTGAGGGGCACCTTGAGGTGATCGCGAAAGCGCTTCAGTTCCACCAGTCTGTATGCCTGGCGCTGCGGCGCGCGCTTTCCCAGCGGCAAACCACCCGAGACCGGAAACACCTTGCTGTAATCGACCGGTTTCACGTTGATGGCGGCGCCGTGCCGCTTCGCCATCTCCGCAAAGCGCGCGTGACCCAAGTAGGTCCAGGGTGACATCGGCGACAAATAGTAATCCACGGTCCTGCCCATTGCACCTCCTTTGTTTGAACGTCCGCCATATTAGACGAAATCAAGCCGCCGGCCGGCCCCGCAATTTCGGGCAAACGAACTTGGTGCATACTGTTGATTGACGACCCTCCCCCGGAGCGCGCTATGACACAACCCGTCCTGCAAACCACCATCGTCGGCAGCCTGCCCAAACCGGCGTGGCTGGCAGAACCGAAGAAACTCTGGGCGCCATGGCTGCTCGAAGGCGAAGCGCTGGAAGAAGGCCTGCGCGACGCGGTGCGCCTGGTACTGCGCGATCAGGAATCGGCAGGCATAGCCATCGTCACCGACGGCGAGCAAACGCGGCGGCATTTCGTCACCACCCTGATTGAGCATCTCGACGGCGTGGATTTCCAGAACAAGAAAACGGTGCGCATCCGCAACCGCTACGACGCCGACGTGCCCATGGTGGTCGGCCCGGTGGCGCGCACCCGGTCGATATTCGCCGAACACGCCCGGTTCCTGCGCGCCGAGACCGACCGCCCGGTGAAATTCACCCTCCCCGGCCCGATGACCATGGTGGACACGCTCTACGACTGCTATTACAAAAGCCGTGAAAAGCTGGCGCGCGAATTCGCGAAGATACTGAATGCCGAGGCGCGCGAGCTCGAGTCACTGGGCGTGAACGTGATCCAGTTCGACGAACCGGCGTTCAACGTGTTCATGGACGAGGTGCGCGACTGGGGCATCGAAACGCTGGAGTCCGCGGCGGCCGGGCTCAAGTGCAAGACCGCGGTGCATATCTGCTACGGCTACGGCATCAAGGCCAACAACGACTGGAAGAAGACCCTGGGTTCGGAATGGCGCCAGTATGAATCAACGTTTCCACTTCTGGCGAAATCGAAAATAGACCAGGTCTCGCTCGAATGCGCCAATTCCAGAGTGCCGATCGAACTGATCGAACTGCTCCGCGGCAAGGACATCATGGTCGGCGCCATCGACGTCGCCAGCGAGGAAATCGAAACGCCGGAAAAGGTAGCGCAGACCCTGCGCGCGGCGCTGAAATACGTCGCGCCGGAAAAGCTCTACCCCTGCACCAACTGCGGCATGGTGCCCCTGGCGCGCGAGGTGGCGCGGGGCAAGCTCAAGGCTCTGGCGGCCGGCGCGGCCCTGGTGCGAAAGGAAATTGCAGGCCGCTAAAGCGGGGCGCGACGGGATCCGGCCCTGCTGCAAGGCAGCGTCGGCCGCGACCCCGCCCGTGGCTCGCCTGCGCCGGCGTTACATATTGAAACAATTCGTTACCTCTTTTCAAGCGCGGCTTTGTTAGCCTGTGATCGTGCGAAACAAACGGAGAGCCAAATCGTGAACACATTTCTCAAGGCGGCGGGTGCCGCCGCGCTGATCCTGGCCGGAACCATGGCCAGCACTTCGGCCATGGCGCAGCACCATGGCCATGGCGGCGGTGTGCGCTTCGGCATTTCGCTCGGCGTTCCCATTTACGGCCCCGCCTACTACCCGGCGCCTTATTACGCTTATCCCGCGCCGGTCTACAGCTATCCCGCGCCCGTCTATTCCTATCCCGCGCCCGCATACGGCTATTCCGCGCCGGTGATGGGATCCTATTCGCAGCCGGCATATGTCCAACAAAGCGCGCCCCAGGCGGCGCCCGCACCGTCGCAGGCCCAGGCCCAAGCTGACTGGTACTACTGCGGCGCGTCAAAGACCTATTACCCCTACGTCAGCGAATGCCCGTCCGGCTGGCAGCGCGTGCCGGCGCAACCCTCCCGCTAATCAACCGATAGATTCGATCATGACCAAACTAATGCGTCTTTCACCGCTGGTGGCGCTGCTGACGCTGGGCGCCTGCACCACCATTCCTACGGGACCGAGTGTCATGGCGATGCCCGGGACCGGAAAAACTTTCGATCAGTTCCGCGCCGACGACGCCGATTGCAGACAATTCGCGCAGATGCAAACCGGCGGCGCGACATCAAACGAAGCGGCTGTTGAAAGCGGCATGAAAAGCGCCGCCGTCGGCGCCACCGTGGGCGCGCTTGCCGGCGCGGCAATGGGCGGGCATCAGGGCGCCGGCGTCGGCGCAGGAATGGGATTGCTGGCCGGCAGCGCCATGGGCGCCGGGGCCGGGCAGTCTTCAGGCTACGGCTCGCAGCGCCGTTACGACAACGCTTATATACAGTGCATGTACGCCAAAGGCGATCGCGTTCCCGTTTCGGGCCAGATGGTGTCCGAACCTGCGCGCCCGGCCAGCCCCCCGCCTGCGCCCGGATACGCCTACCCTCCGCCCCCTCCTCCGGGCTATCCGCCGCCCCCGCCGCCGGGCGTGGTGCGTTGAGTGGAGTGAATTGAAATGCGGCTGGTACGCTACGCCGTCCCTGCGAGAACATCCTCCCGGGGGAAGGCTGCGAACATTATCCCAACTGCGCTCGCTGTCGTGCTTGCAATATCGATCGGGGCCGCGCCGGCTGCAGCCGACGAACGCCGCCGCGGTTATGAGCGCGAGCGGCACGAAGCCTGGCGCGGCGACATACACCGCTTCCACGAACACGATCTCGACCGATGGAGTTCGGGCCGCTGGCACCAAGGCCACCACTACGGCCGCTTCGGATGGTGGTGGATCGTAGGCGGCGTCTGGTACTACTATCCGGTTCCCGTGTATCCCTATCCCAACCCGTATCAGCCTCCGGTAGTTGCCGGTCCTCCGGCGCCGCCCGCGACACAATATTGGTACTGGTGTCCGAACCCGGCGGGCTACTACCCGTATATCGCGCGCTGCGCAACGAACTGGCAGCGCGTACCCGCGAGCCCGCCGCCCGGCGTGCCGCGTTAGAACTGGCTGCAAAACGAATTTGCAGCCAGCATATTCAGGGGAGTATGAGGGGAGAACGCCCCTCACGTTGAAATAGCCTAATCGCGGCGACAGCCGGGCGTCCTGCCGCTCAGGCCAGCGTAAACTGCAACGTGCCTAGGTTGCCTATGGTGGTCGTCAGCTTGTCGCCCGGTTTGAGCCAGACCTGCTTCTCCTTCGGGTAGCCGGAGATCACGCCCTCAGGGGTGCCGGTGTAGATGATGTCGCCGGGCTCCAGCGTCATCAGCTTCGAGGTGTAGCTGATGATCTGGGCGCAGTTGAACACCAGATCGTTGGTGTTCGAGGACTGGCGCACTTCGCCGTTGACCGTGCCTTCGATTTTCAAGTTCGTTGAATCGACCTGGTCCGCGGTCACAAGGTAGGGACCGAGCAGGCCGGAACCGTCGAAGGTCTTGCCTATCATCCACTGGCTGCTGCGCGACTGCAGGTCGCGCGCGGTGAAATCGTTGCCGTTGCAGAAGCCGAAGACGTAGGACAGCGCCTCTGCCTCGCTCACGTTGTGTGCGCGCCGGCCCATGACTATGACCAGTTCCGACTCGTAATCGAATTTTTCCGCAGGCACCGCCGAGACGCGCACCACGCCCTTGTGGCTGTTGAGCGCGCTGTTGAACTTGTTGAACAGGATCGGCAGCTTAGGCAGGGGGTTGTTCGTCTCGCGCGCGTGTTTGGCGTAATTGAGCCCGACGCAGAGGATTTTCTCCGGATTGGTGACGCAGGGCCCGAATTCGATCTTGTCCTCGTCCAGGTACAGCCCCTGCTTCCCGCTCGCCGCGGCCGTTTTCACGAGTTCGGTCAGACCGCGGTCGCCGCGGCGTATCAGATCGTCGATGTCGGTGGGCGCGGAACTCTTGAATGCCTTCGCCGCCTTCTTCACGTCGAGTATGCCCTTGTCCGTCTTGACCCCCAGGCTGTAGTCGTCGCCGCTGCGCAGCGTGACGAAGGTCATCTGCTTCGGCATTCCCGTCGAGCCCGGGCGCCTACTGCACCGGCTTGCTTGAAGAATTCCCTGCGCTTCTTGTCCATGCTTTCCTCCCTTTATACTGCGTTGAAAATCGACGACTGCGACACTGCCACAATGGTGAACGATGCCCGAAAACCCGCATGCCTATTGGCGTTGCGGGCTTTCGCCGCCTCAGCCGGCAGCGAGCTGCTTCATGTATTTGCGGATGCGATTCGCGTTGACGCCGAAATCGCTGCGGCCGACGCGCGACAGCGAGCGCACGTCCACGCGGCTGCCGCTGCCGGCGACGGAAACGCGGATCACGATGTCGTCCTTGAAACCGAACAGCAGGGTGGTATCGGTCGCTTCGATGCGCAATGCCTCCGGCACCGCGGCGACGATGTCCCAGCCCATCGCGCGCGCGGCGCGCTCCGCCCGCGCGAAAGCCTGCGCCGGCGGCAGGTCCAGCATTACGGGCGCAATGTCGGGATAGGCCTTCTTCTGCAGCGGCGCGACTTCCGCACTGTAATCGGCAGAATTCTCCGCGCCCTTGCGCAGCGGCAGCACGGCGACGTACGCCGGAGGCGCTTCGGTATCGGTGCTGATGTCGTGAATTCGCGGCACCTGGTCCAGCATGCGCCATTGGTACAACGGCGGACCGGCTACGAGCAGCGCGAGTACCAGTCCGGCGGCGCCGGTTGCGAGCGCGCGCCGCGCGCCCAGCCTGTATGCGAGTATCGCCGCGGCCAGCGCCAGCGCCACGGCAGCCAGATCGGTGGTGGCGGACCAGCGCATGATCTGAATGCCCACGCGAAAATGCCACCAGCCCCAGCGATAGCCAAGGCCTGCGAGCACTTCGACGAGGCCGCAGGCCAGCGCGAGGCCCAGGCCCGTCCATGCGAGCGCGGCGGCGATGCGCGCGCCCTTGCCACCACCCGAAACCGTTGCCGCCTCATGTTCCATGCCGCCTCCTTTGGATATCGCCCTGCTACGCCGCCTTCTCATCCCGCAGCGACCGCCGCAGGATTTTGCCGACGTTGGTCTTGGGCAACTCGGTCCTGAACTCGATGTGTTTCGGACATTTGTAGCCGGTCAGGTTCTCGTGGCAATGCGCGCGCAGGTCCTTCTCGGTGAGTTCCGAATCCTTGCGCACCACGAACAGCTTCACCGCCTCGGTCGAATGCTCGTCGGGCACGCCGACCGCGGCGCATTCGACCACGCCCGGATGCAGCATGACCACGCCTTCGATCTCGTTCGGATAGACGTTGAATCCGGACACCAGGATCATGTCCTTCTTGCGATCGACGATGCGCGTGTGCCCGAGTTCATCCATGATGCCGATGTCGCCGCTGCGGAAGAACCCGTCGGCGGTCATCACCTTGGCCGTCTCCTCAGGACGCTGCCAGTAACCGGCCATCACCTGCGGCCCGCGGATGCAGATCTCGCCCGCCTGCCCCAGAGGCAGTTCGTTGCCGGCGTCGTCGCGGATGGAGATTTCGGTCGAGGGAACCGGCAGGCCGATGGAGCCGTTGAACTCCTTGGCGTCGGGCGCGTTGGTGGTGGCCACGGGCGACGTTTCCGTCAGGCCGTAGCCTTCGGTCAGGGTCACGCCGGTGATTTTCTTCCAGCGTTCGGCCACCGCCTTTTGCACCGCCATGCCGCCGCCGTTGGAGATGCGCAGCGCGCTGAAATCGAGCCTGTCGAAACCGGGCGTGTGCATCAGGCCGTTGAACAGGGTGTTGACCCCGGTGATGGTGGTGTATTTGTGCCGGGCGAGTTCCTTCACGAACCCGGGCATGTCGCGCGGATTCACGATGAGCACGTTCTTGCCGCCGATCTTGAGCATCATCAGGCAGTTCACCGTCAGCGAAAAGATGTGGTACAGCGGCAGCGCGGTGATGATGATGTAGTTCTTGCGGTCTTCGTCGGTCAGGAACGGATTCAGCCAGGCGTCGACCTGGGTCAGGTTGGAGGTGATGTTGCGGTTCAGCAGCATCGCCCCCTTGGACACTCCGGTGGTGCCGCCGGTGTACTGCAGGAAGGCGATGTCGCCCGGCTTGATTTCCACCCGCACCAGCGGCAGGCCCCTGCCTTCGGCTAGCACGTCGTTGAAGCGGATGGCGTGCTCGAACTGGAACGCGGGAACCATCTTCTTCACGTTGCGCACCACGAAATTCACCAGCGCGCCCTTCGCCGGGCCGAGCAGGTCGCCCATGGCCGCCAACACGACTGTTTTCACCGGCGTCTTTGCGATCACCTGCTCCAGCGTGTGCGCGAAGTTCTCCAGGATCACGATCGCCTTCGCGCCGGAATCGAGCAGCTGGTGTTCGAGCTCGCGCGGCGTATAGAGCGGGTTGACGTTCACCACCACCAGGCCCGCGCGCAGGACGCCGAACAGCGCCACCGGGTACTGCAGCACGTTGGGCATCATCAGCGCCACGCGGTCGCCCTTCTGCAGGCCCTGCGCCTGCAGCCACGCGCCGAACGCCTTCGACATGCGCTCCAGTTCGGCGAAGGTGATTTCCCTGCCCATGCAGTAGTAGGCCGGGCGTGCGCCGAAGCCGGCCACGCTCTCCTCGAACAGGTCGCGGATCGACTGGTATTTATCAGGATCGATGTCGGCCGGAACGCCGGCGGGGTAGTGCTTGAGCCAGATCCTCTCCATTTGCGCGCTCTCCTCGGGCAACTGCCTGGGTTCAGGGATGTTTCTATTTTTGGACAGGCGCCATCATAAACCGCGCCGGAAAAGTCGGTTATGGCGCCGCCCTGGCCGGTCGGATGCGGCGGGCAAGCCAGATACTGGCGAGCGTCGCGACCACGGCCAGAACGCCCACCGTGCCGTAGTGGGTCAGTTCGCCCGCGTCGTTCCGACCCATGAGCAGGCTCGCGCCGAAGGAGGCCATGCCCGCGGCGAATCCCTGGATCGAGGAATTGAAACTCATGAAACTGCCGCGCAGGCGCGGTGTCACGCTGGAGGTGATCAGCGCCATCGCGGGAACGAAACGCCCGGACAACATGGCCATGAGAAAGGCCGATGCCAGGACCGCGACGAAGATGGAAACCCGCGGCAAATGGGTGACGACGAGAATGGCAAGGGCGGAAGCCCCGGCCATCAGGGTGAACATGCGCCTCTTTCCGTGCAGGTCCGTGAGCCGGCCGACAAAGCGCACCACGGCCAGGGTGAGCACGCCTCCTATGAGGTACATCATCGGCAACCGCGTTTCCGCGACGCCGACGTTGGACACCATGAACGGGCTGATGAACGGAATGACGGCAAAGCCGGAAAAAAACAGCATGGCCGAAAACAGGAACACCTTGTGGTGGTTCGGATCGCGGAACACCGCCAGCGCCTGCTCCAGCGGATGGCGCTCGCGCGCCGCGCTCAGATGGCCGCGCATGCGCGGCAGCAACCAGGCGGCGGCGCTGCAGGTCGTCAGGCACAGCCCCGTGATGAAGAAGAACGGCGCGCGCCAGGTGAAATGATTGGCCAGATACAGGCTGACCGGCACGCCGGCGGTCGCCGCGATGGAGAACGCTGACATGACCACACCCAGCGCCGAGCCGCGGCGGCTCTCTGGAATCAGATCGCTGACGATGGCGAACACGATCGCCGAGAGCACCCCGCTGAACGCACCCGCCAGTGCACGCGCCGCAAGCAGCGTGGGATAGCTTTGCGACGAAGCAGCAAGCAGGGTGGTCGCGGCGAAGCAGGCGTAGAGGAGCAGCAGCGCCTTCTTGCGGTCGAAACGGTCGATGAAAAAAGCGGCGGCGAATCCGACTGCCGCGGAGCTGAACGTATAGACCGACACGAGGAAGCCGAATTGCGTAGGGCCGATGGCGAAGATGCGCATGAACTGCGGCCCCAGCGGCATCAGGATCATGAAATCCAGAATGTGGCTGATCTGTACGCCGGCCAGCACGAGCAGGATGGCCCACTCGCGCGCGATCGGCTGCTCGGCGGGTTTCATCGCAGCCGCGGCTGGCTCGCCACGGGGGCAGCGTAGTCCCGGTCGGCGAAGCCGGGCGTGCTATTGAAGGGCTTGCGAATGTTCAACTTGCGCCTATTAAAAGAAGCATGATTCCGCCCTGAAGGGCGGGTACCTTTCTTTTGCTTCGCCAAAAGAAAGGTACCAAAGAAAAGGCGACCCCGGTGCCGCGGCCCTTCGGGCTCCCCTGTGCTACTCGGCTGCGCGGGCCGCTGCGCAACTCGGGCCCTGCGGGCCCTCAGACAGTGCTCGCGGACTGCCCCCGCGCAGCCTGCGTTGCTCGGCGCGTCACAGGGGCCCCAAACGCTGGACCGTGCCAGTTCCGGACGCCCCCCTCGGTGACGCCGAGAAGCGCAGCGGACCGCGGGGATTTCGCCGAGGACTGTCTGAGGGCCCGCAGGGCCCGAGTTCCGCAGGCGACCGTCACCGTGGGGTCGCCTTCTTTTGGTTACTTTTCTTGGCGAAGCAAGAAAAGTAACCCGCCCCCTCTGGGGGCGGAACAAGTGTCACTTATGTTTGAACTTCGGCTTGCGCTTCTCCACGAACGCCGACATGCCTTCCTTCTGGTCTTCGGTGGCGAACAGCGAGTGGAACATGCGCCGCTCGAACAGCACGCCCTCGTTCAGCGTGCTCTCGTAGGCGCGGTTGACCGATTCCTTGGCCGCCATCACGATAGGCAGCGAGTATTCGCAGATCTGGTTTGCGGCGGCCAGCGCCTCGTCCAGAAGCTTGTCCGCCGGGACCACGCGCGACACCAGGCCGGCGCGCTCGGCCTCGGCCGCGTCCATCATGCGCGCGGTGAGCACCATGTCCATCGCCTTGGACTTGGACACGGCGCGCGGCAGGCGCTGCGTGCCGCCGGCGCCGGGGATGATGCCGAGCTTGATTTCGGGCTGGCCGAATTTCGCCGTCTCGGCGGCGATGGTGAAATCGCACATCATCGACAGTTCGCAACCGCCGCCGAGCGCGAACCCCGCGACCGCGGCGATCACCGGCTTTCTTATGGTGCGGATGCGCTCCCAGTTGCGCGTGATGTACTCGCTCTTGTACACATCCATGTAGCTCCAGTCCTTCATCGCGCCGATGTCGGCGCCGGCGGCGAAGGCCTTCTCGCTGCCGGTGATGATCATGCAGCCTATGTTCTCGTCGGCGTCGAACTTCGCCAGCGCGGTCCCCAGTTCGTCCATCAGCGCGTCATTCAACGCGTTCAGCGCCTTGGGGCGGTTCAGCGTGATCAGGCCGACCCGGCCGCGGGTTTCCACCAGAATATTTTCGTAGGACATGTGCACTCCCGGAAGCGGATTGAAAAAAAGAACAGGGGTTACTTCAGCGCCTGCACCATGCCGCGCGCGGCGGCGGAGAGCAGCATCAGGTCCATGCCGGCGATCGGCATGGTGTAGCCTTTCTGGATATAGGGCTTCATGCCTTCGGCGGTGGCAGCGAATATGCCGAGCTTCATGCCCACCGCGGCGCAGGCCTTGCGCACCGTCTCCATCGCCTGCTCGACTTCCGGATGATTCACCTGGCCCAGCCTGCCCATGGTGCCGGACAAATCGTAGGGGCCGATCATCAGCGCATCCACGCCGGGCACGCGCACGATGGCGTCGATGTTGTCGACCGCGGCTATGTTCTCGATCTGCAGCATGACGATGACGTTGTCGTTTGCGCTGGCGACGTACTCCTGGAAATCCAGCCCGTAGCCGTGCGCGCGCACGATGCCGACGCCGCGGCTGCCCAGCGGCGGATACTTGCAGTAAGCGACGATGCGTTCGGCGTCGGCGGCGGTGTTCACCTGCGGCACGATCACGCCGGCGGCGCCGATGTCCAGCGCCTTCTTGATCACGGCTTCCTCGCCCACCGGCACCCTGACCATGCAGGGGCAGCGCGCCGACTGCAGCAGGACCTGGGCGGCCAGCGGATCCATGGGCGAATGCTCGGTGTCGATGAACAGCCAGTCGAAGCCGGCGCGCGAGAACAACTCGGCCACTTCGGGACAAGGCAGGGCGATGATGGCGCCGAGCAGGGTCTCGCCCGCGCGCACGCGCGCCGCGAACGCGGAATTCACTTCGGTGATGGATGGATGGCTCATGGTCGTAGAGGTATAGTCGATCGATTTGTTCTCTCAGCCGCCGGCCTGCTTGTTCTTCCACTCCGACAGCGACAGCACTTCCGACCTGGAAAAACGCTTGCGCCCCGGCTCAGCCTCGGTCAGCGCCACCACTTCGCGCATGCTCGCCAGGCTCCTGCGCGCGAGGTTCTGATAGGCGCGCGTCGCGTCGAGTTTCCAGGCCAGTTCTCCTTCGCTCAGATCGCGCGTCACTTTCGCCGGCATGCCCGCTGCCAGCGTGCGCGGCGGCACGTTCATGCCCGCCTTGACGAAAGCCATCGCGGCGACGAAGGCGGACTCGCCGATCACTGCGTTGTCGTTGATCACCGCGCCCATGCCGATCAGCGCGTTGCGGCAGATGCGTGCGCTGTGAATGATGGCGCCGTGGCCCACGTGGCCGTCCTCCTCGATCACCGTGTCCGACTCGGGGAAGCCGTGCACGATGCAACCGTCCTGGATATTGGCGCCGGCTTCGATCACCAGTCGTCCGAAATCGCCGCGCAGGCTGGCCGAAGGACCGATGTAGACTCCCGGACCCACGTGCACGTCGCCGATCAGCACGGCGCTAGGATGCACATAGGCTTCGGGGTGAACGACGGGGGTGAGGCCGTCGATGGAATAGACTTTGACCATGAGGAAGCGGTCCGCAGCAAAGGGCTCATTTTACTGCTGTTGGTGTATGCTCTGAAACCTCAATTTTTTGTTTGCTACGCACCGAACATGCACAGAACAGCGCAACAACTCGCCGACGCAGCCGCCGCGGCACTGTACCCGCGCGATCACGCGTCGCACGCCCTCGGAATCAAACTTCTTGCCATGGGCCCGGGCACGGCGCGCATGCAGATGACGGTGCGCGCGGACATGGCGAACGTGCACAACACCTGCCACGGCGGGCTGATCTATACGCTCGCCGACTCGACCTTCGCTTACGCCTGCAACAGCCACAACAAGAACGCGGTTGCCGTCACCTGCATCATCGAATACATGCGGCCCGCCTACGTCGGTGACCTGCTCACCGCCTCGGGCGCCGAACAGGGCCTGGAAGGCCGCAACGGCGTGTACGACATCCGTGTCGAAAACCAGAAGGGAGAACTCGTCGCCCTGTTCCGCGGCAAGTCGACGCAGATCAAGGGCGAAGTGGCCGAACTAGACAAGCGCTAGCGGCCTCCCGCCTTCGCCAGCCTGCAGCAAAGCCTGCAGACCGCAATAACCATGTCATTGATATGGTTGATATATTTCTGTTCCGCGGCGTATCGGCATGATACATTGCCGGCGTTTTCGCCCAGCCGCCGCCCATTGGCCCAACGTCAGCCCAACGTCCAGGAGACCTCATGTCGTTACGCGCACTGCTGTCCATGCTGCTCGCCGCTTGCCTGTTCGGCCTTTCCTTCTCTTCGCACGCGCAAAGCGGAAAGGTGGAAGTTCTCTGGCTCGGCCAGGCCTGCTTCAAGATCACGACGCCGGGCGGCAAGGTCATCGTCATCGATCCCTTCCTGATCAACAACCCGAAGACGCCGGCGCAGTACAAGAACCTCGACGCGCTGGGCAAGGTCGACCTGATCCTGGTGACGCACGCGCACTACGATCATTTCGACGACGCGCCGGCACTGGCGAAGAAGCACAACGTGCCGATGTACGGGCCGGCCGGCCTCAATCAGATTCTGCTGACGCTGGGCCTGATGCCGGGCAACCTGGTGCCGCGCTTCAACAAGGGCGGTGCTATCTTTCCGTTTCCCGGCGTCAAGATCACCATGACGCATGCCGAGCACTCGTCCGAATTCGCGTGGAAGCCGGCCACGGCCACGAGCGAGGCGCGCATCGGCGGGCTGCCGCAAAAAGGCGACGAGACGCTGGTCGGCGGCGAGCCGGTGGGCTTCGTCATCCAGCTTGAGAACGGATTCAAGATCTACCATGCCGGCGACACCGGCGTGTTCGGCGACATGCGCATGATCGGCGAATACTACAAGCCGGACCTCGCGCTGCTGCCGATCGGCGGCAATTTCACCATGGACGCCGCCGACGCCGCGTACGCGACGCGCGAATACCTGAAGCCGAAATACGCGATCCCGATGCATTACGGCACGCATCCCCTGCACACCGGAACGCCGCCCAAGTACATCGAAGCGCTGGGCAACGCGCCGGTCAAGGTGTTCGCGCTCAACCCGGGCGAAAAAGCCGAGTTCTGAGGCCGCACCCTGCCGCCGCGAAAGCGCGCGCGGTTTGCCCGGGCAGGAACTGCAGCAGGAAAAGGTGCTGGAACAGGCGCGCCTCGCGCTGAAGCTGGCGGAAGTCCGCTACCGCGCGGGCGCAGACGACCTGCTGGCCATGCTCGATGCGCAGCGCACGCTGTTCCAAGCCGAGTACCATGTGGCGCAGATCCGCCTCTCACGCCTGCAGGCGTCAGTCGGATTGTTCAAAGCGCTGGGTGGCGCGTGGAAGATGCCTGAAATATAGGCTTGACCGCCCATTGCGCCAGCGCAGCCGGCACGCGCAACTCCAGTTCCAGAAGCAGGAACGCGAGCGACTTGCCGTGGGTGTCGAGGTTGAGCGAATCGTTGACGCCGCCGTCGAGGTTGTCGTCGAGCACGAAATTCATCGCGCCCAGTTTCGGCAGCAGGTAGCGGCGCACGGCGCTCGGACGGCGATGGCGGAACTGTTCGGCCACGCGCGCCTCGGTCACCTGCTCCACCAGAAAATCGTACAACTCCGGCCGGTAGGCGATGAGGCTGATGTTGGAGCGGTTGCCCTTGTCCCCGGTGCGCGCGTGCGCCAGGGCATGCAGCGGCAGGGTGAGAAAATCGTCAGCCATGATTCGTTCCCGTTCAGTCGAGTATGGTGAATCGCGCCGGCGCGAGGCTGCGCGGCACGAAGCAGGAACTGCTGCCCAGGCGCGGCGTGATGGCCGTGCGCACGCCGCCGCCCCCGGCGGGGCCGCAGCAGTAGAGCGCCAGCACTTCGTGGACCAGCAATTCGATGCGCTCGCGATCGGCATGGGCTGCGGCGACGCGCAGGCGCACGTCGGTGGCACGCCCTGTCCGGTGCTGCGCCAGTGCGCGTCCGGCGTCATCGGCGAACACGCTCAGCACGCCGATCAGATCGATGCGCACCTCCAGACCGGCACCCGCGCGTGCGCACACCATTTCGCCGGCGAGCCGCGCGCGCGCCTCGGCATTGGGGCCGGAATAGGAAATCTCCCCCTCCCCCAGCCAGCCGCCCTCGTAGCAGACCGTGACCTTCAACGTTTCCGGTCGCGGATGGCCACGCACACCGGTCACCGCGACGAGGTCGCGGCCGAGTTCGCGCACTTCGGCCTGCGAAATATCGGCGATCACGTCCGGCGTGAGGTAGCGGGCCGGATCGTGGATTTCGTAGAGCAGCTGTTCTTTCACCGTGCGCGCGTCGACCAGCCCGCCGGTGTTCGCCGCTTTTGTAATGGTGAACTCGCCGTCGGCGGCGATCTCGGCGATGGGAAAGCCGGCGTGGGCGACGTCGGGAACGTCCTTGAAGCCCGGATCGGCGAAATACCCGCCGCGCACCTGCGCGCCGCATTCGAGCAGATGCCCGGCCATGGTGGCGCGGCCGAGCTTGTCCCACTCGTCTTCACCCCAGCCGTAGTGCGCCATCGCCGGTCCCACCGCAAGCGACGGATCGGCGACGCGGCCGGTGACCACCACCTGCGCGCCCGCGCGCAACGCGCCCGCGATCGCCGCCGCGCCGAGGTAGGCGTTGGCCGCGACGTAGGCGCGGCCTGCGTCCGCAGGCGCAAGGTGGGCGCGCAGTTGCGACAATTGCGCCGGCGACGACAGATCGTCGCCTTCGACCACGCCCACGCGCAAGCCGGCCAAGCCCTGCTCGCGCGCCAGCGCCTGCAGGCGAAGCGCCGCGCCGTGCGGGTTCGCGGCGCCGAAATTGCCGATGATGGGAATCCCGTGCCGGACGCAACGCGCAAGCACCGGCCCGACGAAGCGCGCCAGCGCCGGCTCGTAACCGCCCTCGGGATTGGAGCGCCGCGCGAGCTGCGCCAGCGCCAGGGTGCGCTCGCCCAGCGTCTCGTACATCAGCGCGGCGGGGCCGCAGCGCGCGATCAACGACTCCACCACAGGGCCGGCCGCGTCCCAGCGATCGCCGGCGAATCCCGCCCCGCATCCCACCGCCAGTCGTTCCTGCACCATCGTCTGCCCTCCTGCCAATGGCATGCATTCTGCGCGTTCGCCCATGATCTGTGAAACGAAAAATTGGAAAGAAACCGCGTAGTCCGGGGCCGGTATATTTTCGAATACAATGGCCCCGATACGAACAATAGCCCCGCGCGCCGCTACCCGTCTGCGCGCAGCGGAGCAACAGGGGGAAAGCCGTCGATGTCCGCTCAGCGCAAACACGTAGTCCGCTTTGACTTGCCGGTGAACCCGGCGTTCGGGGAGCGCCTGGCGCGCGAGCCGGATATCGATCTGACGGTCTGCGCCCGCTGCTGTGCGTGTCCTCCGCCGGCGCCGGCTACGATACGGTGGATGTCGCCGCCTGCACCGAGGCCGGCGTCGCCGTGGTCAATCAGGCCGGCGGCAACGCCAACTCGGTCGCCGAGCACGCGTTTGCCCTGATGCTCGCCTTGTCCAGACGGATCGTCGAGTGCGACCAGAGGCTCAGGCGCGAGCAGGGTTTCTCGCGCGAAGACGTCATGGGACATGAACTCGGCGGCAAGGTGCTCGGCATCGTCGGCATAGGCCATGTCGGCACGCGGGCCGCAACCCTGGCACGCGCTTTCCGCATGGAAGTGCTGGCGAGCGACCCCTACCTGACGGAAGAAGAGATCGGCCGCCGCGGCGCCAGCGCCGTATCGCTGGACGAGCTCCTCGCGCGTTCGGACATCGTGTCGCTGCATTGCCCGCGCGCCAAGGACACGCTGGGCATGATAGGCGCCGAGAACCTGCGCCGGATGAAGCGCGGCGCGCTGTTCGTCACCACGGCGCGCGGCGGCATCCACGACGAAGCGGCCCTGTTCGATGCGCTGCAGTCCGGCCATATTGCCGGCGCCGGCCTGGATGTCTGGGAGCAGGAGCCTCCGCCGCTGAACCATCCGCTGCTCAAGCTCGACAACGTCGTTGCCAGCTTTCACACCGCCGGCGTGACCCACGAAGCGCGCCGCAACATGGCGGCGATCGCGGCCGAGCAGATAGTGGGCACGCTGAAGGGCGGGCGTCCGCCGCGGCTGATCAATGCCGAAGTCTGGCCCGCCTACGCCGCACGTTTCGAAGCCTTGCTAGGCATGCCGGTGCAGGCGCCGGGAGCGGAGTAAGGAGAAGCCCCCTCTCCCGCCCGGGCGGGAGAGGGTTGGGGTGAGGGTGGGACGTAGCGCAGTCTGGCAATTCTCGATAGTCGAGCTGGACAACCAACCAAAGGGAGCAATCCAATGCGCAAAATTCGGAAGACGGTGGAAGGGTTGATCAAGTTCGTGCGCGCGCTGACGCTGCTCGCCTGCGGCGCCGGCGGCCTGCTTCCGGGTACCGGCAACGCCGCTTATCCCGAGCAACCGATCACCATGATCGTCGCCTATGCGCCGGGGGGAGGCACCGACCTCGTCGCGCGCGCGATCGCGCCGTACATCGAAAAATATCTGGGCGAAGGCGCGCGCATCATCGTGCTGAACCGCACCGGCGCAGGCGGCGAGATCGGCTTCGCCGCGCTCGCAAACGCGCCCCGCGACGGCTACACCATAGGCTTCATCAATACGCCGCCCGTGATCACCATCCCGATCGAACGCAAGGCGGCGTATGCCTGGCAAAACCTGGAGCTGCTCGGCAACATCGTGGACGATCCGGGGAATTTTTCGGTGCACGCGGAAAGCCCGTTCAAGAACCTCGACGATCTCGCGGCCTATGCCAAAACCAACCCAGGCGCGGTCAGCGTCGGCACCACGGGTTCAGGATCCGACGACCATCTCGCGATGGTGCTGTTCGAGAAAATAGCCGGCGTGAAGATGAATGACATTCCGTTCAAGGGGTCCGCCGATGTGCGCACCGCGCTCGCCGGCAAGCAGATCGTGGTGGGCGCGATCAACGTGGGCGAGGCGCTGCAATTCTCCAAGGGCGGCGCGCCGATGCGCCAGCTGGGCCAGATGAGCCAGGCGCGCAGCGTGCTCGCGCCTGACCTCCCGACGTTCAAGGAGCAGGGCTACGACATGGAGATGGCCTCGTTGAGGGGCATGGCCGCGCCAAAGGGCCTGCCACCCGCCATACGCGACCGCCTGGCCAAAGCGATAGAGCAGGCGGCGGCCGATCCGGGATTCCACGTGCAGGCGGCGAAATTCTTCGCGCCGCTGCGCTATCTGCCCCCGGCGAAATACGAGGCCGAACTGCGCGAGGGCGAGGAACAGTTCCGTCGTCTGTGGAACGAAACGCCCTGGATCGACAAGTAGGGCGGGCGTTGCGCCCGGGTGCGGCGATCAGCGGCGCTTTTCCGACTCGCGCGCCAGGCGCTCGCGCTCGTGACGCGCCGCCACCGCGGCCCTGCGTTCCTCGTCAGTCATAGGCCGCTCCTGGCGTACCCATTCCTTCTGGCCTTCCGGTGTATCGCAATCCACGCCGCGATTCTCGCGGCAACGCGCGATGCCGCGCTCGCGCTGCTCCTGCGCCGATATGCCGTCCTGTCTGGGCGGCGGTGAACCTGAGGTGTATTGCGCGACGGCCGCCTGGCCCACGCCAAGGCACAGGTAAGCGGCCAGCGCAGCCTGCGGCAGGAAAGCACTTCGTGGTGACGTTTTCATCATGCCCCCTCGGTGAAGTCCCTATTCTACAGACAGGCCGGCACTCCTCAGGTTCCCGCAAAAGCCCGGCGTGACCGACATTCAGCAACCCGCACCGCCGGTCGCGACACAGCCGCGCAGCGCCTGCATCAGTTTCCTGAAATTGGGATCTTCCAACAGTATCCGGCGCCCGGCCGCGCGCAGCCTGTCCACCGTTTCCCGCGGCAGCTCGAAGGTGGTCGGAAGGTTCCTGAACCAGCTGCGTTCCTTCGGGTCGTCGATGTATTCGAATGCGACTTCGATCGGAAAGAATTCGATCCGGTGCGGCGACGGAACCTCGAGGGCGCATTGAGCGCCCCGGGCGGCAGCGAGGTCCTTGCAGCCTGAAATCAGGCGTTCCGATTCGTTGAATTCATTCACCGTCCGGCGCAGCAGGTCCAGCGTATCGAAACTGTAATTGTTCAAGGGCACGTTGGCCGCCGCGGTCACCGTGTCGAGAAGCCCGGGCACTTTGGCGGATGTGTCACGATCGTTGGCGGGGTCGGTCGCCGCATTCACCACGATCACCGCCAGCCGGTTCACTTTTTCGAGGTTGATCAGGCGCAGCACGCTCCAGGGATGGTTCAGGTTGGCGACTGCCACCAGCGGCTCGCGCAGGCCGATATTGTCGGCGACGCCGCCGTCGATCAGATGGATGTAATCGCGCCGCGGCTCGCCGGCTGCATACGACAGGCGGCGCTCCGCCCGTGCGGTGCGACCGGCGTTCAGGCGCGAACTGCGGTCCTTCAGCGCACTGTCCACCCACTGCGGCTGGCGATAGTCGCAGCTGCCGGCGTAATTGCGGAACGTGAGCGGAGTGAGCAGGCCCGGAAACGCCGACGAAGCGGCGGCCGCGCGCGCGACGGGCAGCCCGGACAAATCCGAACACAAGAGGTCGAACTGGTCCTGGGTAAAGGAAAACTGCGAGCCCAGGGTCATGTCGGTCGCGTTCAGGATCACGAACGGCCGGCGGCGTTGCGCCGCGATGTCCGCGTAGGTCTTCGCGCCGAAGACCTCGCGGTGGTAGAACTCGGCCGCGAGGTCGCTGCGCCCGAAGCTCGGCCCGGTCAGTTTCAGCAGTCCGGCGGGCGACAGGGCGGAGCGGATGAGCTCCGATTCGATCGGCCGGTAGAGGAAGCGCTGCAGAAACTCGTCGAAAATGCGCGGACCGAACAGCGCGTAATAGGCCGCGGGAAAGCTGCCGCCGGATATGGCGGAAATGACGTCAACTTCATCCAGCAGCGACAGCACCTTGCCGTTCGATTCGATGCGCGCGTCGCGCAGCGCCTCCAGCACGCCGTACGCCAGCGCAGCCGCGCGCGTGCCGCCGCCGGAGAAAGCCAGGATGACGAACAGGCCGTCGCTGTTGTCGCCTTGGTCCAGCAGTTCGAAGCGATAGCCGGCCGACGGATCGTATTTGGCAAGCGGCGGATTCGGCGGAAAGCCGGCGCAGGCGGCCGTGAGCAGGACGGCAACGGCCATCGCGACGGCAGCGACGGTGCGTTCCATCGCTACTTTTCCTTCCTTGCGAATTCCACCACCAGCGGCGCGAGCACCGTAGTTTCCGCGACCTCAAGTTCCTGCGACGCGGGCTCGTAGTTGGCCAGGCTGCCGAGCGCGAACACATGCGTGCCCGCCTCGATGCGCAGGACTTCGTTGGTGCGTCCGGCCTGCTCGCCGTCGATATAGACGTACCTGCTGGTGGGAAATGTCACTTTCACGAATTCCATCGTGCTCCCCCGTTTCGCCGTCAAGAGGCCGTGCCCTGCATTGGACCGACGGCATTAACGCAATGCCCGCCCCTTTCACGCATCGCAGGCTGCAGAACCAATAGGGACACCGATCTCCGGGCTGCGCCCCTCGCTAAAGCAGTTCGAACGCCGCCTTCAGCTTGCGCTCGTAATCGGCCTTCGTCGCCTTGATCGTTTCCGGCGTCCATTTGAGGAAGCCTTCGCCCGATTTCATGCCGGTCTTGCCCTGCGCGACATTGTTCGCGAGGCAGGCGGGCACGGTCGGCGTATTGGAAAGCGTCGGGTAGATTTCGGTCCCGGCGCGCAGCGTCGTGTCCCAGCCGGAGATCTCCTTCTGCAGGATGGGGCCTGCCGCGAGAAAACGAAAACCGAAGCTGCAGCGCACTGCCAGGTCCACGTCGCGACCCCGGCGTCGATCAGCGCCAGCGCCTCGCGTATCAGCGCGTGCTGCATGCGGTTGGCGAGGAAGCCGGCGATGTCCTTTTTCACCAGCACCGGCTTCTTTTTCATCGCGGCGAAAAGCTCGCACACTTGCTGCCCGAGCACCGGATCGGAATCCGCACCCAGCACCACTTCGACCAGGGGCACGATTTCCGCCGGCATGAAATAGTGCGTGCCGAACATGCGACTGCGCGTGGGCAGGCCGGCGGCGATCTTGGAGATGCCGTAGCTCGAACTGTTTGAGCCCAGGGGGATGTGCGCCGGCACGCGGGCGTCCAGGTCGCGAAACAGCGCCTGCTTCAAGGCGAGGTCCTCGGCCAGGTTCTCGATCACTATATCGACGCCTTCCCATGCGCTCCAGCTTGCGATCAGCCCGCTATCGACCAGCGCGGCGCCCGACTTCGCGCCTTTGAGCCCGGCCGCGATCCGCGTTGCGTTCTGCACTGCGCCGGCGCAGCGCTGCGCGTCGCGCCCCAGCATCACGACGGGAATGCGCTGTGCGATCAGGCCTGCGACGATGCCTGTTGCCATGATGCCGGTGCCGATGACGATGACTTTCATATGCTCGCTTTCGTGTTGTTTATGGGGCGTTTCTGCGCAATCAATTTACCACCAGGCCGCCTTGATGGCTGATGCCGGCGCGATGCTTTGCATTCTGCCTGTTAAACTGGCGCCGCAAAATAGCGCAATCCCATTCGCGAGGAGCCTGAATGCACAACCCGTTCAAACCGCTGGAACTGATCAAGGCCGAAGTGTTCATGTCGATGCCGGCCAGGTTCCGCAAGAAATCGCGCACCGACTGGTCCGACCCGAACCGCCAGGGCGCCGAAGTCGAGTGCTTTCTCGAGGGGCCCTCCTTCGATCGCGAAGGCAACCTGTGGTTCACCGACATTCCGTTCGGCCGCATTTTCCGCATCACGCCCAAGGGCGCTTGGGAGCTCGTGACGCAGTACGACGGCTGGCCCAACGGCCTCAAGTTCCACAAGGACGGCCGTATTTTCATCTGCTGCTACAAGAAGGGCTTGCTCCTGCTCGACCCGAAATCGGGCCGCATCGACAGCGTGCTCGGCTCGATGTACAGCGAAGGCTTCAAGGGCCTGAACGACCTGCACTTCGCCGCCAACGGCGATTTGTATTTCACCGACCAGGGCCAGACCGGCATCGCCGATCCGACCGGCCGCGTGTTCCGGCTGCGCGCCAACGGCGCGCTGGACCGCCTCGCGACGAACGTGCCCAGCCCCAACGGCATCACGCTCAGCACCACCGACAAGCATTGCTATGTCGCGGCGACGCGCTCGCAGCAGATCTGGCGCCTGCCCATCATGGCCGACGGTTCGGTCTCCAAGACCGGCGTGGCGATCCAGCTCTCCGGCGGCGCAGCCGGCCCCGACGGCATCGAAATGGATGCCGAGAACGGCCTGTTGGTGTGCCATCTCGGCGTGGGTGTCTGGCGCTTCGACTCCAACATGCTGCCGACGCACCTGGTGTACTCGGAGAACCCGCACCATCACCATCTGGCCAATATCGCCTTCGGCGGGCCGGACCGGCGCACGCTCTACATCACCGAATCGCTCTCGGGCGACATCCTGGTGGCGAAACTGCCGGTGGCGGGCAAGCTGATCTACGGTTTGTCCTAATAGCGCACTTCAGAATTGCAGCACCAAGATTGTCATTCCGAGGCCGCAGGCCGAGGAATCTGCTTTTCATTCTTCTGTAACAGCAGATTCCTCGCTGCGCTCGGAATGACATGTAAATGAACCGGGGAGAAAATCATGTTGTTCGCAATTAGAAATGCACTCTTGCTGTTGCTGCTCGCATCTGCCTCGGCCTGGCCGCAGGCGTATCCGGCCAAGGTGGTGAAGGCGATGATCGGTTACGCGCCGGGCAGTTCCACCGACATCGTCGGCCGCCTGCTGGCGGCAAAGCTGTCGGAAGCGTGGAAACAGCCGGTGATTGTCGAGAACCGCGGCGGCGCGGCGGGAAACCTTGCCGCCGACGCGGTCGCGAAAAGCGCGCCCGACGGCTACACCATCCTGATCGCGCAGAACGGCCTTGCGATCAGCGTCGCCGCGAATCCGAAGCTGCCCTTCAACGGCGAGCGCGATCTCGTCCCGGTGGCGGCCGTGGCGGCCACGCCGCACATCCTGATCGTCGGTCCGAATTCGCCAGTGAAGTCGGTGCAGGAACTGATCGCACTGGCGAGATCGGGGTCGGGTGCGCCGCTCACCTTCGGCTCCTCCGGCCACGGCAATTCGGATCACATGGCGGGCGAGATGTT
>JAPLRD010000381.1 GCA_026399375.1 Pseudomonadota bacterium
AGGCAAGCGCTGCGGCAAGCTGCGGTTCCGGTGATCGCGGTCTCGCCCATCATCGGTGGGCAGGCGGTCAAGGGACCGACTGCCAAGATCATGGCCGAGCTCGGTATCGGCAATACGTCCGCCGCGATTGCAGAGCATTACCGCGGCTTGATCGACGGCCTCGTGATCGATGCTGCCGATGGTGCAGAAGCGGCCGAGGCGGGGTGTGCAGGCATCCGGGTCGAGCTTACGCAAACGCTGATGCAAAGCCTGGACGACAGGCGAAGCCTAGCGGCGGCCGTGCTGGCTTTTGCCGAACGCCTGGCAGGCGAAGTGAAGACTGCGCGCGTCCTGGCCAAGGGAGGCGGATGAGCGAGCAGCGCAAGCTCTGGGCAGTTGTCCCGGTCGGGCCGTTCGCCCAGGCGAAGCGCAGGCTAATGCCCTGCCTTGCGCCGCACGAGCGCGCCGCCTGCGCCCGGGCCATGCTGGCCGATGTGTTGTCGGCGCTGGGTCGCTCCGCCTCGCTTGCAGGCATCCTCGTGGTTACCAGCGACGCCGAGGCCGCGGTCATGGCGGAGGCGGCCGGCGCGCTCGTACTGGCCGACTCGGAAAACGCCGGGGTCAGTGCGGCAGCGCAAATGGCGGCGAGCTACCTCGCGCGCGCGGGGCGGGGCGGCATGCTCCTCATCCCCGCAGACGTGCCATTGGTTACCATGCCCAGATTGCAGGCCAGATTCTTCATGAAACTCTTGACAGCCGCAGTACGACCGTAAGAGACAACCTCAGTGAGCAGGCCGAGAGAGATGTTTCCCCGCCCGATGCCATCGCGTTTCGTTTCGGCGCCGACAGCTTTCGCTTGCATCAGCAGGCGGCGCGGGAGCGCTCTATCGAAGCGCAGGTGCTGCAACTCGCGCGTGTAGGACGCGATATCGACCGGCCGGAGGATATCGCCGCATTTCTCGCGTGTCCGTCGGCGACGCGAAGCTATGCCTGCCTGAGCGGGTATGCCGTGGCGCAAGGGCTGCTACACGCGGCGGCAACTAAGCCAGAACCCAGCGTCGATCGAGTGACGCAATGACGCAAAGGATGAACTGCCCATGATTAGCGATATTTCCCGCATCTTCGCGCCGGACGGAAAACTGTCGCAGGCCGACGCGCTTGCGCTGCCCGGCCTGGATCTTGACCTGCTCATGCGTGCGGCGGCTGCGCGGCGCGACGCGGCGCACGGACCTGTGCTCTCCTATTCGCGCAAGGTCTTCATCCCGCTGACGCAGTTGTGCCGGGATGCCTGCCACTATTGCACCTTTGCCCAGCCGCCGCGCAAGGGGCGCGCCGCCTATCTGACCATAGATGAAGTTCTCGCCATTGCGCGTGCCGGCGCGGCGGCAGGTTGCAAGGAAGCGCTGTTCACACTGGGCGACAAACCCGAGTTGCGCTACCGCGAGGCGAGGGAAGAGCTTTCCCGCCTGGGTCATGAAACGACTTTATCCTATCTGGCCGAGGCCGCGCGCGTCACCTTCGAGGAGACGGGACTCCTGCCCCACGTGAATCCGGGCTTGCTGGCTGCTTCCGACATCGCGGCGCTGCGCAAGGTTTCGGTTTCCCAAGGCATCATGCTCGAGAGCGCGGCCGAGCGCCTGTGCGCGCGCGGCGGCCCGCATTTCGGTTCTCCCGACAAATTGCCCTCGGCCCGCCTGGAGACCATCAGGCTTGCCGGTGAAGCAGGCGTGCCCTTCACCAGCGGCATCCTGATCGGCATCGGCGAGACGCGCGCAGAGCGGATCGATGCGCTCCTCGCGCTGCGTGAACTGAACGACCGCCACGGCCATATCCAGGAGATCATCGTTCAGAACTTCCGGCCCAAACCCGGAACGCGCATGGCCGATGTGCCGGCGCCCTCGCTAGCCGAGCACCTCTGGACCATCGCGGCGGCCAGG
>JAPLRD010000156.1 GCA_026399375.1 Pseudomonadota bacterium
GCCGATGCGCTCAAACAGAAGAGCGGGCTTGGCGCAAAATTGCGCGGTGCTGCGGCCGGCGTTTTCACCGAGGGCGATTCAATGTCGATCGATGTGACAACACCTGCTTATCCGAGCTATCTCTATGTCACCTACCTGCAGACGGGCGGAGACGCCACCAACCTGTACTGGCCGCAAGGCAAATTCCCGAAGGCGCTCGCACCGAACACGAAGGTCACCTTCGGCGGCGGCCGCGGCGGCGAGCCGGTCTATCGCATCGCTCCGCCTTTCGGCAACGAGATCGTGGTCGTCATCGCTTCCGCCAGCCCGCTGTTTCAGGGAGAACTGCCGGAGACGGCAACGGATCGGGAATATCTGACTTCGTTCAGGAAATCGTTTCTGGTAAAGCCCAAAGGCGGCGGTGGGCAGCGCAGCGTATCCGCAGTTGCGATACCGCTGAAGACGCAGGCAAGGCCGTGAGTGCGTGCGCAGCGGGAGAAGTCTGCGCGGAGCGCGCAAGCAGAAAGGAAATGCGATCATGCTGCAACTGAACAAGGCGGCGGCCGGGGCGGCGAGGATTCTCGTTCTGCTTGTGGTTCTGGCCGGATGCGGGGCGCCGGTGGTCGCGCAAGAGCGCCGGGTGCCCTCGGCGGAGGAAATCATTCGCAGGCTGCAGTTGCCGCAGATCTCGCCGCAGGACTTGCGCAGCAATGCCGTCGCGGTCGAAGGCCGGAGAGCGCGGGTGCAGGAGTCGCCGAGCATCGACCTGCAGATCAACTTCGAATACGCTTCGGCAAGGCTTACGGCCGATGCCCGCATCGTGCTGGACAATCTCGGTGGCGCACTGACCGATCCCGCACTGCGTGCCTCACGCTTCCGCATCGGCGGGCATACGGACGCGCGCGGCAGCGATACATACAACGTCGCGCTGTCCAGGCAGCGCGCCAGGTCTGTCGCGCAATACCTGATGAGCGAGTATCAAATCGACGCGCAGCGGCTCGACATCGAAGGTTTCGGGCGCAGCCAGTTGCTCGATCCCGGCAACCCGGAAGGGGCGGTGAACCGCCGCGTGCAGATCACCAATCTCGGGCCGTGAGAAGAAGCACGCCTGCGGCCGACGGCTTTTCGACTGCGACAGGTTGGCTCCGGCGTATGCTAGGCTGTGATCGCCTTTGAGTGGATGCCATCAACATGATCAAGTTCGGCTACAAGATCAAGACCCGCAGCGGCACGGTCGTGGACAATCTGGTGTTCGCGGCGCGCGATCGCGCCGACGCCGATCGCAAGGTCGCTCAGATTTACCATCAATGCGAGATACTCGACTGCCACGAGTTGCAGCAGACGGTCAAGGAAGACTGGGTCGATCTGGAAGGGGCGATCAACCTGATCAACAAGGAACCCGATCACGAACCGCCGGCAAAGAATTCCGCGGATCCTGACGGCGGTTCACAGCAACTGCCGGAAGCTTCCTAGTCGAAGAAACCCGAAGCTTCGAGTTCTTCTTGCAAGGCGGCGTAATCGCGGGCGCCGCGGCTGTCCGGCGCATGCGTGAACACGTCGCTGTTCTGTTCCGGACTCTCGGCCACACTTACGTTTTCCGAAATTCGCGTTTCGCACAGTTCGGCGCCGAATCGTTCGCGCAGCTTCTGGTCTATTTTCCAGGACATGTTGCGGCGCGCGTCGAACCGGGTCATCACGAAGCGCCGCATCGGCGGCTTCTTCAGGACGCGCTCAAGGGCGCGCAGCGTGCGGTCGACCTGACATGCGCCGTTCATCGCCAGATAATCGGCCGATATCGGAACCAGCACCCGATTGCTGGCGAAAATGCCGTTCAAGGACAGGACGCCGAGCTGCGGCGACGCGTCTATGAGTATGGGGCGGTCGGTGTTGAGGTTTTCCCTGACGATGCCGGCGTTGAGCCGGTACAGTGCCTGCGGTCCTTTGCCGAACTGGGTATCGACCTTGGACAAATCGAGGTGCGATGGAATGATGGACCAGCCACCTGCGCTGGCGCGAATCAACTGCGCCAGCGGCTTTCCTTCCTGGTAGAACGCGTAAATGCTGTCGTGGCCGTCGTTCGCATTGGTGCCGCTGATCGCAGACAAGTGTGCTTGCGGATCAAGATCAATGACCAGCGGGTTCTGACCGCGACGGACCAGAAACGCAGCCAGATTCAGCGTTGTCGTAGTCTTGCCGACCCCACCTTTTTGGTTGAACACAACGATTCTTGCCATCAGGCCCCTCGCTGGCCATCCGTCGACAGCTCAAGTGTCGACCGCATCAATTTCTGATTTTTGTAAGAATGACACAAAAACAATGTGTTGGCAATGTTTTTTTGAGTTTCAGATTAACTGAGGCGGTTTCCTTGTCCATCAGTTAGCTGCACTCGCGGCGCATCTGCGCTAGAAGGCTTCGCCCAGAAAGAGCGCCACCCCGCGGATCACCGTGAATCCATTCCCGAGCAGGATCGACCTACTTCTGCGCACGTTTGGGCGTGCCCTTTCTTTTTACACCCTGTCTGGTCGCAAACGTGAACCAATGACGCGATTTCATACTAGAATTTGAAAACCAGTGCCTCGTCACCGGAACGAGCGTTTTGAAATGGCTTTTTTTGAAGGGAGTATGCATCATGGTTAATAAGGCTAGGTTCCTGCGGCAAATGGTGGTTCTTGCGCTATCGGTCTTTTCGCTGCTTTGGTTGCGCCCTGCAATCTCGGCGACTGGCACGCAGATCGACCAGGAAGTTGATTCGGCGCTGAAAACGCTGTACGCAAGCTCGGCCACGGCCAAGGCACTCGGTGACAAAGCGACAGGCGTGCTGGTGTTACCCAATATCGTCAAGGGTGGCTTTGTCCTCGGCGCGCAAGGCGGCGACGGCGCGCTGATGAAGGGCGGCAAGAACGCCGGCTACTACAATTCCTTCGCCTTGTCGGTAGGCTGGCAGGCCGGCCTCCAGTCGTATGCGTACGCAATCTTTTTTGTGGGCGATGCTGCCATGAAAGACTTTGAGGCCAGCAATGGCTTCGAGATAGGCGTGGGACCGAACATCGTGTTTCTCGACGCCGGCGCCGCCAAGGACATGGACACGCTGACCGGCAGGACCGGCGTCTATGGAATGATCTTCGACCAGAAAGGCCTGATGCTCGGCATCAGCCTGCAGGGGGCGAAGATCACCAAGATCAATCGCTGAGCGCCCTTTGAGCGCGGTTTCGAGCGCCAGCGTCACTGCGCGAGAAGCTGGTACCGGGGACTATCGAACAGACCCGCTTTGGCGGGTTTGTTAGCTTACGCACTTCAGATTGGCTGGGCCGAGAACCGTCGGATTGGCCTGCAACGAGTTGCGCGCCATGAGCGCTTCAGACCGTAACAATCAATTGCCCATACCTGGGTACAAGGACCCGTGTTCCGCGACGAAGCTCATGAGAACTTTGATTTATATATCGAGTTCATATACATTCCAGATTCGCCGCTGGTCTTATGGGTCACATCATGCTCAATGTGAAAGACTGATATTCCCGTGACCAAAAAGTCCAGGGAAGAGGCGGTACCGGGATACTCGGCAAGCGGGCTGATCGCCTGCCATGCATGCGATGGTTTGCACCGCATAGTCGATGTTCCTGCGCAGGGCAAAGCGCTGTGCCGGCGCTGTGGCGCGCTTCTTTACCGCAACCTGCCCCGCAGTCTCGATCATTCGGCTGCACTCTACCTCGCGGCGATGATCCTGTTCTTGCTTGCGAACACCTTCCCTTTCGTGGCACTCCAGTACGGCGACCGCATCGAGCAGAGCCTGCTCATATCCGGAGGTTTTGCCCTGCAACAGGCAAGGATGGGCGAAGTCGGGTTTCTAATACTCCTGACCAGCGTAATTTTCCCTTTCCTGACGATCGGCGGGATGCTTTACCTCTTGCTGCCGCTTCGCTTCGGTTACCGCCCGCCGTGGATGACGCCAGTGTGGCGCATGGTGCGAACACTCAGCCCGTGGAGCCTGATAGGCGTGTTCATGCTCGGACTGCTGGTCTCGGTAGTGAAATTGCAGGACTTGGCGACGATCGTTCCAGGCGTCGCCTTCTACGCTTTCATCGGCCTGCTGGTCGTTTCGTCCGCCGCGGTCGCGAGCTTCGACCCGGCCGCTCTTTGGCCCCGGATCGGACCGGTTCCGGACCAAACTGCTGCAAGTGCATCGTCTGACAGCGCCGCAGCCATGGGCTACGCGGTCTGTCATACCTGCGACCTCCTGGTTAGACGCCCCGCAACCGGAATGCGCTGGGTCTGCCCGCGCTGCGCCAGTGCCGTGCATGGCACGCGCATATCTGGCAGCATCTCCCGCACCTGGGCCTATCTTGCTGCAGCATGCATGCTTCTTGTGCCGGCGAATCTGTATCCCGTGATGACCGTGACCCGCCTGGGCCCGGCGCAGCCGAACACAATATTGTCCGGCGTCATGCACTTGATCGAAGAAGGGTCCTGGCCACTCGGACTGCTGGTGTTCTTCGCCAGTTTCATCGTCCCGATCAGCAAACTCGCGGCGCTGGTGTTCCTGCTCGTCAGCACGCAGCGCGGATCGGCCTGGCGCCTGCGCGATCGCATACTCCTGTATCGCGTGACGGAAGTCGTGGGTGCGTGGTCCATGGTCGATATATTCCTGGTGGGGATACTGGTCGCTCTGGTTCGGATGGATGGGCTCGCGACGATCACGCCTGGAATCGGGGCGAGTTTTTTCGGGGTATCGGTGGTCCTGACGATGATGGCTGCGCACTCTTTTGATCCCCGCCTTATTTGGGACCGTGCCGTCAGGGCGCGCGCGGGGGAATCGACGTGAATGAACCCGTGGTGCAGGAGCGCAGCGGACCGTCGCTGATATGGCTGATCCCGATTCTGACCGCCCTCATCGGCGGCTGGCTGATCGTGCACACTATGACGGACCAGGGACCGCTCGTGACCGTCACATTCCGGACAGCGGACGGCATTGAGGCCGACAAGACCCGCATCAAGTACAAGAGCCTCAACATCGGCATGGTTGAAAGCGTCAGTTTCAGCCCGGATTTCTCGCGAGTCGAGGTGCGTGCAAGGCTAAACAAGGACGCGGACCAGTTCCTGCGCCGTGATACCCGTTTTTGGGTGGTGCGGCCGACGCTCAGCGCGCGCGGAATTTCGGGCCTGGGCACCCTGCTATCGGGAACATACATCGAAATTGACCCCGGGCAAGGCGCCCCGCAGTCACTGTTTGTCGGCCTCGAGTCTCCACCCGTAGTGCACTCCGCCATGGAAGGCAAGCAGATCACGCTGATGGCGCACCAACTCGGTTCGATCGATCGAGGATCGCCGATCCACTATCAGGGTATCATCGCCGGCGAAGTGCTGGGCTATGAAATGGCGAGCGACTATCGCAATATGCTGATTCACGCTTTCGTCAAGGCGCCGTACGATGGTCTTGTGCGCAGCAATACACGCTTCTGGAGCGCAAGCGGCATCGATCTGTCTCTCAGTCCGGACGGTTTGCGGGTAAAAACGGAATCGTTGCAGGCCCTGCTATTCGGCGGAATCGCGTTCGACACGCCCGACCCGCAGGACGCGGGGGTCGAGAACATCGACGGGCTGGTATTCACCTTGTATGACGACCTCAAGTCCATCAAGGAGCAGTCTTACGCAAGCAAGATCCGCTTCGTGCTGTTTTTCGAAGATTCCGTGCGCGGACTGACGGTAGGCGCTCCGGTGGAGTTCAAGGGCATCAAGGTGGGAGCGGTCGTCAATGTGAGCTTGGAGTACGACGAGCGCGGTTCGGCATTCCGCATTCCGGTGGTGATCGAGATTGAGCCCGAGCGCATCGTGGAGCGCGGAAAGCGCATGAAACGCGCTCCCAAGGAGGTGTTTCAGGATCTGGTGAAACGCGGCCTGCGCGCGCGCGTGCAGTCTGGCAACATGTTGACCGGTCAGTTGTACGTGGACCTCGATATGCAACCCAATGCGCCGCTGCGCTTGGCCAAATCCGGGCGCGCCGAGCCGGAACTGCCGACCGTCCGCGGGGTTGGCTTGGACCAGATCATGGCCATTGCCACGAACATCGTCGAAAAAGTCGACAAGGTGGATTTCGTCGCGATGGGGGTCGAACTGCAAGGGACGCTGAAAGGCGCGAATGCTTTCGTCAACGGGCTTAAGCTCCAGGGTGCGGTCACGGACCTGGCCGCATCGCTCGCGAGCTTGCGCGGCATCCTGCGCACGGTCGACAATCGCGCGGAGCCTATCGCCGCGAACCTTGAGCAGGCGCTTGCTGTCGCGCGCGAGGCCCTGGAAAAATCGAAGGGGACGATGACGCTGGTGGATGGCATCCTCGCAGCCGAATCTCCGCTGCACCATAACGCGGTGCGGCTTACGCAGGAACTGGCGGCAACGGCGCGATCGCTACGGAGCCTGGTCGAGATGTTGGAGCGCAATCCGCAATCCCTGCTGTTAGGCAAGAAACCGACGGGTGAACCGTGATCACACAGCACATACGCCTGTTTGTAGCCGTCGTCACCCTTGCATTGCTTTGCGGATGCTCGAGTGCGCCGGCGACGCGCTTCTACATTCTCACCCCGGTCGCGCAGGCGCCTCTCGCCAGGCCGCAGGTTTCCGCGGATCGCGCTGCCGTGCCTGTCGCGCTGGTTATCAAGGACGTACGCCTGCCGCAGTATCTCGACCGTTCCCAGATCGTGACCCGCAGTGACGGCCACCGGCTGCAGATGTCCGAGTTCGAACAATGGGGGGGCAACCTGCGCGAGGACATGACGCGCGTCCTTGCGGTGAATCTCGGGCAGCTTCTGGAAAGCGACCGCGTGATTGCAGTTCCCTACACCGTGCGATTGACGCCGGATTACCGCCTTGAAGTGGAGGTGTACCGTTTCGAGCGCGAAGCGGGCGGTCGCGTCATTCTCTCCGCGCGTTGGTGGATTGCCCGGGGGGCGGATGCGACGCTGATCGCCAGCCACGAGGCTTCGTTCTCAGGCGTACCGCTGGGCGAAAAAAGCTCGTACGAGATGCTGGTCAACTCCATGAGTGCGGTGTACGGCGAGCTCGCCCAGGCTATCGCGCGCAGCATCCGCTCGAGCGAGGCAGTCGGTTCATGAAGCCTGCCTCCGTTGCGCTTTTTCTCGTTCTGGCTTGCCTGGGCGCGCAAGCCAGGTCGCAAAGCGGCGGAGGGCTGATCGAGGAATCGTTGCGTCGACACGCGCAGCCGGCTGATGTCTACCAGGAGCAGGCAATGGTGCTGAGCGACCGCATGGGGCAACGCACCGTGCGCACCATGCGCTACTACGCGCAGCGTGACGAAGATGCAAGCAGGAATCTGCTGGTGATCGAGACGCCTTCGGAATCGAAAGGGACCGCAATATTGATCAGTCGCGGTGCGCGTGGTGGATCACGCCGCGGCCCGGCCGCATCCAGTCCGGTATTCGGTTCGAATTTTTCGGTTGCCGATCTGGAAGGTGAACAGCCACGGGATTTCCGCTATGAGCGCGACGACAATCAGGACGTCGATCTGGTGCCCCATTACGTCGTTCGGGCGTTTCCTGTGGACGAATCCGCCTCCCGTAACACTGGATACCACGAGAGGAAGATCTATCTGCGCAAGGATAACCTGTTCGTAAGCCGAATCGACTACCATGACCGGGAGGGCCACCTGACCAAGCGCCAAACGTTCCGCGACCCTCGGCCGGATGAATCAGGCGCCTGGCGCGCTGACATGATCCTCATGGAAGATCTGCGCGACGGCCGGCGCACGCTGCTCAAGATCGAGCGCAGGGTGCATTCGTCCGATTACGTTCCGGCTGCCGTATTCGCGGGACTGCCGGCACTGCCATGAACGGCGAGTCGCCAAGCCTGCTGCGGCGCCTTTCGCTGATCGGCGTCAATTACCAGGCTGCGAGCCTGGCGTTCCTGGTGGCCATGAGCGTGGTGGCGGCCCTGGGGCTGCTGCGAATTACGATAGACACCGGTTTCGACCGGCTTGCCCCGAGGGATGGCGTAGATCGCCAGGCCTACCTTCAGGTTGCGCGCGAGTTCGGTTCCGATAACCGCACCTTTGTCTACCTGCGAGATGACCACCTGTGGTCGCCTGCGAAGCTTTCGGCGCTGGAACATCTGCATTACGAACTGCGCAAGCTGCCTTTTGTTGAGCGCATCGACGACGTGTTCACTTCGTCGACCGTGCTCAGCGTTGAGGGCCAGATTCAAGCCCAGCCCCTGCTCCTTACCGCGCCGTTGGACGAGCAAGGAACAGAACGTGCGCGTCGCGCCGCGCTCGAGGACCCGATTGCCGCGCGCAATATCGTCAGTGCGGACGGCAATGCGGTCGCCATAGGCATTTCAGTGCGCGAAAACTTTGAAGACGCGAGCGGAATTGATGTGAACGAAGCACTCGAACGGGTGCTGGCGCCCGCGCGCGCGCAGTTTCACACCCTGGAGCAGGTCGGGCCGCCGCATATCGAGGCCGAAATCCGGCGGAGCCTAATCAGTGATCTGGGGGTGCTTTTGCCTGCGTCGGCCCTGGCGCTGGCTGTTTTCATGCTCATCCTTTATCGCAGCGCATTCGCCGCAGCCATGCCGCTCGTCGTCGGCGCCCTCAGTCTGCTGTGGACCTTCGGCATGATGGGCCATGCCGGAATCCCTGTAAGCATCCTGTCGGCGCTGGTTCCTTCCTTGGTGGCGGCGGTCGGCGCAACGCAGATCACTCGCATGATCTCCGGCTATTATCGGGGTCTCGAGCTCAACGCGGATCATGACGTGGCGGCGGACCGAGTGCGCGCCACCGAGTCCATGGTGCGCAGCCTGGGCGCGCCGGCGGTATTCACGCTGCTGACTATGGCGCTAGGGTTTGCCGCCAAGGGTTTCTCGAACATCGCGATCATTCGAGAATTCGGGCTGGCTGCCGCGTTCGCCATTTTGTCCGGCGGTCTGATCGCGGTCTTGCTCATCCCGACGCTTTACGCGGTACTTGGTCCGCGCCGCAGACGGCCGCTGCGATTCACCGTCTCCGGCTGGTTGGCCGAACAAACAGCCCGCGTTGTCGGCTTGTTGCGCAATCGACTTGTTCTGTGGGTGTTTGCGCTCGTTGGGGTAGCGTGCGTGGCATTCGTGCAACAAGCGCCCGCCTTGTACGTCACCAACGAGCCGCTTGCCTTCCTGAGGTCGGACAGCGCAGTTGTCCAGGCGGCAGAACGTATGCATGCAGAACTCGCCGGGGTGAGAACCTTCTATATCACTTTGGAGGCCAATACGGAGGGTGCTTTTCGCGATCCCGCTAACCTTCAGCGGCTTGTGGACATCCAATCGTTCATTGCCAAACAGGAGATATTCGATCGCAGCATCTCGCTCGCCGATATCGTGTCTCAGGCGAATCAGGCAGCCGCCGGCGGACGGGTCGAGGCCTATCGCGTTCCGCCGACACGCAAGTTGATCAGCCAGTATCTCATGCTCCACCCGCCGCGTGATATCGAGCCTTATGCCAGCCATGATTTGCGGCGTGCCAATATCGTCGTTCGGCATAACGTGCGAGACTCGTCAACGCTGAACCATCGCATTCGCGAGCTACGCCAGGCGGCAGCTCATTACGCGGGTCCCAACATGGCTACGTCGGTCGTGGGCGAAAATCTTCTGATCAATGCCGTCGCCGACCGGCTACTGCGACGCGATGCAGCGGTGCTTGCCATCCTTCTCGTCGTTGTTTTTGTCGTCATGTCGCTGATGTTCACCTCCGTCAAGGGCGGGGTAATCGCCCTTGTGCCGAGCATAATTCCGACCTTGATGATCATCGGACTCATGCGAGTGCTCGAGATGCCCATCAACGCGAGCACGCTCATGGTCGCTGTCATCGCCATCGGCATCGCGGTCGAAGGCACAAGCCAGCTGTTCTCGCGCTATAACGAGCTGTGCAGCAGCGCTTCGAACTATGACCAGGCGGTAATCGAGACATTGAAGAACGAGGCTGCGCCAATGATTGCCATCGGCCTCGCCCTGGCCATGTGCTTCGGTGTGCTGTTCCTTTCCAAATTTGCCCTGGTGGCGCAGTTTGGCGCATTGGCGGCCGCCGCCATATTGTTCTCAGTCTTCACGAACCTGCTGATAACGCCGCTTGTCATGGCTCGCCTCCGTCTAGTCGGTCTTTACGAGATCCTGACCATGTCGATGCAGGGCGAGGCGCTGGAGGGCAGCCCTTTGTTTCACGGGATGACGGGTTACCAGATTCGCAAGACTATCCTCATCTCCGAACTGCGCGAGTACCGCGACGGCGAGAGCCTGATCGAACAGGGAACTGTGGGCCGCAGCATGTACATCGTGGTGAGTGGCAAGCTCGAGGTGCTGCGCCGCGATGGGACGAGCGTTCGGCGCCTGGCTCTGCTTGGGCCGGGCGAGGTCTTCGGCGAGATAGGATTCGTCCACGAGACGTACCGCACTGCCGACGTGCGCGCGCAGGGCGCGGCCTCTGTAGAGGAGCAGCAGTCGCCCCCATCGCCGGATGGATCCTGATGCCAATGCATTGGGCGGAGCGGTGAAGGGGAGAGGCTGAACAGATACGAGTGCGGACTTGCCGGCGCTTGCTCTCACCCCTGGCCGCGCAATAATTCGCGCACGCGCAAAGAGTGGGCTTTCACAGGAAGCGCTGGCGGTTGATGCTGGGCTTGACCGATCCTATGTCGGCGGTATCGAACGCGGCGAACATAATCTCACCATGATGAACCTGACGAAAATCGCGGCGGCGTTGAAGATGAAAACATCCGCCCTGTTTGAGTCTGCGGGGCTATAGCGGCTCGTTATTCCTAGCCGCAGTACTGCTGCACGCGGGTTACTTACCCTTCTGGTCGTGCCATGTCCAATTTTGGACATCAACTATCCTAATTTTTTAGACATTTTTTTCTGCGCTGTGTATTGCGCCTCTCGAATAGTGGTTTTAGACCAGTCGCCAAGCTGCCCCGGCCAAAACGGTCCCCCACCCCACTGTACCCTCCCTACCCCCCCAGACTTCCGAATCCACCCAGCGTGGTAGGCTGAAGTCGTGCGTTGCAGCGCACATTTTTCTAACCAATAGGGGGTTCTATGAAACAGGAAAGTGTTAATCCTCGCCGCTTATCGCGGCAACTTGCCGCCGTGCTCTTGTCTCAGGATGCCAATGAAGTAATCGGCGCAGCGATGCGGATTCTGGGTGAGCGGGCACGGCATCAAGACGCGCTAGGTTCACCGAGTGCCGTTCGGGATTACCTGCGCTTGGCTCTGACCGGCAAGGAACGGGAGGAGTTCTGGTGCGTGTTCCTCGACGCGCAGAATAGAGTGCTTGCGTTTGAGTCGCTGTTCGCAGGCACCCTCACCCAGACCAGCGTTTATCCGAGAGAGGTAGTCAAGTATTCACTGGCGCATAACGCTGCGGCGGTCATCTTTGCCCACAATCACCCGAGCGGCGTAGCTGAACCCAGCAGGGCCGATGAAATGCTCACGCAGTCACTCAAGCAGGCGTTGGCGTTGGTGGACATCAAGGTACTCGACCACTTCATTATCGCGGGATCGGCGGCGCTATCGTTTGCTGAGAGGGGGTTGCTGTAGAAGGCGGGCAACCGAGGGATTGCAGTCCCTCGGAAACCCTAACCGGACGCCCCAATAGGGAGGGCAGGCACGGCTTGGATAATGGTAGCACCGTGACTAAGCAAAGGGGCTACGACAAGCGAAGAGCTACCGTAGATTCCATCGCACGTCTATCGCAAATCGCCGTTATCTTGTAACCTGCGGCCTCGCTCGCAATATAAATTTTCTGACGTTGTATTTTTTATCAACCCGCTGATAGCTAAGCGTTTAGATCGGCTTAACCTCACCCAAGCTACACCGGCAACTCGGAAGCATAGCGGCCAGAGATCGCCCTCCTAAGGGGCAGGTCGAACGTTCGATTCGTTTTCGGGGCACCAAATAATCCAAGACTTGCACGACCTTTACAGGACTTGGTTGGCTACGCAAGTGTCGTGTAAGTGCTGGAAGGCCACCGCGGTCAGTGCAGGTGCGGCGCGATCAAGGCTCTGGCGGCCGGCGCACCGCCCTAATTGCAGTTGGTGTCAATGCGGTCAAGGTCGAGAGCGGTACGACTCTAGAATCGCCGTTCTTGGTCATATCCAGCTTAGCCACGCGCCGATCAAGATCAATGTCGCTCCATCTGAGCGAGAGCAACTCACCCAACCGCATAGCGGTTTCAACTGCAAGCACCACAATGGGCACTAGCAGAGGGGAGCGAGATTCTTTGCACGCAGCCTTTAGTCGTTCGTATTCTTCGGGTGTGATGCGCCGATCCCTGCCTCGGCTTGCCTTGGGCCTTCGTACTAGCTTTACCGGGTTGCCGGGTAGCGGTAGTCCCCAGTCCTTGATCGCCACCTCAAACACGTGGCTAAGGGTGTTTAGGTCCTTTATTACGGTGCCGGGTGCCTTACGGTCCCTGAGGCGTTGGTCGCGGTATTTTGCGATCTCCTCGCGTTGCAGGGTTACTAGGGTGTGTTTGCCGAAGATGCGCCTGAGCTGGTTCAGGCGCTGGGTTTCACTACGGGCTGAGCGTTTCCCCGGTGTGACTTCTTCTAGGTAGCGGTCGATTGCCGCTGCCATTGTGGTGCGCTCAGCTAGGCTGCGGTCAGAATACGTGCCGCCGTCAACTTTGGTTTCAACTGAACGAGCCCACTGAACAGCGTCTTTTCTGCTTGTGAAGCTCTCGGATTTTGAGGGATATCCTCTACGACGTACAACTGCTTGCCAACGACCATTCGCGTACTGCCGAATGTAGGCCATCTGCCACCTCCGTGCGATAGAAGTGCGATAGCGCTACGTTTGGACTGGCTTACTTCTCCTCTAAGCCACTGGATTTATTGGTGCCCCGAAAACGAATCGAACGTTCGACCTGCCCCTTAGGAGGGGGCCGCTCTATCCACTGAGCTACCGGGGCGAGAGCCGCAATTCTATAGGAATTTTCGCGCTCCGGCCGACTGCGATCTCTACCCTCGCGCCGGCGGGTTGGGCGTCGCACTCATGGTGTCGGCGCCGATGCCGCAGCGCGGCTCTACAGTACCAGCTTCGACCCTTCTGCCGGTGCGTCGCACTGCACGCTCGACCCCAGGCGGGACAAGACTTCCCGGGCTTCCCGCAACTTGAGATCGATGTCGTCATCGCTCTGGTCAGGGTCGTGATGGAAGAGGTGCAACCGCTTGACCTTGGCCTTGGCCGCGAGGTCCGCCACCTCGCTCACGCAGGAATGGCCCCAGTCCACCTTGGCCGGATATTCATGGTCGCGATAGGTGGTATCGGTGATCAGCAGGTCCGCCCCCTGGACGAAGTTGGCGAGACGTTCCACATAGTTGACGTCGTAGCGCGGGTCGGTCCGGAGGTAGAGTTCGTTGTCGGTGATGTAGCAGACCGACCGGCCGTGGCAGGTGAGCCGGTACCCGAGGCAATAGCCGGGGTGCTTGAGCAGGATGGTATCCATCCTGACCGCGCCGAAATCGAGGGATTCCTCGCGCAGGTCACGGAACACCAGGCGAGCGCCGAACTCGCGGATCGTGACCGGAAAATATACGCTTTCCATCTGCGCCGCGATCGCGCGCTCGATGGTGAGGTCACCCTGATAGGGACCGAAAATCTCGATCTGGTTGCCGCGCACGTACAGCGGCCCGAAGAACGGTATCGTATTGATGTGGTCCCAATGGGTGTGCGAAATGAACACGCGCGCAGACAGCCGCTGTACCTTGGACGCGGCGAGATGGTCGGACAACTGCTTGATGCCGGAGCCGCAGTCGAAAACGTACAGGGGCTCGCCGCTGACTTCGACGCTGACGCAGGGTGTGTTGCCGCCGTATCGCAGCGACCCGGGGCCCGGTACGGGAAGCGTTCCGTGCACGCCCCAGAAGCTCACGGTCACTTTCTCGGACAGGATTTCGCCTATTAGGCGCAGCAGCGATTCGCGCTGGATCGGCTTGACGATGTATCCGTCCGCGCCCAGTTCCTTCGCCCTGCGACGGTCGAAATCGTAGGATTTCGACGAACACATGATGATCTTGATGGCTGCCAGATCGGGCCGGCTGCGGATTTCCCGGCACAATTCGAAGCCGTCCATTTCCGGCATGATCACGTCGCTGATGACGCAGTCGGGCCGGTCCACCGGGATTTCCCGCAGCGCCTGCAGGCTGGAGCCGTAGGGCTTCACGCTGTGCCCGCCTTCCTCCAGGACAGCCTTCATCAGCTGGAGGATGACCGGGTCGTCGTCTACGATCAGAAACTTCATGTCGTCTTCTCAGGTTTCGTCGAGGTCCGTGACCAAATTGCCCTGCATGCGCCAAGCCCGAATCGGCGCGTACTCAGTATCCTACCCCATGACGCACCGGTAAGGTAAGTCCCTGCGGCACAAGCCGTTTGCCGATTGCAATTGCGTTGATAATTGATGGCAAAGCTGGTAGCTTCCCAATCCTGCTCAGGGACAGACGGCGAAAGTAAAGCCGCGATGACAACCAATAATATGGAACAGGCGCCGGCGCAAGCCATCCTCAATCCGGAAGTGACGGAAAGCCGCGCCGGGGATGGCTCGCCGGCGGTGGCCTTGTCGGGCGCCTGGGATATCCGGGCGCTGGAAGCACGCGCGAAGTCGCTTAAGACGCGGTTGAGTCTGCTTGCTTCGGATTCGGGCCGCCAGTGGGACCTGTCACGCATTCAGCGCCTGGACCACATAGGTGCCTTGCTTCTGTGGCACGCCTGGGGCAAGCGCCGCCCGGTGAAGCTCGCGCTCGCGCCCGCACATGAAGTTTTTTTTTCCAATCTCGATTCGGCAGCGGGCGCCGCACCCAAGTTGCCGTTCGATCCTCTGGGCCTGGTGCGCGGGCTGGGTGCGCGAATGCTGCACGCGGTCGGACATCTGACCGGCATGGTGCAGCTGATCGGTCAGATTCTGATCGACTCGATGAGCCTGATAGGCCATCCGCTGCGCGGGCCCTGGCGCGAGATCGCCGCGAGCGTGTATCGCGTTGGTACCCAGGCGCTGGGCATCACGGCGCTGGTGGGGTTCCTGATCGGGGTCGTGCTGTCTTATCTCTCTGCCGAGCAATTGAAGGCGTTCGGCGCCAATATTTTCATCATTAACCTGCTTGGCATGGGCATCATCCGCGAACTCGGCCCGGTGATCGCTTCGGTGCTGGTCGCGGGCCGCTCGGGCTCGGCGATCACGGCGCAGCTTGGCGTGATGCGCGTTACCGAGGAACTGGACGCGCTTTCGGTGATGGGCATTCCGCATACGGTGCGGCTGATTTTGCCCAAGATCGTGGCGCTCGCGATAGCCATGCCGCTGCTGATCCTGTGGACTTCGAGTATCGCCCTGATCGGCGGTGCGATTGCCGCCGATGCGCAGCTTGGCATCAGCATTACTTCCTTCATGCGCGGCCTGCCCGCCGCGGTTCCGACCGTCAATCTCTGGCTCGCGATGGGCAAGGGCGTCGTGTTCGGCGCACTCATCGCGCTGGTGGCCTGCCACTTCGGTCTGCGCGTGGAGCCCAACACCGAAAGTCTGGGCATAGGGACCACAAACTCTGTGGTCACCTCGATTACCGCGGTGATCATCGCCGATTCCATTTTCGCCGTGGTCTTTTCCGACGTCGGAATCTCGTTCTCATGAACCCGATCGTTGAAGTTCAGGGCCTGTGGACGCAGTTCGGCGATCACATCGTGCACAAGGATTTGAACCTTACCGTGATGCCGGGCGAGGTCGTGTCGCTGGTGGGCGGGTCGGGCAGCGGCAAGACCACGTTGATGCGGCAGATCCTCGGACTGGAGACGCCTGCGCGTGGCATGGTCAAGGTATTCGGCATCCCCTTGCATGGATCAAGCTCGCAGATGGTGCAGAAAATCCGCAAGCGCTGGGGCGTGCTGTTCCAGGAAGGGGCGCTCTACAGCGCGCTGTCGGTGTACGACAACATCGCACTGCCGCTGCGGGAACTGCGCGCGTTTGACGAGGATTTCATCCACGACATGGTGATGCTCAAACTCGACATGGTCGACATCGAGCGGCGCCACGCGGGAAAAATGCCTGCGGACCTGTCCGGCGGGATGATCAAGCGCATCGCGCTGGCAAGGGCGCTGGTGCTCGAGCCGGAACTCGTGTTCCTGGATGAGCCGACGGCGGGGCTGGACCCCGACCGCAGCGAGAGCTTCGTCAAGCTGATTCGATCGTTGCACCAGAAGCTCAACCTGACGGTGGTCATGGTGACCCATGACCTGGATACGCTGGTATCGCTTTCGGACAAGATCGCGGTGCTGGCCGAGCAGAAGCTGATTGTGTACGGGTCGCTGCGTGAAGCGATAGCGGTGAAGCACCCGTTCATTCTGAATTTCTTTCTCGGCGAACGCGGTTTGCGTGCGCTGTCGGCGGTGGGTGGCTTGTTGAAACCAAATTTGTACGAAAAGAACTAGAGACTAGAGGGAGATCGCAATGGAAAACCGCGCGCACGCCCTGGCCGCAGGCCTGTTCACCCTGGTGCTGGGTGCGGCTCTGGCGGCTGTTGCCATGTGGTTCGGCAAAGAGGACTTGAAGCTGGTCCCGTACATCATGACCACGACCAGTTCGGTGACGGGGCTGAAAGTCGAGGCGCCGGTGCGCTACCGCGGCGTGGACGTGGGCAAAGTCGACGAAATCGCCATCGATTCGGCCAACAGCGGCCGCGTGCGCATCCGCATCGGTGTGAAAGAGGGGACGCCGATCACCACCAGCACCTACGGGCAGCTTGGCTACCAGGGTATCACCGGCCTTGCCTACGTTCTGTTGGGCGACGACGGCAAGTCGAAGGAAAAGCTGGAAAGCGCGGGCGGCGAAATTGCGGTCATCCGCATGAAGCCGTCGCTGTTCGACGACGGCGAAAGCCTGTTCGGGTCGATCATCGAGATCACGGACAAGGTGAACGAACTGCTCGACGAGGAAAACCGCGGACGCGTGAAGCGCACGCTCGCGAACCTGGAGGACGTATTGAGCGCACTAGGGCAGCCGAGGACAGGAGTTATGCCAGCAGCACGAGGGAATCGCGCACGCTCGGCCGGGTGGTCAATACCCTGGGTGATAATCCGCAGAGCGTCGTATTTGGAACACCGCCGGGCAGACCCGGCCCGGGCGAGCCCGGTTTTTCTGGAGGACGACAATGATGTTGCGCGCAACTTTTCTGCTTTCACTTGCATTGCTCGCCGCCTGCTCCATTACGCCGCAAACGCGCGAGGGCATGGCCAACTACGACTTCGGCCTGCCGGCCACTGACAAGGAAGCCAATCCGCGCCTGCAGCACGACCTCGTCGTGGCTGCCGTGAGCGCTCCCGCGTGGATGGACAATACCGCCATCTATTACCGCCTGGCCTATGAGGACGCGGCCCGGCCGCAACCTTATGCCCAGAGCCGCTGGGTCATGCCGCCCGCAGCGCTGCTGGGGCAGAGGCTGCGCGCAAACATGGCCCGGGCGAGCAAGGCGGCGGTTTTCACGCCGACCGACGGCGTGCGCGTGGAGTACACCTTGCGCCTGGAACTGGATGAGTTCAGCCAGGTATTCGATGCTGTGGACAAGAGCCGCGCCGTGGTGCGGCTGCGGGCGAGCCTGATCCGAAATCGCGCCGTCGTGGCGCAGCAGACCTTCGGCATCGAGCAGGCGGCGGCGACGCAAAACGCGGAGGGCGGGGTGAGGGCCCTGATTGCGGCGGGCGACGAAGCCGGGAACAGGCTTGTCGACTGGCTCGCGGCCAACATGAAGAAATAAGGGGGGCGAAATGATAAAGAGTCTGGATCACCTTGTATTGACCACGCGCGACATGGAGAAGTGCATCGATTTCTATACCCGCGTCCTAGGCATGAAGCTGGAGCGTTTCGGCCAGGGGCGGCTGGCGGTGCGCTTTGGCGAACAGAAGATCAACCTTCACGACCAGAGCACTGTTACCGACAATTACGCTGCGCATCCCACGCCGGGGTCGCTGGACGTCTGCTTTCTCGCCGATCGTCCGCTCGACGAGGTCATCTCGCACTTGCGCGAATCCGGAATCCAGATCGAGCTCGGACCGGTGAAACGCACCGGAGCGCGCTTTGCGCTGCGCTCGGTCTACGTGCGCGACCCGGATCAGAATCTGGTCGAGATTTCCGAACCGGGCTAGGCGCTGCGCAGGGGAATTTTTGCACCGCGGGCCGTTTGTGCCCGCGTGACTGCGTTCAATCATAGTGTTCTACAGAGGCTTCCAATGAGTGCGACAAGCGATTTCAAGCTGACCTATTCCACCATGTTCGATCCGCCGGCGGAGCTTCACAGCCGTTTTGACCAGTCATTGGCGAAAATCAAAGCGTCACTGGGGCGTGAGCACGCCATGTTTATCGCCGGCAAGGAGCGGTGGAGCAAGGACAAGTTCGAAGTCAGAAGCCCCATCGACCGCGACTGGCTGCTGGGCGTGTTCCAGCGCGGCGGCGTCGAGGACGCCTATGCCGCGGTCGCAGCGGCGCGCGCGGCGTTTCCAGGCTGGGCGGCGACACCCTGGCAGGAGCGCGTGCGCCTGCTGCGCCGCGCCGCGCGTTTGATCGAAGAGCGCGTCTATGACATCGGCGCGGCAATGGCGCTGGAAGTCGGCAAGAACCGCATGGAGTCCCTGGGTGAAGTGCAGGAGACGGCCGATCTGATCGAATGGTACTGCTCGCAGATGGAAGCCAACCAGGGTTACGACCGGATTCTTCCAAACGATCCGCTCACGGGATACTCCAGCCGCAATCGCAGCGTGCTCAAGCCCTACGGCGTTTGGGCGGTGATCGCGCCGTTCAATTTTCCGTTTGCGCTCGCCGGCGGGCCGATAGGCGCGGCGCTCGTCGCCGGCAACAGCGTGGTGTTCAAGGTGGCGAGCGATACCGCCTGGAGCGGACGCCTGCTGGCGGAGGCCTTTCGTGATGCTGGGTTGCCCGATGGCGTATGCAATTACCTCACCGGCGACGGTGCGACCGCGGGGGCGGGACTGATCGCGCACAAGGATATCGCCGGAGTCACCTTCACCGGTTCCTCCGAAGTCGGCATGCAGATCTTTCGCAGCTTTGCGCAAGGGCCGTGGCCGCGGCCATGCATTTCCGAAATGGGCGGCAAGAACGCGGCCATCGTTTCGCGCCACGCCGATCTGGAGCGCGCCGCCACCGGCATCGTTCGCTCCGCCTTCGGCCTTTCGGGCCAGAAGTGTTCCGCTTGTTCCCGCGTCTATGTCGAGCGGCAGGTCGCCGCGCAGCTTGGCGAGCAACTGGCGAAACTCACTGCTGCGCTCAAAGTGGGCGATCCCACCGACAAGGCCAACTGGATGGGGCCCGTGATCAATGCTTCGGCCTACGGCCGTTTCAAGAAATGCATGGACAACCTGGACAGCCACGGGAAAGTGCTGACGGGCGGCCGGCAACTCACCGGCGGTGCGCTGGAAAAGGGCTATTTCTGCGCGCCGACCGTTGCCACTGCGCCCCTCGACTACAGGCTCTGGCGGGAGGAGAAATTCGTGCCGATTCTGCTCGTGGGCGAGGTGGATTCGGTGGATGAAGCCATCACCCGCGCCAACGCTTCCGAGTATGGCCTGACGGCGGGCTTCTTCGGTGCCGCCGGCGAGATCGGCGGTTTTCTGGACCGCATTGAGGCAGGCGTCACCTACGTCAACCGGCCGCAGGGGGCGACCACCGGCGCATGGCCCGGCTATCAGCCTTTCGGTGGCTGGAAGGCCTCCGGAACAACCGGCAAGGCGATAGGGTCGTTCTATTACGTCCAGCAATATATGCGCGAGCAATCGCAGACCGTAGTCGACTAGCGTTCGTTCGACCTCGCCGCGCCTGCTTGTCGCACAGATTGCAGTTGAAATTTCACGGCCCCCATCGGTGATGCAAGTACCTCTGCATGCGCAACTGGAGCCCTCCGCCTGGGTGCGCCGTTTTGCGCATCTGATCGCGCCGGGCGGGGCAGTGCTCGACCTTGCCTGCGGCCGCGGAAGACACGCGCGCTTCCTTGCCGGACTGGGTTGCCTGGTGGACGCGCTGGATCGCGACCGCGATGCACTTGCCACCCTTGAAGGGGTTCCGGGCGTGAGGACGCGCTGCGTGGACCTGGAAGCCACGCCCTGGCCGTTCGTCGCCGAACGGTTCGACGGCATAGTCGTTACCAATTACCTGCACCGTCCGCTGGTGTCCGTTCTGCTTCAGGCACTGCGGCCTGGAGGAATATTCATCTACGAAACCTTCGCCGTGGGGAACGAAAGGTTTGGCCGCCCGTCCAACCCGGAGTTTCTGCTGCATCCGGGCGAACTGTTGCAATGGGTCGACGGGCGTTTGCAGGTGCTGGCGTTTGAGCAGGGCATGATCGAGCGGCCCAAGCCCGCCGTGATACAGCGCATATGCGCCGTCAACCGCGGGGTCGAAAGCTGCCGCCTGGATTCGTCCGGCTGACGGCCGTGCAACGCCGGCGTCGCTTTCTTTTACATCCTGTTACGTCGATTTGTATGCCGACGGCAGGCGTAATGCGTTAAAATTAAACACTTTCCTAACGGGACAGCCATTATGTTGACGGGAAGCCTGGTTGCCATAGTCACCCCCATGCTCGAGGACGGGTCGCTGGATCTGGCTCGCTTCAGGAACTTGATCGATTGGCACATCGCCGAGGGTACGCAGGGCGTGGTGGTCGTCGGCACCACCGGCGAGTCGCCTACGGTGGATTTCGACGAGCACAAGGAACTGATCCGCATCGCCGTCAAGCACGCGGCAGGGCGCGTGCCCATTATCGCCGGCACGGGGGCCAATTCCACTGCCGAGGCCATAGAACTTTCCGAGTCGGCGAAGCAGTCGGGCGCGCAACTGAGCCTGTCGGTCGTACCCTATTACAACAAGCCCACCCAGGAAGGGATGTACCGGCATTTCCGCGCCATTGCCGAGGCCGTCGATCTGCCCATGATCCTGTACAACGTTCCCGGACGCACCGTCGCCGATCTGCAGAACGACACCGTGCTGCGTCTGGCACAGGTGAAGAATATCGTCGGCATCAAGGACGCCACCGGCAGCATGGACCGCTGCAGCGACCTGCTGCGGCGCGCACCCAAGGATTTCGCCGTCTACAGCGGCGAGGACGTCGCCGGTCTGCCGCTGATGTTGATGGGCGGGCACGGCGTGATCTCCGTTACCGCCAATGTCGCACCGCGGTTGATGCGGGAGATGTGTGCCGCGGCGCTGGCCGGAGACATCGCGCGCGCGCGCGATGCCAATGATCGCCTGCTGGGCCTGCATACCAAGCTGTTTGTCGAGGGCAATCCGATTCCGGTGAAATGGGCGATGAAGGAAATGGGGCTGATCGAATCCGGGCTGCGCCTGCCGTTGTCGCCCCTGTCGGAGAATTTTCATGAAGTCGTCAGGCAAGCCATGCGGCAGGCCGGCGTGCAATTCAAGCAAAGCTGACTGCGTTCAGTCGAGGGCGAAGCTGTATGAAGCGTAATGATGAATACCATTTGAGGGCAATCGTTCCCTCGTCCTTCCCCGGGCCGGCGACCTTGCCGCCGGTACTGAAGCGGCCTTTGCCCGTTGTTTTTTTCACCCTGTTCGCACTGTTGGCCGGTTGCAGCAGCATGCCGGAGGTATTGCAGGGCGAAAAGGTACAGTACAAGGGGGCGGGCAAACTGCCCGGTCTTGAAGTGCCGCCGGACCTGACTTCGCCCTCGCGCGATGACCGTTATGCAGTTCCGGACGTCAATGCGCAGGGCACCGCCACGTTGTCCACCTACAACGCGGCACGCGGAGGCACGGTGCGCGCCGGTTCAACCGATCTTCTGCCCAATGTGGCCAAGGTGCGCATAGAGCGGGCGGGCAGCCAGCGCTGGCTGGTGGTGCCGGAATCGCCGGAAAAAGTCTGGCCGGTGGTGAGGGAATTCTGGCAGGGCATGGGTTTTCTGGTGAAAACCGAATTGCCGGAAGTGGGCGTGATGGAAACCGACTGGGCCGAGAACCGCGCCAAGATCGCCGATGATCCCATCCGCAATTTTCTCGGCAAGGTGATCGATGCCGTGTATTCGACCGGGGAGCGTGACAAGTTTCGCACCCGCCTGGAGCGCGGTACGGAGACCGGGACCACCGAGATCTACATCAGCCATCGCGGCATGGTCGAAGTCTACAAATCCGAGGCCAAGGACCAGACCGCGTGGCAGCCGCGGCCGCCCGATCCTGAACTCGAGGCCGAATTCATGCGCCGGCTGATGGTGCGCTTCGGCGTCGAGGACGCGCGCGCCAAGGTGCAACTGGTGAGCAGCGAAGTCAAAACCGAACGTGCCAAGCTCGTGCCTGCGGCTACGGCTACGGGTACCGGGGCCGGTACCGGTGCCGGCAACGGCACATTGGAATTGACCGAATCTTTCGACCGCGCCTGGCGCCGCGTCGGTCTCGCGCTCGACCGCGTCGGCTTTACCGTGGAAGACCGCGACCGTTCCAAGGGGTATTACTTCGTGCGCTATGTCGATCCGCAGATCGACGGCCAGCAGGGTGCGGACAAGGACAAGGGTTTCCTGTCGAAACTGGCGTTCTGGAAGGGCGACAAGGGCGGAATCAAGACGGAGCAGTATCGGGTGATGGTCAAGGAAGCCAATGCCGTGAGCGCGGTGCAGGTTCTGAACAAGGACGGCCAGCAGGACAGCAGCGAAACCGGCCGGCGCATCCTTGCCCTGCTCTACGAGCAACTCAAATAGTCGCGGCAGTCCGACGCGGATCGAACGGTTTGCCCGCTGCGCGATGACGGCCGGCCGACTGCTGTCCGTCCTCAAGACGCCCTTCGTTCCGGAGATTTCGAGTGCGGTTCGCCAGCCTCGGTAGCGGCAGCCGGGGCAACGCCCTTGTGGTCGAACAGGAGCTCACCCGGCTGATGCTGGACTGCGGCTACCCGGTGCGGGAGACCGAACGCCGGCTCGCGCGCCTGGGTCTCGTACCCGGGGATCTCGCCGGCATCCTCATTACCCACGAGCACAGCGACCACATTGCCGGCGCTTACAAGTTCGCGCGCAAGTACGGACTGCCGATCTGGATCACCCACGGGACGCTGAAGGGATTCGCGGGCGACGCTTCCGACCTGCCGCAGATCAATATCATCGACAGCCACAACGCGTTTTCAGTCGGGGAACTGCAGCTGCTGCCGTTTCCCGTTCCCCACGATGCGCGCGAACCCGCGCATTATGTGTTTTCCGACGGTGCGAAGCGGCTGGGCGTGCTGACCGATACGGGGTCTTCCACCAGCCACATCGAAGCGATGCTGACCGGGTGCGATGCGCTGGTGCTCGAATGCAACCACGATCTGGACATGCTGATGAACGGGGAGTATCCGCAGGCGCTCAAAGCGCGCGTTGCGGGCCGCTACGGACACCTCGACAACCGCAGCGCCGCCGCTCTGCTGGCGTCTTTGGACAGGACCAGGCTGCAGCACCTGATCGCGGCGCATATTTCCCAGCACAACAATACCGTCGAACTGGCCTGCGAGGCTCTGGCGCAGGTGATGGGGTGCGCCCCCGGATGGATAGGCGTCGCCGATCAGGACGAGGGGTTCGGCTGGCGCGAAATTCTATGGCTTACTTCTTGGCTGCGTCCTTGGCGGCGCCGGCCGGGGCCGGAGCGGCAGCGGGTGCGGCCGGAGCGGCAGGTGCAGCAGCGGCTGCAGGAGCAGCGGCATCCTTCGCGGCATCTTTTGCTGCGTCTGCGGCGGGGGCAGCAGGGGCAGCAGGCGCGGGCGCGGGCGCGACTTCAGGTGCCTTGGCCGGTGCCGGCGGTGCGGGAGGGGGAGCATTTTGGCCGCAACCAGCCAGGGCGAATGCGGCGAACGCCGCGATCAGTGCTAAGCGTTTCATGATTTAATTCCCTTATCGATAAAGAAAGTTGGACAGCCTTTGGCGCGGTTTTTCGATCCGTTCCAAGCGCGGCATTATACCCCGTTTTCCATTTGGTTTAAAGCCCGGCGGTAGTGGCGGAAACAGCGGGAAACGAGCTATCCCAGATTTCGGAGAATCGCAGGAGCAGGCCCTGGCTTTCCTGCTCGTCGTGGAGCCTGAATACGCCGCGCGGCTGCAACCTGACAGGGCGGCGCACGAAATGCGCCCGGTCCGCAAGCAGGAAACAGTCCTGAACGCGGGCCGCCTCGCCCTCGGTCTGGTGGATGTACATCCGGTCGCTGAACTGGCGCAGGAGCTCCATCAGCCGCGGGCAGCAATTTCGAATATGGTCGGTGTCGTGCACGGCGACGTACAGGCGGCTGTCGCTTCCGCGCAGCAGGAAGGCGCGCAGCGCTTCGGCGGTTTGCGGCGAATTGATTCCCAGGTCGGAAAAATCGGCGTCGAAGATGCGCAGTTCGCGCTCGGCCAGGCCGATCAGGTGCTCCACCGCCTCGCGATATTCCTGGCGCGTATAAATCATGAAGCGTTCGGGTCGGGGCGGTGCGGACTCTTCGGCCATGTTGCGCGGAACTCGTTTCGGCGGTTTGATTGCGGAATTATATCCAAGGGCATATCGCGCGTGTTCGGGCCGGCTTGACCCGGGGCTTCACGATTTCCACGAATGGTTTAGAATCGTTCGCAACATGAAAACACATCCGCCGCAAATCGGACAAGCTGCTCCGGTATTCACCCTCGCCGACGCCGACATGGAGTCGGTCGGGCTCGCTTCCTTTCGCGGCAAGAAAAACGTCGTGTTGTATTTCTATCCCCGCGACGGCACGCCCGGCTGCACGCTGCAGGCGATCGAATTCTCCGATCACGAAGAGGAATTCGCGCGGCACGACTGCGTGGTGATGGGCGTTTCGCCCGACGATTGCATCTCGCACGCCGAGTTCCGCGACAAACACGGCCTGTCCGTATGTCTTCTCGCCGATCCGGAGGCGGAGGTGTGCGAGAAATACGGCGTGCGCGAAGTGAAGGAGTGCGAAGGGGAAAAGAAAAGCACTATCGCGCGCGCGACCTTCGTCATAGACAAGAAAGGCAGGTTGCGGCACGCGCTCTACGGCGTCAATCCGCGGGGTCATGCGATGGAGGTACTGCAACTCGTCAAAGAGATCAACCGCGAATGCAAATCGCCAAAGACACCGTAGTCTCGCTCGATGTGCGGCTGGCCGACGCACAGGGCGTCCTGATTCAGGAGTCGGCGGAGTCGGTGCAGTATCTGCACGGCGGTTACGACGGTATTTTTCCCCTGGTGGAGGAAGCGCTGCAGGGGCGCGAGCAGGGCGCGAAGGTCGAAGTCCACCTCGAACCGGAAGACGCGTTCGGCGAGTACGACGCGGAACTGGTAAGCCTCGCCGAGCGCGCGCAGTTTCCGCCCGAGCTTGAAGTCGGTATGCAGTTCGAGCAGCAAGGCGGCCCCGACGACGAACTGCTCATCTACACCGTGACCGATATTGCCGGCGACAAGGTCGTGCTCGACGGCAACCATCCCCTGGCCGGGCTGGCGCTGACGTTCGACTGCATGGTGGTCGGCGTTCGCCCGGCGTCCGAAGGCGAAATAGAACGCGGATATGCCGACGACGACTCGGCCGGACCGCTGATTTCCGTATTGCAGTAGCAGCGCCCAAAAAAATCGGCAGCCGCGCCGCGCATGGCCGGCGCGCCCGCGACGACGGCAGGAAGGGAGGGAGTATGTCGGGCATGCTCGGGGTAGTCAGTTACGGGCTGGGAACGGTCGTCGGATTCATCGTCATCGGCGTTCTCCTGTTCTGGTTCATCCAGGACGTCACGCAGAAGAAACACGCAGTTCTGCGCAACTATCCGGTCATCGGCAGGCTGCGCTATTTCTTCGAAAAACAGGGGGAATACTTTCGCCAGTACTTCTTCATGAACGACCGGGAGGAACTTCCGTTCAACCGTTCCGCGCGCTCCTGGGTCTACCGTCTCGCCAAGGCCGAGGGCGGAATCATCGGCTTCGGCTCCACCAACAACAGCAATGAGCCCGGCTCCATCCTGTTCGTCAACGCGCCCTATCCGGTACTGGAGGAGGACCGCCTGCCCACGCCCTCGCTCACGATAGGCGAGGGATATGCGCGGCAACCGTTCGAAGCCAAGTCCATCGTCAACATCAGCGGCATGAGCTTCGGCGCGATTTCCGAGCCCGCGGTGCGCGCACTGTCGCACGGCGCGGCCCTTGCCGGCTGCTGGATGGACCCGGGCGCAGATCGGCACCGCCAAGTACGGCATCCGCGATCGCGACGGCAACCTGTCGCCGGAGCGGGCGAAGGAACTGGCGCAGCACGTCAAGGCGTTCGAGATCAAGCTGTCCCAGGGCGCCAAACCGGGCAAGGGCGGGGTGTTGCCGGCGGCCAAGGTGACCGAGGAGATCGCGGTCATTCGCGGCATACCGGTCAATCAGGATTCGATCAGTCCAAACCGCCATCGCGACATCGCAAATGTCAACGATCTGCTGGACAAGATCGCCTACATTCGCGACCTGACAGGCCGGCCCGTCGGCGTGAAAACGGCCATCGGCGGCTGGCAGTTCATCAATGAATTATGCGAAGCTGTGAACCGCCGCGGGCTGGAGTACGCGCCGGATTTTCTCGCGATCGACGGCGGCGAGGGCGGTTCGGGCGCGGCGCCGCAGGCGCTGATGGATCATATGGCGCTGCCGATCGCGGAGGCCCTGCCGCGGGTCGTGGATGCGCTGATCGAGTCAGGTCTGCGCCAGCGCGTTCGTGTCATCGCCGCAGGCAAGCTGATTACTTCGGCGCGCGCCGCCTGGGCTTTGTGCGTGGGCGCCGATTTCGTCAACACGGCACGCGGCTTCATGTTTTCTCTTGGATGCATACAGGCGCTCCGGTGCCACCAGAACAGTTGCCCGACCGGGGTCGCCACGCACGACAAGCGCCTGCAGCGCGGGTTGGTGGTGGAGGAGAAGCGCCTGCGCGTGGCGCAATATGCGATCGGCATGAACAAGGAAATCGACATGATCGCGCACTCCTGCGGTTGCCGTCAGGCACGCGAGTTGCGGCGCGAGCATGTGCGCATCGTGCAGGGCGCCGCGCAGAGCGTCGCGCTGAACATCCTCTATCCTTATCCCGAATCTTCTTCCAAGCGCCGCGCGGCCTAAAGGTCTGCGGCGGCCTGACTCGGGGGATATAAAAGGGGGGGCGCCGCCCCCCCTTTTCAACATCCTGTCAGCGGATCGTCGCGTTGAGCAGGACGCGCGCCGAGTCGATGACTTCACCCGCGCTGATCCCGATCGGCCCCCTGCCTTGTGCGGCCAGCGCGTCGGCGGCCGCGCCGTGCAGCCAGACCGCCGCGGCGGTCGCGGTGCGCGCCTCGGCACCTTGCGCCAGCAGCGAAGCGATCATGCCGGTGAGCACGTCTCCCATGCCGGCCGAGGCCATGCCGGGATTGCCGCTCGTGTTGATGAGCCAGGTGCCGTCGGGGTGTGCGATGACGCTGCCGTTGCCCTTCAATACGGCGATGGCGCCGTAGCGCCCGGCCAGTTCGAGCGCCGCCTTTATACGGT
>JAPLRD010000275.1 GCA_026399375.1 Pseudomonadota bacterium
GCAAAGAGGCGCTGCCGCCTTCGCTCGGCGGCCGGTAGGTGCCGATCTCGAACGAAAGCGAACGCAGCCGCCCTACGTGTTCTCCGATATTCCCGTGATTCGCCATCATCACCGCGCACTTGAAGATTTGTCTTCCCCATTCGTACCATGGACACCGCGCGAGCGCAACCGACGCTCCTTCCATCCGTACGCGCAGGCACCCGCGCCGCATCGGCTCGGCGTAGAATTCGCCGTCCTGTTCATTTGTTTCCTCATATGACGAAGAAGAAACTGGCATCCATCGCGGTGCGCGTCGTGCCCGAGCCCGCGCAGCGTCGCGTAAGATATTCGTGCGAAAAATGCCCCGGCTATTGCTGCACCTACGAGGGCATCGAAATCACCCAGCGCGACATCGCGCGCCTGGCCAAACATTTCGGCCTCGAACATGCGCGCGGCGAGCAGCGTTTCACCAAGCCCGACGCCAAGGGCAAGGCGCGCCTGCTGCGCCACAAGCGGGACAGGATCTTCGGCTCGGCCTGCCTGTTTTTCGACCAGAAGAAGCGCCGGTGCACGGTGTATGAATCGCGGCCCGGCGTCTGCCGCAAGTATCCCGAGGGCACACGCTGCGGATACTACGATTTCCTGGCTTTCGAACGCGAACAGCAGGGAGACGAGAAGTACATCGCGCTCACCTGACGCGCCCTGCAGCGGCCAGCCTTGGACCCTATTTCGATATGGATGTATATCGCCTGCGCTAACTTCCGTTGGGACGCTTAGCCTCATGCTCCTCTGTGATTGACCGCAGCAAAATATATTGGATATCCGCATTCCATGAATGATTCGCCGCAACCGCCGCGCGTTCCAGCATCCAGCGGCGCTTCAAGATGAACATGCCATGCAATGCGCTTCATCATTCCCTAATCGGCCGATAGACCACCAGAGCCACGCCTATGGCGGCCAACGCCATCCCCGCAATCGCCATCGCGCTGAGCGTTTCTCCGAACATTGCGTATGCCATCAACGCCGTGACTGGCGGAACGAAATAGAAGAAACTGGCGACTGTGGTCGCAGTGCCCTTGCGAATGAGGAGATACAGCAGCGAAACCGCGCCAATCGACACCACCAGTACCAGCCATGCGAGCGTCAGCATGAATTCCCCGGTCCAGCGCACCTGCATGGTTTCGAAGACCAGTGCCAGCGGCAGCAGCGCCACGCCGGCAGCGGAAAACTGAATGACCGAGCCGGCGCGCAAGTCGACTGCGCCACAATATCGCTTCTGGTAGAGCGTGCCGGCGGTGCTGGATACCAACGCCAGCACCGACAGGGCCAGCGTCATCGGCGTGATGCCCGAAAGCGCCGAGCGGCCCAATACCACCAGCAGCACGCCGCCGAATCCCAGAACCAGCCCGACCCATTGCCGCGCCCGCAGTCGCTCGCCGAACAAAAGCGCACTGGCGAACGCAGTGAGTATGGGCTGAATACTGACAATCAGCGCGCTTACCCCGGCCGACATGCCCAGATAAATGGCGCAGAAGGTCCCGCCGAGACAGGCAGCATGCATCAGCACGCCAACCCCCGCGGCATGGGCAAACTGTGTGACGGTGCGCGGCCAGCCCGCGCGCATCGCCAGCGCGAGCGGCAGCATCAGCGCCACCACGAAGACAAAGCGCAACAGCAGGAAGGTCAGCGGCTCGGCGTAAGGCAGACCGAACTTGGCGCTGACAAATGCGCTGCTCCACAAGATCACGAACAGTCCGGGCATGGCTTTAAGCCATATCCGGGCGGTGCTCTTGTCAGCGCCCGGCATGGCGCGAGTGCAACTTGGTCAATGAATAGGAATGGGCAGGCATGGGCGCAATCTCGAAGGCGCGCAGTATACCCGTTGCGCCTCTGGCTTGGACAAATCGGGGCGCTTTTTGCGATTCTTTAAGCCGCGTTTCAACCGGCTGGAATCGACACATAGCGCAAGTAACGCGGTTGCGCTAGCGGCCGTCCCGCCTAGGGCGCACTGCTAGCGATTCACCCGGCTTTAGGCCAATGAAGCCGCAGTCCGGCTATGGCCGATCTGAGGCAGACGAATCAGCACTCCGCAAACATCGTGCATCGCACATGCGCAAATCAATCACCGATCAGGAATAACCAATATAGTTGCCGCGGGTTTCTTACTGGTCGATCTTCACGCCCGAGTCGCGTATCACCTTGCCCCACACGGCCATTTCGTTCGCGAGCAGTTTGCGCAGGTCGTCCTGGCCGCCCGAGGCCGCCTCGGCACCGAGTTCCGACATGCGCTCCAGCACGTCGGGCTGTTTCAGCACGCCTGCGATTTTTTCGGTCAGGACTTTGACCACCGGCTCCGGCGTACCAGCAGGCGCGAACACCCCGAACCAGCCTATGGCCTGGAACCCCGGCACGCCGGACTCGGCGATGGTCGGCAGGTCGGGCAGCAGCGGCGAGCGCTTGGGGCTGGTCACGGCGATGCCGCGCAGGGCGCCGTTCTTTACGTGTTGCGTCATCACCGCCACATTGTCGATTGCGGCCTGCAACCGGCCCGAGAGCAGGTCGGGCATCAGCGCGCCGGTGCCCTTGTAGGCGATGTAGGTCAGATCGGTGCCGGTGGAGCGTTTGAACAGCTCCCATGCGAGGTGCTGCGCGGTGCCGGGCGTCGACGCGGCGTAGTTCAGTTGTCCGGGACGCGCTTTCGCAAGGCCGAGCAGATCCGCGACCGACTTCACCGGCAGCGAGGGGTGCACCACCATCACATAAGGGGTCGTGCCGATGAACGACACCGGTTCGAAATCCTTCACCGGATCGAATGGGATCTTGTGGTACAGGCTGGTAAAAGTGGCGTGCGTGCTGCTCGACATCAGGAGCGTATAGCCGTCGGGGGATGCCTTGGCCACCGCGTCGGCGCCTATCATGCCGCTCGCGCCGGGGCGGTTTTCCACCACCACCTGCTGCCCCAGGCGCTCGCTCAGCTTCGCCGCCACCAGCCGGCCGATCACGTCAGTCGTGCCGCCCGGCGGGAAACCCACGATCATGCGTATCGACTTGGCGGGGTAGCTCTGCGCCTGCGCCAGGGCCGCGAAGAACGCGAGCGCAATGGCGAGCGGGCCACTCAGATGTACAGTACGCATGGACTTTCCTCTGGCGTGATTGAGGCGGACTTTAGAGCGCAGGCCGGATGTTGACATGGATGACCCCGTGTTTCAACACGGGGCCGCATGGCGCATCCGCGTGCCGCCGCATACGGGCTAGTCCGGCAGCGACGCGGAACCCGGTCTGGCCCGCACCGCAAGCCTCGCGCCGCTCTTCGATATCCCCGCCTGATCGCCGAGTATGCGCACGGATTCGTTCAGGAAAAGATCCTTGGCATTCTTCCGCGCTTTTTCATCCGCCAGTTCATTGGCGAGTTTGCGTTCGCCGGGTTGCAGGCCGTCATCGCGCTGCGCACCGGCCTTCCCGCGCGCAGGTTCCATGCCGCCCGCGTCCGATTGTTCGCTCCTGCCGCCCTCCCCCGGCGATTCGCGGGACGCAAGCCGGGCTTCCCGGGCGTCGCGTTCCCTGCGTCGCGCGGCCTCGTTCAGCGAGACCAGGTTCTTCCTGCGCTGAAGGGTGAACTCCGCGATGTCTTCCTGCAGATACTGGAAGTCCCTGTCCTTCTTCACGCGCGCCTCGTGCAGCGTCGACAGGACGGGCAGCAGGCCCCTCAGGTCGCCGACCGGCGAATACTTCGCCGACTTGATCTGCGTCCATGGAAGCGCGTTGTCGAAGCTGGATTCACCGGCGTTCTCGGCATCGTAGAGCGCAGGGAAGGCGATGTCCGGTTTCACGCCGCGCAATTGCGTGGTCCCTCCGTTGATGCGAAAAAACTGGGCGACGGTCAGTTTCAATTCGCCCAGCTGCGGCTTGCCGCTATTTGCGACCTGGTCTAGGTTGATCATGGTTTGCACCGTCCCCTTGCCAAAACTCGTCTCGCCGAGAATCAGGCCGCGGCCGTAATCCTGGATGGCGGCGGCAAAAATCTCCGCTGCAGACGCTGAACCCCGGTTGATCAGGACGCCGAGCGGACCATCCCATGCGGCGCCGGCCTGGGTGTCGTTCTCAACCGTGATCTCGCCGCTTGCATTGCGCTGCTGCACCACCGGCCCTTTGTCGATGAACAGGCCGGTGAGCTTGACCGCCTCCTGCAGGGAACCACCGCCGTTGTTGCGCAAGTCGATCAGCACGCTGTCGACCTTTTCCCGATTGAATCCGTCCAGCAGGCGCGCCACGTCGCGCGACGCGCTTCTGTAATCCTTGACCCCTTTTTGCCTGGCCGAGAAATCTTCGTAGAAGGAGGGAAGTGCTATCACACCGACGCGGCGGGTGGCCTTGCCCTCCGTTATGGTGTGCACGGTCGCTTTGGCGGCCTGCTCCTCCAGGCTGATCGTCTTGCGAACGATGGAAACCGTTTTGTGTTTGCCGTCGGGCCCGGCGTCAGCCGGCAGCACGTCCAGCAGTACGACCGTGTCCGCCGCGCCGCGAATCAGCCTGACCGTGTCGTCCAGGCGCCAGCCCAGTACGTCCGTCATGGCGCCCGTTTCACCTTGTGCGACGCCGACGATGCGGTCGCCGACTTTGAGCAGTCCCGAGAGCCTTGCAGGCCCGCCGGGTATCAGTTCCCGTATCGTGGTGTACTCGTCCACTTCGGCCAGCACCGCGCCTATACCGACCAGGGAGAGTCGCATCGAAATGTCGAAATCCTCGGCCGCCCGCGGCCCCATGTAGTTGGTATGGGGCTCGATCGCCGTGGTGTAGGCGTTCATGAACGCCTGAAACGCGTCTGCGCTCTTTACCCGGCCGAGGCGCTTGAGAGAGTTTTCATAGCGCTTGTCGAGAATTTCGACGATGCTCTTGTCGGCCTTGCCGGCCAGTTTGAGCCGCAGCCAGTCGTTCTTGATCCGCTTGCGCCACAGCTCGCGCATCTCCGCTTCGGTCTTCGGCCAGGCTTCCTTTTCCCGCGCGTACTGGTAGCTTTCGTTTTGCTGGAAATCGAACCCCGTGCCGAGCAAGGTGCGGGCGTAGGCATAGCGCTCGGCCGCGCGTCGCCCGTAAAGATTGAAAATGGCGAACGGTACGCCGAGGTCTGCCTTCAGGATGGCGTCGTCGAGCCGGGTCCGGTCGCCGGAGAGCCGGTCGATGTCGGCCTGTACGAAAAACAGCTTCTCGGAATCGAGGTACTTGAGATATTGGTCGAATATCTTCTCCGACAAGGCGTCGTCCAGCGGCACACCCTTGTAGTGATAGCGCGCCAGCACTTCAGCCGCCAGCAATGCCGCCTGCGCCTCCTGCCGTGCCGGCTTCAATTCCGGCAGATAGGGCGTTTCCGCGGCGAGCGATGCGCCCTGCGCCGCCGTCGCCAGGGCAAAGAGTATCCATAGCCAATTCCGTCTCATTCGCGCTCCGTCTCGCGGCGCCGGAATGCGCAGCCGCTGGTATGTGAAGTATGCAAAGTCAGCCCTGCTATCGGCGCCGGGTTGGATTTGGCCGGTGCGCCGGGATTTCGTTTCCCGCGGGCGACGAAATGACTGTAAGGCGGCGCCCCCGCCCCTGCATGATGGGGTTCGAGCGGCTTTGGTTCAACGCAAACATTGTAAGAATGTATTTCCGCCGCATGCGGCCAGGCGGAAAAGCGCCCGACGCAGTCCGCTCAAGCACTATCGCCCCATCATGTCGATGCTCTGCTGCAGCAGGTCGCCGCCTTCGTCGAATTTCCACTGTTCGAGCTTGCGCAGCTGCTCGATGGCCTTCTCGGCGATGACGCGGCCCTGTTTGCGCACCTCGGCGCGCTCGGCCCAGACGCGCGCGGCGCGCTCCACCGCGTCGGCATCGAGCACGGCAAAGGGCGCCATGCAATGTTCGCACTGTTCCTGCTTCAGCAGATCGATCGGCGCGCCGCAGCAAGAGCAGGTCGCCTGGCGCACTTCCAACCCGAGGCGGCGGATTTCCTGCCGCGTCATCACGCGCACGAACTGTTTTTCGATCAGAAACTGCAGAAAGGGCGTGAGCCGCCCGCGGTCCTGCTCGCAGCGGAAATAGCGGATGCGGCCGCCCTTGACGAGGTCATCCGTTCGCAGCAGCGGCAAGCGGCAGTGCGGGCAATTGAGGTTTGCGCGCAGGAGCTGCCTCGGCTCGACGCCCTGGCCGCGGATCATATGCAGCAACTCCATCACCGCCCCGGCCGCCAGTTGCGGGCTTTCCATGGCGTCGAACCAGATGACGCGACAGCGGAAGCACAGATCGACCGCGAGTTCGCCCCCGTCGAAGCGCTCCAAATTTCGCCGCTCCATCGCTCTGTAGCAGTTGGGGCAGCCTACGGACTGGGTCATTTCAAGTTCCGCTGTGGCAGTTTTGATCTTGTCGCCGTCTCCTCCCTGCCCTCCCCACCTCGCGCCGGAGTCGCTCGGATTCGGCAGGCACACGACCGTACGCGGGTACGGTCGTGTGTCCAGCCTCATCCCCGCCAAGCGGGGAGAGGGAGGTGATGACCGGTCAGGAGGCGAGCAGCTCGCGGAAGCTCTTGTTGACTTCGGCGGCGTGATGGCGCGCGGACTTGTTGCTCGGCGCGAGCGGCTCGGTGTAGAAGAACTCCGGCAGCTCGTCGTCCTTTTCGGTGAAGCCAGCCTGCTTGTTGAACTCCCACTCCATCTTCAGCGCCTCCAGGCCCAGCGTCTTCATGAATGACACATCGACACTGGTGCCGGCTGCGTCGTTCAGCGCGGTGACCATGAGTTCGGAACTGACGCTGGTGACCGAGCGCCCGAAGATGCACAGGCCAAGCGAATCGGCCGCGGCGCAGGCGATCTGGATGCCCAGGCTCGCCGCCGCCAGTTCCGCCGTGGTCTTGTCCTTGCAGTCGAACACCGGCAGATTGCCCGCGGTGTGGTCGGCGCCCTGCGCCGTGAACATCATGGAGATGCCGGTCACTTCGCACACGCGCGGGTCGTAGGCGCTGATGCCCTGCTGCTTGATCGCGGGTATGCGTTTGACCTTGTAGTGCGCTCCTGCACGCGCGGAACCCTGCGCAAAAATGCGGCCGCGCTCGTTGCCCTCGCGGATGTCCTCGAGCACCTTCAACATGAAGGCTTCGTCGCCGAATTTGCCCAGGCCCGCTTCCATCAGCACTCCGATCATGGCGCCGGCCTCGATGGTGTCGATGCCGAGGTCGTTGATGACCGCGTTGACCCGCGCGACCTGGTCCGGGTGATCCAGGCCACAGTTGCTGCCCACCAGGCCCAGGGTCTCGTATTCCAGGGGCGATACGATTTCCTTGCCGCCTTCGTCCACGTAGACATTGCTGCATTCGATGGTGCAGCCCGGCATGCAGGCGTGCGAAATATGCCCGCCGCGGCTGGAGTTCAGTTCGCGGATGTAGTCGCCGCCCAGCTTGAGCGGCCCTTCGGAGGCCTCGGTCAGGCGACCGACGCTGAAGTTGCGCACCGGCAGCGCGCCGATGCGGTTGGTGATATCCGCCATCATCGCCGTGCCGGTGGTCTTGAAGGTGTTGATCGCCGGCTCCTTCGCCAGGCGCACGCCGTATTCGCGGATCGAGCCCATGAGTTTCTTGCGATCATGGAAGGTCGGCATCTTGTGCACGTCGATGACGATGGCCTTGACCTTCTTCGAGCCCATGACGGCGCCGACGCCGCCGCGCGCGGCGAGCCGCGAAGGCCGCCCGTCGGTGTCGGTGATGGAGATGCCCGCCATCAGGCCCAGGTACTCGCCCACCGGCCCGCACATGGCGAAGGCAATCTTCTTGCCGTATTTTTCGAACAGCAGCTCGGCGGTCTCGTTGGTGCCTTTGCCCATGAAAGGTTCGGCGGTTTCATACGTGAGCGCGCCTTCCTTGGTGATGCGGATCACCACCCACTCCTTGCACGCGCCGTAAAGCGTAAACCCCGCCATTTCCAGCTGCCCGAGGGCGAAGCCGAAGGTGCCGCCCGAGTTGGCTTCCTTGATGCCGCCCGTCAGCGGGCTCTTGCAGCCGACCGAGAGCCGGTTGGCGTTGGAGAAATTAGTACCCGCGAACGGACCGGCGGAGAAGATCAGCGGGTTCTCCGGCGACAGCGGATCGACCTTCGCCGCCCCGAGCTCGAGCAGGGTCTTGGCGATGAAGTGCCGGCCTGCCCGGATGATCTGTTCGCCGTTGAATTCTTCGGCCCTGACCGTGCGGTCGTTGAGATTGATGTGCAGGTATTTGCGCATGGCGGTGTCACCCTTGGAGATATGAAATCGACTTCCTGTTTGGACCGTAATTCTACACTTTTCGCTCGCGGCTCGTACGTCCACGCGGCGTAAACAGCCCTGCCTCGAGCATGGATTTAACCGAGGCGCATAGGGCATTTGCACAGTCCGCGCCGCCGCACACACTCGGGCCGGGAATAAACGGGAGGCTCGGCTGTTTACCTTCACTCACACAAAAACAAGGGAGGACAAGATGCTTGCACACAGGACGATTACACGCATGGCATTGACCGGGCTGACGCTGTCGGCGGCGGCTCTTGCGTTCTTGCCCGGGGCCGCATCCGGCGAAGAAGCAGCGGGTGTGCTCAAACGCGCTTCTGCGGCGATGGGCGCCGGCGAACTGAAATCGGTCCGCTACACGGCCGAAGGCACGGGTTACACCTTTGGCCAGGCGTTCACGCCAGGCGCTGCCTGGCCGAAGATCACCGTTCACAGCCAGATCCGCACCATCAATTACGACACCGGCTCGATGCGCGAGGAGATCACCCTGAGCCGCGC
>JAPLRD010000294.1 GCA_026399375.1 Pseudomonadota bacterium
CCTGGGCAGCATCATCTCGCCCACCGCGGCCGAGGCCGCCGGTCCGGCGCTCGCCTCGATGCTGATCTATCTGCTGATGGCAGTGGTACTGGCGGTGCGGCCCGAAGGCCTGTTTCCGTCGAGGGGAAGCTGATGCCTTCGCGTGCGCGCGTAGTGTTCTGGGCGGGGGTGATCGTGCTGCTGGTTCTCCTGCCGCCGGTCGTGGCCGCGCTGAAGCAGCCTTTCTACCTCGACTTGATGCGTCGCGTGATGATTTTTGCAATCGCGGCGGTCAGTCTGAACCTGATCCTCGGATATGGGGGTATGGTGTCCTTCGGTCACGCCGCCTACCTCGGGATCGGCGGATATGCGGTCGGCATCCTCGCTTTCTACGGGGTGCACAGCGGCTGGCTGCAATGGCCGCTGGCCATCGGTGCCTCGGCGCTGGCAGCACTAGCCATCGGCGCCGTGTCGATCCGTACCAGCGGCATCTACTTCATCATGATTACGCTCGCTTTCACGCAAATGCTCTACTACCTCGGAGTTTCGCTCGAAGTGTTCGGCGGCGATGACGGCATGCGCATCAAGACGCGCAGCCAGTTCTCCGGCATGGTCGATCTCGCCGATCCGGCCACGTTTTACTACCTGGTGCTCGCACTGATGCTTGGGTCGCTCTATCTAGTGCACCGACTGGTGAACTCGCGCTTCGGCATGGTGCTGCGTGCCACCAAGTCGAACGAGGTGCGTTCGCGCGCCATTGGATTTTCGCCCTACCTGTATCGCTTGGCCGCATTCGTGATCGCCGGCGCGCTGTGCGGGCTGGCAGGTGCGCTGCTCGCCAACCACACCGCGTACATCACGCCGGATTTCATGCACTGGACGCGTTCGGGCGAAATCATGTTCATGGTGATTCTCGGCGGCATAGCGACCAGCGCGGGCCCGTTGCTCGGCGCAGTGGTGCTGCTGGTCGTCGAGACCGTACTCGCCGGATGGACCGAGCACTGGCAGGTGATTCTCGGGCCTTTGCTGGTCTTGTCCGTAATCTTCTTTCGGAAGGGTCTGGCCGGAGTGATGCCTGGAGCGCGCAATGGCTAATGCGCTCCTGGTTGCACGCGGGCTGTGCAAGTCCTTCGGCGCGTTACGCGCCAGCGACGGTATCGACTTTGAGCTACTTGAAGGCGAGACGCATGCGGTGATCGGACCGAACGGCGCCGGCAAGACCACTTTCATCAGCCTGCTTTCTGGGGACCTTCGACCAGACGCAGGGACGATCCGGTTTTCTGGCAGGGATGTCACCTCGCTGCGGGCGCCCGCGCGTGCGCGTGCCGGATTTGCCCGCTCGTTCCAGATCACCAGCATCTACCGCGATTTCACCGCGCTCGACAACGTCGCGCTCGCCGTGCAGGCGCACGCCGGGCACAGCTTTCGTTTCTGGCGCAAGGCGCAGGAGGAGGCCGAGCTGCGCGATCCGGCACGGCGCATGCTGGAGGATGTCGGACTGGGTGCGCGCGCCAACGTGCTGGCCGCGAACCTCGCGCATGGCGAACAACGCCAACTCGAAGTGGCAATGGCGCTCGCCACGGGCCCTCAACTGCTGCTGCTCGACGAACCGGTCGCGGGCATGGGCAGTGAAGAGTCGCAGCGCATGGTCGCGTTTCTGGCAAGATTGAAGGGTCGCCAGGCTATCATCCTGGTCGAGCATGATATGGACGCCGTGTTCTCCCTCGCTGACCGCATCTCGGTGCTGGTCTACGGGCGTATCATCGCCACCGGTACCCCTCAAGAAATCCGCGCTAATTCCGATGTGCGGCGGGCCTATCTGGGCGAGGACGCCGAATGAGATTCTCAGAATGCTGAACGTCGAAGCCCTGGAGACCGCCTACGGCGTTTCACAGGTTCTGTTCGGCGTGTCCTTCACCGTTGAAGCCGGACAGGTGGTCACACTGCTCGGTCGCAACGGCATGGGCAAGACCACGACCGTGCTCTCCGTCATGGGCGTGGTGCGCGCGCGTGCAGGGACCATCGCGTTCGAGGGCAAACGGCTGCATGGTCTGCCCTCGTTCCGCGTGGCGCAGGCTGGCCTAGGCCTGGTGCCGGAAGGGCGTCAGATCTTCCCCAATCTCAGCGTGCGCGAAAACCTTATCGCCACCGCCGCGAACCGCAGCGGCGCGGCAAATCCGTGGACGCTGGACCGAGTGTTCGATTTCTTCCCCAACCTTGCGGCGCGGCGGCGCAACTACGGCAACCAACTCTCCGGCGGCGAGCAGCAGATGCTCGCAATCGGCCGCGCGCTGATGACCAATCCGAAGCTGCTGATCCTGGATGAAGCTACCGAAGGGCTCGCGCCGCTGATCCGCGCCGACATCTACCGTTCACTGGAGCGATTGAAGGGCGAAGGGCTGTCTATCCTGGTGATCGACAAGGACGTCAAGGCGCTCGCGCGCATCGCGGACCGCCACTACGTGCTGGAGAAAGGCCGCGTGGTCTGGAGCGGCAGTAGCGAAAACCTGACGGCAAACCAGGACGTACAGCATCGCTATCTCGGGGTCTGAGTCCGGAACAACCCCTTGCGCTGGAGTTCCGTAGGCATCGGCAGGTGTATTGCAGATCAGATTTCCGGGGCAAAACAGGGGACCTCATGGACAAGCTCGGTGTTGTCACCACCTATAAGAATATTGAACACCTGTCGGTGGGGGAATGCCTAGAAAGAAGCGCAAGCATTGTGCCCGATAAGGTCTGTATTTCCTTTAAGCAGGGTCGCATCACCTATAGAGAACTCGACGCGCAATCGACTGCTGTTGCGGCGAGTCTTCAGGAGATCGGGATCGAGAAAGGGGAACGAGTTGCGATATACCTGTCCAATTGCATCGAATTGTATGTCGCCTTTTTCGCCCTGCAGAAGATTGGCGCAGTAATAGCGTGGGTCAATTCGGCGCACAAGATCAACGAATTGACGTTCATTCTGAATAACTCTCAAGCCAGAGCGGTCTTCGTCCAGAAGGGGACGGTTGGCTCTGACAATCTCGGGCTCGTTCAGGAGTCTAGAGGTAGCGCCCCGCACCTCTCCGATGTCATTTCGATTGGGGTGGGCTGCGGGGAAGGTGTCCTCTGCTTTGAAGATATGCTCTCCAGAGGAGAAGAAAAGAGATTCACGAAACCTTCGATCGACATCCAGCAGGATCTTTCCATGTTGATCTATACCTCCGGGACAACCGGAGTACCGAAGGGCTCGATGATCACGCATCGCCAGGTTGTCAGGGGCGCGTATTCCTATGTTGATGGCGTCAGAGCGACGGCGGATGACATTTTCGCGGGGATACTTCCCCTGACCCATTCCTACGGGTGTGGAACCGGACTCGTTCAGCCGGTCCTGATCCAGGCATCCATTGCTTTGCTTGAGGCATTCAATGCGGAAGACGCATTCCGACTCATCGAATTAGAGAGGGCTACCCTTCAGCACGGTGCTCCCGCGCATTACATCCTTGAAATGAATCATCCGAACATCGACCGGTATGACCTGTCCAGTTTGAGGGCCGGCTATCTTGCCGGCCAGATATGCCCGGAACAGGTAGTTCAGTGGGGAGAGGATAGGAACATATACTTGGCGCCTTTCTGGGGAAATTCGGAAAGCGGACCTGGGCCAGGGACAATGTCTCCGTTTGGAACTTTGCTCGATGTTCGGAAGAAAAGTGTCGGCAAAGCACTTACGGGGACTCAAGTGAAAGCTATCAGCATCGATGGAGGTAATCTGGCTGGCACTGGTGAAATTGGCGAAATGATGATTCGTGGGCCGCACGTCCTAAAGGCCTATTGGCAAGACCCGGACGAAACGAGAAAACAGTTCGAAAAAGACGGATGGCTGCATACAGGCGACTTAGTATCCATAGACAAGAACGGATTCATCACGGTATTCGGCAGAAACAAGGATTTGATAAACCGGGGGGGATTGAAGATATATCCCACGGAGATTGAATCACTGATTCTGCAGCACCCCTGCGTATCGCAGGTTTGTGTCGTGGGGACACCAAATCCCGTCTTGGGAGAAAGCATCTGCGCGTGCGTCATTCCTAAAGACGGCGTCAAAATCTCCTTGAAAGAGATCCGTGAATTCTGCCAGGACAAGGTGGCCAAATATAAACTGCCGGACGAACTGCTCATCGTCTCTGATTTTCCGAAGATTGCAGGAGGCATAAAGATAAGGAAATTCGGTGCCGGAGGAGTTCAAGATCTTGCATCGACAGACAAGAATCGGGAAATGCTTAGACAATCGATCTAGTGCAAGAGAAGCGGGGATGAGAATCATAATGGACAAGAACCCTTATGGAAGAACAGCGATCTCGTGATCTTGCCCATATAGCTTGTTAAGCCGTTGACACCCTTGGCCGGCCCTCATATAGTTTGAAATTCAAACTATATGTGTTTGCCCGCTTGGCGGCTGGCAAGCGATGAGACCCTATCGTCGATGCGCGAGGTAGTATTCCGCAGGTCACCGGCGCGCGGGCGATATTTACCGGCAAGGGCCTAGTGCACGGGACCGTGGGCGGGGGTACGCTGGAGGCGACCTGCCAGAAAAGGGCGCTGGAGCTTCTCGATGGCGACAAGGTCGCAAACACCGACTTCCGGCGCTACAACCTGCAGAAAGATCTCGGTATGACCTGCGGCGGGGAACTGGCCTTGTTTTTCGAAGTGCATCGGCAGGAGCTCACCTGGAACATTGTGATCTTCGGGGCCGGCCACGTCGCGCAAACGCTGTGCCGGTTTCTGGTCGAGCTCGACTGCCACGTGGTCTGTGTGGACACGCGCGCCGAATGGCTGGAGCGGCTGCCGCGCAGTGACAAGCTGGAAGCCTGCCGCGTCGGCAACTATTGCGACGGCATCGACCGGATTGCACCTGGCGCCGATGTCATCCTGATGACCATGGGTCACGGATCGGACATGCCTATTCTCAAAGCGATCGAACAACGGAAGATGACGATCTCCCACCTTGGGGTCATTGGCAGCGACGCCAAATCGGGAATCGTAAGGCGCCAACTCGCCGCGGAGGGGCTGCCGCGGGAATTCATCGACAGAATCGTCTGTCCGCGGGGCGA
>JAPLRD010000427.1 GCA_026399375.1 Pseudomonadota bacterium
TCGCGAGCTTCACGCCTTTTTCGATCGACTGCGCGGCCAGGCTGTTCTTCATGCTGTATTCGGCGCTGATGCCGAGGACCACAGGCGCGGCTGCCTGCGCGCTGCAAATTACGGCCGGCGCGAGCAGCGCCAGCCAGTGCCGGGGGCGCAGGAAGTTCAGGTTCGTCATAGGGGCTTTTTCTGTTGGGGAGGCATAGGTTTGAGCAGCGGGGCCGGCTCGGCGGCTCATCGGCCGGAGCTGTCGCCTGGCAAAGCAGACGCTTGCGCGGCCCGGTAAATCGCATGGCCATTGCCGCCCGACTGCTTGGCCCGGGACATCGCCGCGTCCGCGTGCCTGAGCAGCGACTCCGCGTCCTTGCCGTGATCCGGATACAGCGCGCAGCCGATGCTGGCGCCTATGGTGAACTCGTGCCCGTCGATCGACAGGGGAGCCCTGAGCGCGTTGACGATCTTGTCGGCGACGAGATCGATGTCGGCTTCGCGCGCAAGATTGGGCGCGAGGATGGCGAAATGGTCGCTGCCCAGCCGCGCGGCCGTATCGACCGCGCGCATCGATGCGCTCAGGCGCGCGGCAATCTCCTTCAGCGCCATTGACGAGCAGCACCGAGAAGGTTTCGCCGCGGCGCTCGGCGAGCCCTATCATTTGCTGCAGGCGGTCCTGCAGCAACTGGCGGTTCGGGAGGTCGGTCAGCGCATCGTGGTAGGCGAGGTGGAACAGGCGCTTTTCGGCCTGTGCGAGCGGCGTGAGGTCGGAGAACACCGCGATGTAGCTCAGCACCTTGCCCTCGGCGTCTTTGGCCGAGGTCAAGGCCATCCACTCGGTATAGAGTTCGCCGTTTTTCTTGCGATTGGTGACCTGTCCCTGCCAGCGTCCTTCGCTGCGCAGCGCGTCCCACATCTTTTCGTAGAAGGCCTTGTCCTGCAGGCCGGATTGCAGAAAGCCCACCGCCTCTTCGGCGCTATAGCCGGTGATGCGCGTAAAGGCCGGGTTGACCGCAAGGATGTCGCCGTTGCAGTCCGTGATCATGACGCCTTCGACGGCGTTGCTCAGTACCAGCGAGGATATTCTCGATTCGAACTCGGCTTCACGCTCCTGGGTTACGTCGCGGATCATCCAGTGAATGCCGCGCAAATCCCCGTTCACCCTGGCCGGCATCGGGGAGACCGAGGCGATGAGCGTGGAGGCCCCGCCCGCGTGGATGTTCAGCTCCAGCCCGTGCGCGGGCGCTTCGCCGCCTTGTTGCAGCGCTTCGAGCAGCAGTTCGAGGTGCTGCAGATGCGCAGGCTCGAGCAGGTCGGCGGTGTAGGCGCCCAGCAACTGCGACAGCGGCGCGATCGCTTCGGCCGCCGGGTTGCAGCGCAGGATGGTGCCCTTGCGGTCGGTCATCAGGTAGATGTCGCGCGAGGCATGGATCAGGCCTTCGAGCACGGTCCTGCCTTCGGCCAGGCTGGCGTAGGATTCGCTCAGGGTGCGATAGCGCTGTTCCAGCTGGTTGTGGTTCTCCAGCAGTTCCTGCATGTCCTGGGCGTAGCGATAAAGCTGATCGTGCAGCGAGGCGTCGCGCGACGCTCCGGCCAGGCGCTGGGTCTGGCCGGCGGCGGGCCGGCCGGCCTCCTGCGGATTCATTTGACCAGGTCTTTGATGCTGTTGACGAGCTGGATCGGGCTGAAGGGCTTGATCAGATAGGCGTTCGCGCCCCGGCTCATCCCCGTTTCGTAATCCTTCGCCTGACCGCGCGCGGTGACCATGATCACCTGCGTGTCCTTCAGGCTCGCGTCGGCGCGGATCGCGTCGAGCACCTGCAGCCCGTCCATC
>JAPLRD010000418.1:0-1696 GCA_026399375.1 Pseudomonadota bacterium
AGACACTCGCCCGCTCGCTCGACTACAAGGGATTATTGCCATCGTCAGACGCATTGGCCCAAGCGATTGATGCAGGCGTAAATCAGAACGCCGATGCCGACAGTCTGAAATTGCATCCAGTTGCGGTATGGCTTGAAAACGCCGTAGCACTCGAAGAGCGAGAAGGGCGACTGGTGCGGGGAAAGCCACAGCGCCTGTCTGCGATTGTTGAATCGCTTGCTCTAGCCTCGGGAAAATCGGCCGACGTTTGCCTGATATTTCTGCAGCTTCTGTTGCAGTGGATCAGCGCCGTCAATCAACGAATGCAGGAGGCAGGACAACGCTACACGCAATTGCCCTTCAAGCTTCATCAATTCATCTCGCAAACCGGGTCTGTCTATACAACACTCGATCAGGATGAAAAGCGTTTCATCACGCTTGAGCCTGGTATTTTCAAAGCCGACGAGGCAGACAAGAAGCCGATCTTTCCGAATGTGTTCAGTCGAGCCAGTGGCCACGCGTTCATTTCTGTTTCCAGGATAGAGAATCGCCTTGAGCCCCGTGAATTTAGGGAAAGCTCGGATGAGGATTCACAGGCGACGGATGGCTATCTGATCGTCGGGGAAGATATCTGGGATCCGCTGGAAGACAGCGAACTGCTTCCGGAGGCATGGGTGCGCCAGACCAAAACCGGTCCCGTGCCCGACTCGAAGAAAAAAGCATCCTTTCCGATCAAGCTGTATTTCAACGAATTGGGTGAGTGCTCGGAATCAAAGCCGCTGAAATGGTGGGGTTGGTTCATGAAAGCTCCGCTGTTGTTCGATCCAACGGCAGGCATTTTTTACGACACCAAGACCAATGAGGGAACCAAGCTGACGAAGCTGGGCAGCGAAGGCCGCAGTACATCCACCACCATCACAGCCTTCTCCATGCTCAATCGGCTCAATGATGCCGGCTACCGGCAGGAGGACCAGAAGCTCCTCAGTTTCACCGACAACCGGCAGGATGCGGCTTTGCAAGCCGGGCACTTCAATGACTTTGTCCAGGTGGTTCGTCTGCGCGCCGGAATCCGCAAGGCGCTCGAACTGGCGCCTAACCAGACCCTGCCCTATGCCACGCTCGGCGAAGCGATTTTCAAGGCGCTTGCCGTGCCATTCACGGAATTCGGCAACCGTAATGAAGAGCCTCAGTTCGCATCGGTCCGGGATGACTACGAACGCTGCTTTCAGGACTACCTGCTGTACCGAGCCATCGCGGATCTGCGCAGAAGCTGGCGGATTGTTCTGCCTAATCTTGAACAGTGTGGTCTGCTCACCGTCACGTATGCCGACCTTGACCGCCGTGCGGCAGATGCCGCCTGGAACAGCTTTCCTCTGATCGGCGACCTGAAGCTCGATGAGCGCAAGGAGTTCATTAGCACCATCCTCGATTTCTTCCGCCTCGAATATGCCATTCACAGCGAAAACTACCTGACGCTGTCCAAGATCAAGGAATACGAAAAGCACTTCCGTGAGCTGTTGCGGGCACCCTGGACGCTGGACCGGAACGAGGAGCTTCGTGAGCCTTTTTTCATCCGTTACGATCCGCTCCACAAGTCGGCACGGTTTTCCTCAAAGAGCATGGGGCCGGCCAGCGCCCTAGGCAAATTCATCAAGCTCTATGTCCGCCAGAACGACATCGACATTGACCTCAAAGGGCCGAACTATCGCGTCTTCAT
>JAPLRD010000418.1:1865-2436 GCA_026399375.1 Pseudomonadota bacterium
TGGCGAGACGGTGAAAGCGGACGTCATCAAGCAGCGGTCCTACAAGAATCAAGCGCCTCGGCCGAATCTTTTCTTCCGCAGCCTTTATTCCCGCGACTTTTCCAAGGTAAAACGCTTGCGTGGTGACGACCACACCGGGCAATTGAGTGCGGACGTCCGTATCGAACGGGAAGATCAGTTCCGCGAAGGGAAAATCAGCGCCTTGTTCTGCTCGCCAACGATGGAACTCGGTATTGATATTCGCAACCTGAGTGTGGTCCACATGCGCAATGCGCCGCCCAACCCGTCCAACTATGCGCAGCGCTCGGGGCGCGCTGGTCGCAGTGGCCAGGCGGCACTGGTATTCACTTATTGTTCGACGTATTCGCCTCACGATCGGCACTACTTCAAGGAGCAGGCGTCCTTGGTGGCGGGGGCGGTCATGGCGCCACGGCTTGACCTGTGTAACCGCGAGCTGCTCGCCTCGCACTTGAACGCGCTTGTGGCATCGCAAATCGGCATGCCGGGGCTCGACGACATGGGAGCGGGCAAACCGTCCATCATGAGGCTGGTGATCGACGATAACGACGAG
>JAPLRD010000041.1 GCA_026399375.1 Pseudomonadota bacterium
GGCATAGGACAGGTCGCCATCGGAATCGGCCAGCGCCGCTTGGTATTCCTCTTCCCACACATCGGAAACGCGCTTGAAGAACAGCAACGGGAAGATGAACTGCTTGTAATCGCCAGCGTCGATCAGGCCACGCAGCAGGACGGCGGCGCCCCAGAGATAGCTTTCGAGTTCTTGTTGTGTGATTCCGGGTCTGGCAGTGAGGCTCATTGCAGCCAACCTCCCTCGGTCATCACTTTGGCGAGCCGATCCTCCGCTTCGCGGCAGCGGGTGAGCGCATCCTTGAAGGCAGCGATGGCTTCCGGGAGCGGCGGAATATCTTCTTGCAGGGGCGGCAGCACGTAGCGGGAGATGTTGAGCGTCCAGTCCTCAGCCTTGATGTCGTCGAGACCGACAACGCGCACGGCATCCTGCACATCTTCGAACTTCTCAAACCAGCGCTGGATTTCGAGGGCATGCTCCGGTTCCAAGTAATTCTGTGCACGGCCACGCCGGAACAGGCGCGAGGCATCGGCGATCATGATCTTCTTGCGCCGCTGGGCGGGTTTCTTCTTTCGCAGCACCAGGATGCAGGCGGCGAGGCCGGTGCCGTAAAACAGGTTCGGGGCCAGACCGATGACCGCCTCGACCAGATCCATCTCCAACAATTTCTGACGAATAGTGCCTTCGGCACCTTTGCGGAATAGCGCGCCCTGCGGCAGCACCACGGCCATACGCCCTTTGACCTCGGCCATAGACTTGACCATGTGCTGCACCCAGGCGAAATCGCCAGAGCTGGAGGGCGGCAGGCCAGCGAAGTTACGGCCGAAGGGGTCATTGATCCACTGTTCCTCGCCCCACTTTTCCAGTGAAAACGGCGGATTGGCGATGACGCAGTCGAAGTTGGCAAGGCGGTCGCCATCGAAGAAAGCTGGGTTGCGCAGGGTGTCGCCGCGCACGATCTGGAAATCCTCTATGCCGTGCAGAAACAGGTTCATTCGAGCAATGGACGAGGTGGTCAGGTTCTTCTCCTGGCCGAAGAGCTTGCCCCACAGGCGCTTCACGTCACCATGCCGATCCTTCACATGCTGGACCGCAGCAAGCAGCATGCCGCCGGTGCCGCAAGCTGGATCGTATATTGTCTCGCCCTCTTTGGGGTCGAGCATCTCGATCATCAAGCGCACCACGCTGCGTGGGGTATAGAACTCGCCGGCCTTCTTGTTGGTGGCGTCGGCGAACTTCTTGATTAGGAATTCGTAGGCATCGCCGATCAGGTCGGATGCGACGTTCTCGTTACCGAAGGACAGCCGTGAAAAATGTTCCACCAAATCTTTGAGCAGTGCATCTGACAGCCGATCCTTATTGGTCCATTGGGCATCGCCAAATACGCCGTAGAGCGTGTCGGGGTTGGCTTTCTCGATCTCGCGCATTGCGCGCTGCAGGGCATTGCCGACGTTGGTGGCAACGACACGCACGTCGTTCCAGCGGCAGTCGTCTGGAATCTGGAATCGGTGGGATTCGGGGAACAGCGCCAGTTCGGCATCGCCTGTATCGGCAACGATCTCGGCATATTCCTCGTCCCACACATCGCAGATGCGCTTGAAGAACAGTAGCGGAAAGATGTAGGTCTTGAAGTCAGCAGCATCCACGGGGCCGCGCAGGATGTTGGCGGACTCCCACAGATGGGATTCGATCTGGGCGAGTGTGATTGCAGCTGGGTCATTCATGCCGATATATCCGGCGCGATCAATTTCACACTGGGAAAATACGCTGCGAAGCGCCGTGTATCCCGAGTCAGAATGACATGCCCGGACACGGCCGCGTGTGCTCCAATGAAAAAATCGCCGAGTACGTTGCTTTTCGTGCCACCTTGGCGGCGGTAACGCACAAAGGCCTTGCCGGCGAGAAACAGGGCGGGGCGGGGCACCTCGATCACGGATAGGCCCATATTTTCTATGGCCTTGTCCAACGCTTCGACCGTCGAAAAGGTCAGCGACAGTTCGGAGTAGATGATCGGGTTGATTGCCAGCCGTTGAACTTGCGACTGGGCGCGCAATTGGCCGATCGACCAGTCCGCCCATTCTGGATCGTTTTCCAGAACGTCGACCAGCACGTTGGTATCGACCAGCAACATCAGTCCTCACCGCGCAGCAAGGCCATCAAATCGTCAGTCCGCCATTTGACGTCTGCCTTGCCACGGGCGGCCTCAAATCGGTCCGGCTTGCGGCTCGGGCGCGCGCCTACCTTGTGGATCACCACTTCGCCCTCACGGTTGACAGCGAAATCCACCGCACACCCCGGTGCCAGATCCAGCGCATCGCGAATCTGCTTGGGAATAGTGACCTGACCTTTACTGGTGAGCGTCGTTGGCATGTGAGCCTCCTAGAGTATTACGCATAGTTTAATTGTAATACCTCCGAAAACTGCACGCAACCGGTACCTTGCGTTGGGAAATTCCGCGTGGTTGGTTGCCCGTCCATTTTCTCTTTCCAGTGCTTCGATTTCACCACAAGGGGTGTGAATTCAATTCCCACCCTGACGACCCCACCAATTCATCGTCATGAATTCCTCGATCTCGCACCCAATCGTACAGCACCCTGAACACGAAAAGTTGCAGCACCTCTGGGTTCGCCAGCTCCGTATCGTCCAATTTGCCGCATTGCATACTTGAACAGTTTGGTCGCGCACGCTCCATATTTTTTATATGGAGAACGTGATGACTGTCATCTATTGTGCCGCCTGCGGCAAGGAGTTCGAACCGCGCCCGCAAATCCTAAACCAAGCTTACTGCTCCGCTCCAGAATGTCAGCGCGAACGTCACCGGATTTGGCAGAAAAAAAAACGCCAGACTGATCCCAAATACCGCCAGGATGACGCCGATTGCAACAGGGATTGGGCGTCTGATCATCCGAGCTACTGGCAGAAATACCGCACCGATCATCCGGACTATACGGAACGGAACAGAAAGCTCCAGCGCGAACGCAATCTGAAGACCAAACGTGCACCGATTGCAAATGAGAACGTGTCAATTCGGGATATCTCTTTGCAATCAGGGCGGTACTGGCTCGTACCCATTGACTCAGACGGAATTGCAAAGGTGGACGCGTGGATTGTCGAAATTACCGTTATTTCAGCCGGTTGCAATCCTTTAACGCGTGCTGACGAGTAATTGCAAATGAGAACGCTATGGCTCGTAGCGCCAGCCGCTGCTATGGTGTCGCGCGCAATGTTCTCGACGCAATTCTTTGGATGTTCCGCGTCATTCCATCGCAGTCGTAGTGGGGTGGGATGACGCGTCATCATTTTTTGAAACCGAGAGCCATAACTTGAAATCAAACAGGACGGCCCTTCGGTATGGAAGATGACAACGCAGAGAATGGTGCAGCGATTCAGAAATCGATCTTCCGCGCCGCCGAGTACGTTCGCATGTCAACCGATCATCAGCAGTACTCGACGCAGAACCAGAGCGACAAAATACGCGAGTACGCTTCTCGGCGCGGCATCGAGATCGTCAAGACCTATGCCGACGAGGACAGAAGCGGTTTGGCAATTAAAGGACGTGCAGCTTTGCAACAGTTAATCAAGGATGCCACGGCCGGCACGGCGGATTTCCAGATTATCCTGGTCTACGACGTTAGCCGCTGGGGACGTTTCCAAGACGCTGACGAAAGTGCGTATTACGAGTATATCTGTCGCCGCGCCGGCATCCAGGTTGCCTATTGTGCCGAGCAGTTTGAAAACGATGGTTCTCCTGTCTCCACCATCGTCAAAGGTGTCAAGCGAGCAATGGCCGGTGAGTATAGTCGTGAGCTGTCAGTAAAGGTGTTTGCCGGACAGTGCCGACTGATTGAACTCGGTTTTCGTCAAGGTGGCCCAGCCGGCTATGGACTACGCCGCATACTCGTCGACCAGAAGGGCTCAGTCAAAAGCGAACTGGCCCGAGGCGAGCACAAGAGCCTGCAGACTGACCGCGTCATCCTGACTCCCGGCCCGGACGATGAAGTCCGCGTCATCAATCTCATCTACAAGTGGTTCATCGATGAGTGTATCTCCGCATCCGAGATCGCCGGTCGACTGAATGGCATGAAAATACAAAACGATCTCGCCCGCGACTGGACACGCGCCACCGTTCAGGAGGTACTGACGAACGAGAAATATATCGGCAACAATGTCTATAACCGGATCTCGTTCAAGCTGAAGAAGTCCCGAGTGGTAAATCCGCCGGAAATGTGGATACGAAAAGAACATGCATTTGATCCCATCGTTCAGCCCGACCTTTTCTACACGGCGCAGGGCATCATCCGCGAGCGTGCCCGGCGCTATACGGATGGGGAACTGATCGAGCGCTTGCGCAGCCTCTACGCAAATCGCGGCATTCTTTCTGGCCTGATCATTGATGAGGCGGAGAACATGCCATCCACCTCCGTCTATATCCATCGGTTTGGCAGCCTGATTCGCGCCTACCAAATGGTGGGGTTCACTCCCGATCGAGACTACCGTTACCTCGAAGTCAACCGCTTTCTACGCCAACTTCATCCCCAGATCGTCGCCGAGACCGAAACGCAGATTGGGGCGATCGGTGGACACGTCGTGCGCGATCCTGCCACCGATCTCCTACGCGTCAATCAGGAGTTCAGCGTTTCTCTGGTAATCGTTCGTTGCCACACTACCGAAGTTGGCAGCCATCGCTGGAGGGTCAGGTTTGACGCCAGCTTGCGTCCCGACATTACTGTCGCAGTACGTCTAAACCATTCGAATCAAGCTGCGCTTGACTACTATCTGCTGCCCCGGCTGGATTTCGGACAGCCGCGCATCAACCTTGCAGACTATAACGCAGTCGAATTCGATTGCTATCGTTTCGACACTTTGGATTATCTCTATGGCATGTCTGCGCGAGTACGACTCAGGAGGGCCGCATGACACCCACGCATCGCGCCAGCATAGTTCGGATGATTCCCATCGATCTGATTGATGTTTTGAATCCGCGTGATCGCAATAAGCGGGTTTTCGAAGAAATCGTTGAGAACATAAAGACCATTGGTCTCAAGAAGCCAATCACCGTCACACCACGCGTCGGGAAAGATGGAAACGAGCGCTTCCTATTGATTTGCGGTGAAGGACGACTAAACGCTTTCCGCTCACTGGGTGAAGCCACTATTCCCGCATTAGTGGTCACCGTCAGCGACGAAGACGCCTTCATCATGAGCTTGGCGGAGAACATCGCCCGTCGCCAATTCCGTCCGCTGGAAATGCTGTCCATCATCAAGCAGATGAGCGACAAGGGTTATAGCCCCAAGGCAATCGGGAAGAAAACAGGCCTCACGGCCAATTACATCGTTGGCATACTGACCTTGCTCCAGCAGGGCGAAGAACACCTGCTGATCGCTGTCGAAAGAGGGCGAGTACCACTGAGTGCTGCCTTGGCTATCGTCAATGCGGGTGATGACGATAAAGCCATTCAGTTGGCAATGCAGGAGGCTTACGAGTCGGGGAAACTACGGGGTCAGCAATTGAAGGTCGTGCGCCGGATAATTGAGCGCCGGCAAACATCGGGTCGCGCCGGGAGGCGTGCCAAGACACGCAAGAGCGCTGATGTCTCCACATCGAGCCTTGTGCGTACCTACCAGCGGGAAGTTGAGCGACAAAAGAATACTGTGAAGAAGGCCGAACTTACCCAACAAAGGCTGCTGTTTGTCGTTAGTGCGCTGCGACAGTTCTTTTCGGACGAAAACTTCATCAACCTGTTGCGTGCGGAGGGGCTGGACACTTTGCCTGAATATCTCGCCAACCGCGTATGGCCGAGCGGTAGCGCAACATGAACAAAGTGTCACTCGGCTTTGTTCCCGACCCGCTTTCTGTTCCGTTGGATCAGATCCTTCCCTCGCGAAGTTTGCCTATCGCACTATCCGCCTCGGTCAAATTCAAACAGATCGTGGCGTCCATAAGCGAAATCGGATTGATAGAGCCTCTATCGGTCACGGCCTTAGATAAAGCGTTAGGGCAACACATGTTGCTCGACGGACATGTGCGTTTGGTGGCATTGCGGGAGTTAGGGTACGAAGCAGCGCCCTGTCTGATCGCCACAGATGATGAGGCGTTCACCTACAACAGTCGTGTAAATCGGTTGTCGACCATCGAAGAACATCGAATGATTCGTCGGGCAATCGAACGCGGCGTTTCTGCGGAGCATTTGGCGAAGGCTCTAAGTATCGACATCTCCCAGATCATGAAAAGGGCCAATCTCCTCGACGGAATATGTCCTGAAGCCGTTGAACTGCTGAAGGATCGACACTTCTCCGCCGATATTGCCCGAGTGATTCGCAAGATGAAGCCCACACGACAGGTTGAATGTGTGGAATTGCTGGTATCGGCGAACACCATCACGGTGCCTTACGCCGAGGCGCTACTGGTCGCTACGCCCGCCGAGATGTTGGTCGATGGCAAAAAGCCACGCAATCTGACCAGCGTGACGCCGGAACAAATTGCACGCATGGAGCGAGAGATGGAGAACCTGCAGGGACAGTACAAGCTGGTCGAGCAAACCTATGCCGAGGATGTGCTCAATCTGGTGTTGGCCAAAGGCTATCTTGGGAAGCTATTTGTAAACAAATCTGTGGTTCGCTTCTTTCAGCAAAAGCAACCGGAAGTCCTGGCCGAGTTAAAGATGATCGTGCAAACGTTATCGCTTGATCGTTGAGAGCGAGGAATTGACCAGGAGCATTTGAAACCCTTCCACGCTTGGAAGGTCGTAGTGCTGCCCGTGTGGGCGATACGAGGGTCTTTAACAATTTGGATGCTGTTGGGCTGTCGCTTGCCTATGCCAGATACGACAGGTGGGGTCGTATTGGCGATCGACAGCTGACAGGCGCGCCGCTGGCCTGTTCATTCTTATTGGCGGGTAGGGGTGAATAAACAGCGGCACCAACAAGTCTCAAACTGGCCGGCTTGTCATCCCGGTCGCAACAGGAAGTCGGCCTCTGCGACGCGAGTCGTCAGCAGTCCGAGCATTTCTGATGAGTAGCGTATGGTACAAACGCAAAAAAGCTCCCCGATTCGACCAGATGGCCGAACCGGGGAGCTTGTGTTTCGGAAATCTTCTACCGCGCCCAGCCCTTTGCCGTGTTCAAATCGACTATGGCCTGATCGCCGCGCTGAAGGATTCCGATAGCGCCTTCCTGTAGGAGTCCATCAGCGTTTGCCAGTCCACGATCAAGGGTGGCTCGATCGAAGCAGGCGCGGTCAGCACTTGCGGCACCGGCCGGGGCGGCGGGCAAGAGACTGCCACCGGCACGTTGTGCGCGCAGGCTGCGGTAAGCATCGTACACACCAGCGAGGTCGCGTTTCGTTTTAGCGTTTTCATCGTCTGCCCTTTTCTTGGTTGCCAGGTCTTCCAATTCACGGGCTCTTGCCGCTTTCGCGGCCTGCTCCCCGATCACCTCGACCTTGGCGGTGAAAGTGGCGTACTCGGCCTTGACTGAGTCAAGGCGGCTCGTTTGAACCTTGAGCGCGATGCCAAGTGCCGCAATCAACGCCATACCTGCCAGGCCGATCCACACGGCGGGTTTAAGCGGAAACATCTTCACCTCCGTTCATGGTCTGAACACCCGGTTGCCCGATCCGGGCGGCTTTATCGTCCAATGGCTCCAGCCGGGGGTTGAATCTGGATGCTCGATATAGATTCCGCATCTTTCGAGCTGCTCGAGGTTGTTCATGCACCAGGAGTCGATCTTCCCATCGGGGTCGTATCTGTCGACGGCCAGCGCTTCCTTGTGGCTTGAGTGCAGCGCGCCCTGCGTGCAGGACATGGGCCGGAACCCGCCGTAGGTCTCACCCGACACCTCCGAGTTGGTGACCGGGTTGATCGGGAACACCACGCCGTCGTTTCGTGCCAATAGTTCCAGGTCGCCGCAAGCGTCGAGCAAATGCTCCGCGTTGTCGCGCCGCGCCTCGGTCACATCGGAACATTCGTACCATTCACCGAAATAGTCAGCGAGCGTGATCATCGGCTCATCTCCTCAAGTTGTTTCGGCTTCAACAGGTTCAGTTTTTCGCGCTCGTCGGCCGGAAGCGCGAGAACATAGATCATGGTTTTTTGTGCTTCCTCGCTCTTATGCACAGCCTCATGCAAACGCTCTAGTGCTTGGTGGGTTTTCAAGTCCCGGCTCTCGGCCTTACTGTCGCTGTCACGAACCAGAAAACCAAAAAATGCGGACAGCAGAAGTACGAGAATCACGTCTAGCGTCCGTTCACCCCGGAATTTGAAACCCGTGCCGCCAGGCCCGTTTATCTGCAATTCTTCATCCGTCATAGCGATCTCCAAAAAAAAACCCGCGATCAGCGGGCGTGTGAAATACGGCATTCGTGTATCTATTTGTCAGTTCGGGCGCGAAGGCCTCCCGATGCGTTGCGGAATGATTGAGGGAGCAATCATTGGAATTTGTATCGGATTATTACGATGCCACTTCCACCACTTCCACCAGACCCGAGATGTGACCCGCCGCCACCGCCCCCGGTGTTCGCGGTTCCATTTACACCGGGGCCGCTGTAGGGAGTCGCACCTGCACCTCCCCCTCCATTCCCGCCGGTCCCCGCCACGCCGCCTTGTAGCGTTGCCGATCCACCGCCTCCACCGCCGTAGTAGACCGAAGCGCCGGTGATCGAACTTGCCACGCCAGGGCCCCCGGCTCCTGACTGACCGAGATTTGGAGAGGTTTCGCCAACCCCTCCAGCTCCGCCCCCGCCGCCAGCAGGATATGCAGAGTTCATCCCGAGACTATTCCCGCCGTTGTACCCTTGAGTGCCAATACCGAATACACCTTGGTGCGAGTAGTCTGCGCCGCCGCCCGAGGCGCCGTTCTGCCAACTCGCGCCGCCGCCGGTCGCCACCACACCATCGAAACTGCTGGAATCCCCGTTATTGCCAACCGTGGTGATTGCGCCACCCAATCCCGCGCCGCCGTTACCGACAACGATGGGATAAGTTCCAGAAGAGATCGCGTGAACATAGCCGGTAGATTCGACTACAGCCCCGGCGCCGGCGCCGCCCGCGGCCCCTGATATCGCTCCGCCGCCTCCGCCAACAATCAGGTAATCCACGTTGCCGCCGGTTGTTAC
>JAPLRD010000325.1:0-3101 GCA_026399375.1 Pseudomonadota bacterium
TGAGCCCGACAATGCGCGTGCTTTGCGCTTCGGAAAGATGCGTGTAGCGCTTGACCATCTGGAGGGTCTTATGGCCGAGCACCTCCGCTAGCTGACCTGTGGATGCGCCAGAATCAAGGAGAAGAGATGCTGCGGTGTGTCGAAGATCATGGAAACGGAAGTCTCTTATATCGCTTTTCGCGAGCGCCTTGTCCCAAGCCGTTCCAAATTCGGTGGGTTTGTCCTCGGTTTTTCCGGGGAATAGCATTTGCGTATCAGATGTTCGGGTCTACGCCACCCTTGCAATCTCTTGTAGCGCAAGGCCTGCCAACGGGATCGATCGCCTATCCCCGTTTTTGGTGTTTTGCAGAATGATCTTCTTGCGCTCTAGATCTACATCGCCGCGCCGTAGCGTGACGATCTCGCCATGACGCATTCCGGTTGAGATCGCCAGCACAACGGCGCAGTACAGCGATGGGCTCTTTGAGTTCTTGCAGGCCGTGAGAAGGCGGGTCCGCTCAGACGGGGTGAGGACCCGAACCCGGCCCCGTGGCTCTCTTGGTTTTCTGATTTTTGTTACGGGATTGTCCGAGAGCCATTGCCAGTCCTTCATGGCTACCGTGAAGACATGCGAAAGCGCGGCCAAGTAACGCACGACCGTGGCTGGAGATCGCTTGCGCAGAAGCTTTCCCCTACGAAAAGGCTCGTTCAGAAGTGAGTCGCGTCCTGCTGCTATGAGGGCTGGAGAGCATTCGGCGATCAGGTAGCTACCGAGCTTGTCTCGCCAGTACTTGAGATGCAGAAGCTGATTTCGGCTGTTCTTGGGCTTGGTTGGCAGGACGTCCGTGATGTACTTGTCGATCAGATCGCCAACCGTGTGCTTCTGGGCAGTGCTGGTTTTGAAGTGCCGACCTTCGCGTATGCTGGCTGCCGTAGCTTCAGCCCAGTGTTTGGCATCCGTCTTACGAGCAAACGTTGCCGATTGGGCGGGCGTGCCCCTCATACGAAGTTTTACGCGATAGGACTTCGTGCCGTCCTGAGCAGTGCGCAACTCGATTGTTGCCATGAGCCTATACCCCTTTGTTCAAAGTCAGATCAACGTGCGCGAACTGCGCACAAAAAGCGCCTGCAACGAAAAACGTTGTTGGCGCTCAGATCTGCTTCAACGGGTACAGGCCAATGGTGCCGGCCCGCAAATGTCGACCGAACTCGTCTGTCGACATCCCTCCGCAGTGTTTCGGAGCGGTACTACGGAAACGATGTTAACACGCTCGCTCGCGTTCTGCTTGCGAGCGCCACGTAGGTCATCGGGTCTAGGACTAGTTCGGGCAGAACAAGTGTCCCACCCGTGTCCCGTGAAGAGGACAAGGGGTTACGAGTAGTCGTAACCCCTTGTTTTGTTGGCTCCCCGACGAGGGTTCGAACCTCGGACCTGCGGATTAACAGTCAGCATAATAGCGTTATTGGTATTCCGTGCTAAGTACCCGTTACTACAATGAAAATATATCAAAGTATTTATATTTCAATATGTTGCAAATAACTATCCAAAAACCCCTAGTTGCCTACGTTGGGCCGTAGTGGTACAGTTTAGGCTCAAATCTGCCTACACCGACGCCTACATTTGCAATTCGTTGGTCCAGATGATGCGGCCCCGGACGGTGCCAGAACACCGGTCAGGCTCTAACCAAAACGAAATAATAACAAGATAACATCATGGCTACTCTAGAGAATACCGACGTTATAAGAGTTGCTGACGTGGCGAATGAAGCACTGGCGCAGGCGAACGCAACCTGCAGCGCGGCGCGGGAGGGGTAACCTGCCTACCTTGACCAAGAAGCTCACCGACACGGTCGCCAAGTCGGCGAATGACTGCCCCCTGCCCGAGAAGAGTTATGTCATCTACTGGAGCCAGGACAAAGACGGTTTTGGCGTCCGGGTATCCGCGGTGGGCGATCGAGCCTGGGTCTACGAGCGCCGCGTCAACGGCAAGACTGTGCGGCGCACGTTGGGGAAAGTCGTAGGACGTGGCGCGATCTCCATGTCGGCGGCGCGCTCGAAGATGACGATTACATCGGGCGAGCTGGAGCTAGGCAAGGATCAGTCGAAGATCCGGCAGCAGGAGCGCAAGGCAGAGAAGCTGGCGAAGAAAGAGGATTCCCTCACGTTCGAGAAGGCCCTTGACGACTACGTCGAGCGCAAGGTGCGCCGCAAGGACGGCAAACCACTCAAGGCGCGCACGCGGTCAGACTATCTTGCGATGATCAAGCCCGCGAGTGCGAAGAAGAACGGCGACCTGATGAGGGCAGGGGCACTGTGCTCGATCGCCGACACACCGATCGCGCGTATAGACGGCGACGATATCCGCGGAATCTACGCGGCCACGCTCAAGCACGGCCAGCGCGTGGCGACCTATGCGATGCAAGTATTGCGCGCAGTGCTCAACTGGCACGGGATCACAGTGCCGGGTAACCCGCTAGGCAAGGAGGTCGCTGGGCGTGATCGGATCGTTCTGCCGGCAACAAAGGGGGATCCCAAACCTATCCCGCCGGAGTACCTAGCCGCATGGTGGGATGCAGCCTGCAGCGCTGGCAGTGATGAAGTAGGCGGCAGCGAGCTAGCTGGCGACTATTATCGTTTCCAGTTGCTAACGGGCTGCCGAGGTGTCGAGATTCATGGCGATGACTACGGCAACGAGCCGATCCGAGTGCGCAATGTGGACATAACCGGGGCGCGCATCGTGTTGCGCGACACGAAGAACCGCAGCGATCACACGTTGCTGCTTTCGCGCCAAGCGCTAGCGATCGCGAAGCGTAACGTGAAGGGCAAGAAACCTAACGACGAGTTGTTCCCTATTAGTGATGCGCGCAAGACTTTGCAGGCCATCAATACGGCCGCAGGGATGGAGCCGCTCACCGTCCAGGGGCAGGACCTGCGCGCCACCTTCGCGAGCGTCGCGGAGGCACTGGTGAGCGTGTTCACACTGAAGCGGATGATAAATCACGCCGCTGGCGGCGACGTGACCGATACGCACTATGTCAAGACGAGCGAGGCGCAGTTGCGCGAGGGATGGCAGAAAGTCGCTAATTTCATTGCAAAATAGCAGGTTGCAAGGTTGGCCAGCA
>JAPLRD010000325.1:3172-3716 GCA_026399375.1 Pseudomonadota bacterium
AAGGTTGGCCAGCATCGCACAAGATAACTGAAAATTGCGGGACCTACTGCTACGTGGTATACTCTATATAAGTACTGGATGAAGCGGGCTGGTAGGCGGGCCCCACAGTTGGGAGTACCAGTGCCCATACCCTCGATTCTAGGGAAAGATATATCCAGAGCCCGTGTAATGCGGGCTTTTCCATTTCCAGCGTTGGATCCGTAACGACAGACGCCCGCCCCTAGCGGGCGTTTGCATTTCTAAATCCAGAACATTGCGCCCCAAACGCCGTAGCGACGATCGAACCGGGCGGTCCGCAAGCGGAAGCCAAGACCGCATCTGAATTCAAGCACACACCCGACTCTCATCTGAAAGACGCCCGCCCCCGCGGGCGTTTGCATTTCTAAGCCCAGAAAGTTGTACCCAAGCGCAACGGCAGCACTTGATCCAAGTGTTCCGCGAGCGGTGGTCGAGGCAGTGACCTTCCCAGTTCTAACCAGGAGTAATAAAAATGGAACCAACAACAAAAAAAGACACTCCGCGCATTGCAGTCGGTGAAATCGAG
>JAPLRD010000325.1:3756-5870 GCA_026399375.1 Pseudomonadota bacterium
ATCGGGATGTCCGTCTTCTTCCTGCGCAAGGACAGGCGCACTAAACGCCTGATTCCTTTTTACCGGTTAGGCGATCGCATTCTCTATGACCTCGACCGGGTACGCGTGGCGCTGCTGAACCTCGAGGAGGGAGGATTTGCTGTCAGAGGGATGAAGCGCACCGCAGGAGTGGCCACATGAACACCGGTCCCATCGCACTTATGTATTGGTCACCAATCCTCAATTACGTTTAGGGGAGCACCATGAAGAATTTCGATTTGATTTGGGCCAGGGATTGGGCAGCCCTCACGCAAGCGGAGGCCGCAGAGAAGATGGGAGTACACCGCGTGACGTTCGCGCAGTGGGAAACTGGCGCACGGCCGATGCCTGCACGGAAGTGGAAGCTCTTTCTGAGTCGCGTGGCGGTCAACCCACAGGATATTCCGAAGCAAACTGCACCGCAGATATGCGATGCCGGGGGTACTGCGGTAACCTTCGAACGCACACCGTGCAAAGAGTTGAACGATGATGACGATGATGATATTGACGACGACGATGTCATCGAAGTCGAAGTGTTGACTAGATCCTGGTTTGAGCCATCGCTCTTAGATGGGGTATCGGCGGATGTATCAAAACGTCGCCTTTATTTGAGCATGATGCTCTCATGGCAGCGGGATCCTAAAGGAATGGCAAACGCCCTGCGCGCCAGTTTGGCGCGGTACCCCTATCCAGGGGAGTCGCCATCAGGTGTAGAGGAACGCATTCGCAACATTCAGGCAGCTGCGAGCTTGGCGCCAACAATTGAGATGACAGCCGACGACACAAGCCGCCACAAGTCGGAATGCGTCGAAGAGCAACATCGCGTAGCTGCCGGGTGGGCACACCGGGGCTACTACGATGTTCACCCAGCGGAGAAGTCACACCTCAGGCAACTCATTGTTAGGGAGATGCTCCTTGACACCGATGCTGCACCGACCTGAATGTCACTAGCGCAAAATAGCCCTTCTGACAACGTTTTGAATATTATGAACAAAAAATGCTACAAACGGGGTAATTGCTACAAATACAGAAGAGCATGCGCGCTACAAGAATGCTACACGTCAATGTAGCGCCAACGTAGCGTTCGTGTAGCGGTTCCGTAGCAATCCTGTAGGAAAACGTAGCAAACACTACACGGCCGGGGTAACCGTGAAGTGTGTAGCGTTTCGGCGCGGGAGAGCACTTTAGTGCTCCCCGCCAAATGCTACACACCGAACCCCAAGCACAGATGCCTCGGATGATCTATCCCTGAGGCGCTACCGAGCCACGAGCGGCAAGAAACACTGCCACACCGGCAGCAGTCTTTATCGTCGCGGCCGCGGTTTGGTGCTGTTGCCATTGGACGGCAACACGGTCGTTAGGCGCCGGGCTATGCATTACGCGGCACCGGCGGAGGCAGAGCGGAGGTACCACTGTGCCGATCCCTCCTCGCGAAGGAGGACCCCTACCGTCTCTTTGAGAAGGCACCCCTAAAGTTCGTACTGCCCCCGAGGCCCCCCCCCTTGGGGTAATTCAATGTTGGCCAACTAAGTAAAGGAAACAAGCCATGACAAGAAACTATAAGGAACCGCACCAAGGGCGCCTCACCGCAAAAATGGAAGCGTTCGCACGGAACGTCGCACTAAAGAATCAATCGTTTACCGACGCCTACACGGATGCGTACTCCACCGAGAAAATGGCCCCTCGGACGGTCCAGACCGAAGCGAAGAGGCTCGCGGCGCACCCCCTCGTTGCCCCCCGCCTGGAGCTGCTACGGGGCAGGGCGGAAGCCGCTGCTGTGAAGCGCGCTGCCCTCACCCTCGATGACAGTCTCGATGAGGCTGGCGAAATGTTCGACGGTGCCAAGGCGGCTGGCCAGTTCTCGGCCGGTGTTGCCGCGGCAAAACTGAGAGCACAACTGGCTGGTCACCTGAGCGAGAAGAAGGAAGAGCACCAAGGAGCGCTAACCGACATCGACGTCGAAGTCCTTCTGAAGATGCGCGATGAACTCGTGGAAAAGATCAAGCAAACGAAGGAGGCTCTCGCCCGTAAAGGAGCACAGCCTGAGGAGCCTAAGCCCTGTCGGCGAGTAATCGGATAGCGCGTTTGGAATGGCG
>JAPLRD010000272.1:0-1771 GCA_026399375.1 Pseudomonadota bacterium
CGCGAACTGAGCAACCGCCTGCGCCGCGCCAACCGGGTCATCTACCAATCGGACAATTGAGGACCGCCTCGGCTACCGGAGGACCGCCTCGGCTAAGGGATGACCGCCGAGGCTACGACGGCGATTTCTCCGCGACCACGCCCGGCGCCGGCTCATCCGCCGCACGGCGCGGACGCAGGGTGACTACCGTCGCCATTGCCGCCAGCATGAATAGCGCGGACACGCCGAACACCCACTGCGGCAGATGCTGGTCCAGGAGCCAGCCGAACAGCAGCGGCGAAGTCGACCCGCCCAGGTCCAGGCCGGAATAGACGAAACCGTACACTTTGCCGGTAGCCCCCGGGGGCGTCACCGCGCGCACCAGAATATCGCGCGAGGGCTGTGCGGAAAAAGTGCAGAAACCGACCGCGGTCATGACGCCGATCAAGAGCCAGACGGGTAGCGTGCCGCTTGCCAGAAGCAGCGTGAGCGCGGCACCGCTCGCCATGCTCGCCGCCGCGACGAGATTGTGCCGGCTGCTACGGGCTGCCGCGAATCCGCCGGCGAGAATGCCGATGATCCCGCCGGCGATGTATCCCGTGAGAGCCTCACTCGCCGTGACCAGCGGCGCACCGTACAGGGTTGTCGCCGCCGACACCGAAAACGTCTGCAGACCGATCAGGGCCATCGCGTAAAAGGTAAAAAAGCCGAAGCACTTGAGTATCGGCTTCGACGTGAGCGTGCGAAGGTCCTCCGCCAGCGTGGTCTTGCGCACGCCCGGTGCTCTGCCCCGCTCTGCCCCGGCCTCCTCCCGGGAATCAAACAAGGCGGTGCGGCTGGCAACGAAGGCAGCGATCAAGAGCCCCAGGACTCCGGCCGCGATCGCCGCCGTGCGCCAACCGTAGGCGGAGGAGATGGCAATGGTGAAAGGCGGTGCGGCGAGCCAGCCGAAATTGCCGCCGATGCCGTGCGTGCTGAACGCATACCCCAGGCGCTTCGGGTCCACTTTGGCGTTGAGGATGGAGAAATCCGCCGGATGAAACACGCTGTTGCCCAAGCCGGCCAGCACCGCGATCGCCAGCAGCATCCAAAAAGAAGTGGCGAGGCCCGCGAGCACCAGCGCCAGCGAGGATGCGGACAATCCGACTAGCAGCACGCGGCGCGCGCCGAAGCGATCGACGACGAAGCCGGCCATGGTCTGCAGCACCGCGGAAACGGAGTACATGACCGTCACCATGAATCCAAGCGCTGCGTAACTGACGCCGAATTCCTCCTTGATCAGCGGAAACAAGGGCGCCAGGATCAGCTGGAAGAAATGCGAAGTCATGTGCGCGAAACCGATCAGGCCGATGACCTCCGTGTCGCGCCTGAATTCTGCCGTGCTGGCGTTGATCGTCACACATGCCCCCATGAAACAAGGGGCCGATTCTCCGCCAAGGCAGTGCCGGACGCAACCCGCGGCCCGCCGAAATCCCTGATCGGCACAGGGCGATTGTGAGCCCGCCTACGCGCGGGCATAATGGCGCGGCCCAAACCTCCGGAATGAACCAACATGTCGTCGTATCCCCACCTGTTCCAACCTCTTCGCGCCGGCAACGTGACGCTCAAGAACCGCATCATCATGGGTTCGATGCATACGCGACTGGAGTCCGAACCCGACGGCAGCGCGCGCGCCGCGGCCTTCTACGCCGAGCGCGCCAGAGGCGGCGCGGCGCTGATCATCACCGGCGGATACTCCCCCGATCCGGCGGGGCTGCTCGAAGCCGATTCTGGCGCGCTCGATCATCTGGAC
>JAPLRD010000272.1:1834-12491 GCA_026399375.1 Pseudomonadota bacterium
CGCGGAGCATCGCGTGGTGACCGATGCCGTACACGACGCGGGCGGATTGATCTGCCTGCAAATCCTGCACGCCGGACGCTATTCCAAGCAGGACGGCCTCGTCGGTGCCTCCGATATTCCCTCGCCCATCAACCGCCGCAAGCCGCGAGCGCTCAGCACGGCCGAGGTGGAGCACACGGTCGAGAGTTTCGCCAACTGCGCCGCGCTCGCCCGCGAGGCGGGCTACGACGGCGTCGAAATCATGGGCTCGGAAGGCTATCTGATCACGCAATTTACCGCGACGCGGACCAACAACCGCAGCGACAAGTACGGCGGTTCCCTGGAGAACCGGCTGCGCTTTCCGCTGGAGGTGGTGCGCGCGACGCGCGCGCGCGTCGGCCCCGATTTCATGATCTTCTTCCGGATGTCTGCCCTGGATCTGGTAGAAGGCGGCCTGAATGCCGAAGAGACCCTGCTGCAGGCGCGCGCGCTCGAGGCCGCGGGCGTGGACGTGCTCGACACCGGCGTCGGCTGGCACGAGGCGCGCGTGCCCACCATCGGCTATATGGTGCCGCGCGCGGCCTGGCGCGACGCCACCGCGCGCATCAAGTCCGCCGTGAAGATCCCGGTCGTGGCAACCAACCGCATCAACACGCCTGAACTGGCGGAAGAACTGCTGCAGCAGGGCGTGGCCGATCTGGTCTCACTGGCGCGTCCGTTTCTGGCCGATTCGCAGTTCGTGCTCAAGGCCGAACAGGGGCGCGCGGACGAGATCAACACCTGCGTAGCCTGCAACCAGGCCTGTCTGGATTTCCTGTTCCGCAATAAAGTCGCCAGTTGCCTGGTCAATCCGCGCGCCTGCCGGGAAACGCACTTTCCTGTCGGCAAAGCCGCACGGGCGAAGCGCGTCGCGGTGGTCGGTGCCGGTGCCGCCGGGCTATCCTGTGCGATCACCGCTTTCGAGCGCGGCCACGAGGTCACGCTGTACGAAGCGAACGACGCAATCGGCGGACAACTGAACCTGGCCAAGCAGGTACCGGGCAAGGAATTCTCGGAAACGCTGCGCTATTTCCGCACCCGACTTGACCGCAGTACGGTCCGGACGAAGACCGGCCACCGCGTCGGCGCCGATGAACTCGTCCAGGGCGCCTATGATGCCGTGGTGATTGCGAGCGGGGTGCGCCCGCGCCTGCCGGACATTCCCGGCATCGACCATCCCAAGGTGCTGCGCTACGACGAAGTACTGTCCGGCACGAAAGTTCCGGGAAAGCGCGTCGCCATCATCGGCGCGGGCGGCATCGGCTTCGACGTCGCCGAATACCTGAGCAAGTCAAAGGGCGGTGCGGGCACGCAGGCGTTCCTCGCAACCTGGGGCGTCGACACCCTGGGCATGGGCGACGGCGGGCTGGTGGCGCCCGTCACCGTTGAACAGCAACGCTCCATCGTCATGCTGCAAAGAAAGCCGACGCCCCCCGGAAAAGGGCTGGGTGCAACCACCGGCTGGGCCATCCGCATGGAACTCGCGCGCCGCGGCATTCCGGTCTTGACCGGCGTTAGCTACCAGCGAATAGACGACGAGGGGTTGCACATCCTGCACGAAGGCCAGCCCCAACTGATCGCAGCAGATCATGTGATCCTCTGCGCCGGACAGGAGCCGGTCAATGCGCTGCGCGCCGAACTTGCGACCAGAGGTATCGAAGCCACGCTGATCGGCGGCGCAGAGCGTGCCGAGGAAATCGACGCCCTGAGAGCGGTGGATCAGGGAATGCAAGTCGCATACGCGCTCTAGTGACCCCCATGGCCCTCAGAATCAGCCTGTTCGTTGCCGCCGCATTGCTTCTGGGCGCCCACTTTCTGCGGGCCGGCAATCTGCCGATGGTGGCGCTATGCCTCGCAGCGCCGTGTCTGTTCCTTTACCGCGGGCGGTGGAGCCTGATCGCGCTGCAGGCGCTCGCCTATGGCGCGTGCGCGACCTGGATGACGGTGGCGATTCAACTGGTGCAGTCACGCCAGCAATCCGGCCACCCGTGGACTACGGCGGCAATCATCCTGGGAGCGGTGGCGCTGTTCACTGCCCTGTCCGGACTGCTGCTGAATTCGCGCGTGCTGAAAGAACAATACCCCGCGAGATCAAACGAGGGGGAGTGATCCCCCCGTCTTGAATCCGTCCCCTATACGGGGGGCGGCAGCGGGTCCGGATCGTCCTGCCAGGTCGTCGACGGCCGCGGCGTGAGCGCGATCCACTTGTCCAGCGCGGCGACGTGCTCGGTTTCCTCTTCTGCGAACGCCTTGGCCAGGCGCTTCACCTCTGCATCGGTGGCGGCCTGCTCCACCGATCGGTAATACTCCATGGCCCGCAATTCATTCGCACGCGCGTATTTCAGCGCATGATACGGCTCCATCAGATAATCGAAACCCTCTTCACCGCCGACTTCCGGAGGCGAACTCCAACGGTACTCCCAGGATTTCAGCCGCGGCAATTCGATCGAGGCGACCCTCGCCTTGATCTCGTCCCGATGCATTTCCGAAAAACGCGTCATGTCGCGAAACACCGACGACACGCCGTCGTTGCGATGCGCTTCCATCATGTCCGCCAATTCGAGATAGCGGTCCGCGGCTTCCTGTTCCAGCGCGACTGCGTGCGCCAAGAATTCGGGCAATGCGTAACTCATGTAACCACCCCTCCGTCACTCAAGCGTTTTTGCCTGCTTTGTGCGCCTCATTATAGGGGATTACCCCCGGCGCGGCGCAATCGAACTCCGGTACAATCGCGCCGTGCCAAACACCGCTTCAGCCATCGTCCGCTTCCCCGTGCTCGCCCCCGCGCTCGCCCCCGCACTCGCCTTTTGCGCGCTCGCCTGCGCGCTCTTAGCGGCCATGCCTGCGCGTGCCCATGAAAACTGCGCGCCGGCCGGCCAATGGAGCATTCCCGGCGGCGGGCAGATCGCCGCGCCGGAAATTCTGGCGCACGCCGCAAAGGCAAGAATCGTGCTGCTGGGAGAGTCCCACGACAATTCCGACCACCACCGCTGGGAGTTGCAGACTGCGGCGGCGCTCTCGGCCCTGCGCCCGAAAATCGCGCTCGGCTTCGAGATGTTCCCGCGCCGCGTGCAAGGGGCGCTGGATCGCTGGACGGCGGGGGAACTGGGTGAGCAGGAATTCCTGCAGGCATCGGATTGGCCGCGCGTCTGGACCTACGATGCGGCGTTCTACCTGCCCCTGTTTCATTTCGCGCGCCTGAACCGCCTTCCGATGCTGGCTCTGAACGTGGAACGCGAGCTGGTCCGCGCGGTCGGCGCCAGGGGCTGGGCCGAGATACCGCAGGAAATGCGCGAAGGCGTTTCCACGCCGGCCCCGGCGGGCGAACGCTATGTCGAGCGCCTGTTCGAGGCCTATGCCCTGCACCCGGAGAAGAAAGATCCCGCACCTGCGCGCACCGATCCGGCATTCGTCCGTTTCGTCGAAGCGCAACTGGTATGGGACCGCGCCATGGCGCAGATCCTGGTGGCCGCCGCGGAGCGCGACCCCGAGGCGCTGATCGTCGGCATCATGGGCAGCAGGCATATCACCCATGGCGAAGGCGTGGCGCACCAGATCGAAAGCCTGGGCATCAAGTCCGTTGAATCGCTGCTGCCCTGGGAAACAAACGACGACTGCGCCGGTTTGACCTCCGGCCTAGCAACCGCCGTCTTCGGCCTGCCCGCGCCAGCGACCGCTGCTCCTGCCGCACCGCCGCCGCGCCTCGGCATACAGATCAGAACCGGCCCCGACGGCGTGATCGTTTCGACCATCGACGCGAACAGCATCGGCGAGGCGGCCGGATTGCAGACAGAAGATGTGCTCGTCGAAGTCGCAGGCGTTCCCGTGAAGACAAGCGATGACGTCAGAGGCCTGGTCGGCCGCATGGCGCCGGGCACATGGCTGCCGCTCAAGGTAAAACGCCAGACCGGACTGGTCGAACTGACGGCCAGGTTCCCCGCTAAGCAATGACAGCGCGGAGCGCGCTCAGCGCATCCATCCTGGCGTTGTTGCTGTTTTCGGCGGCGGCGATCGCCACCGCGCCGCCCGCGCACGATATCCGGGTGCGCATCGAACCGGCTACGCACAGGCTCGAAGGGCGCGACACCCTCCGCTTCGACGCGCCGCGCGCAGCTACGCTGCTGCTGTCGTCGCGCTTTCGCATCGACTCGCTGCTGGTCGACGGACGCCGCGTCCAGGCTTCGAAAAAAACCGTCCAGGGGTTTCACCGCATAGCGCTACCGGCGGCGCGGCGTATCGAAATGCGCTGGAGCGGCACATTGGCGCCCATCGATCGCAGCCTGGACCACCGTCAAACGCTGGCCTACGAACTACCCGCGAGCGCCGAGACCGGCACTTTCCTGCCATCGGGATCGGGATGGTATCCGATGGTCGACGGCTCGCTCGAAAGCTATGTAGTCGAACTCGATCTGCCGGCCGGACAAACAGGCCTCGTGCCGGGGCGCCTGGTTACGGAGGATAGGAAGGACGGACGCTATCGCGCGCGCTTCGAGTTCCGCGAACCAGGCGAAGGCATTTCCCTCATGGCCGGTCCGTATCGGATCGAAGAGCGCCGGGTGCGCACGGCCGCCGGGAGTGAAATCCGTCTGCGCACCTATTTTCATCCGGAAATTGCGGATCTGGCCCCGGGATATCTCGACTCGGTCGCCGGCTACATCGAGCTGTACGAGCGCCGGATCGGCGCCTATCCGTTCTCCGAATTCAGCGTGGTGTCCAGCCCCACACCCACCGGTTTGGGCATGCCCACCCTCACCTATCTTGGCATCGACGTGCTGCGCCTGCCTTTCATCCGCGCGACCTCGCTCGGACATGAAGTGCTGCACAACTGGTGGGGCAACGGCGTCTATCCGGACTATGCGCGCGGCAACTGGTCGGAAGGTCTCACCAATTTCATGGCCGATTACGCCTACCGCGAGCGCGAAGGCCCGGACGCCGCGCGCGCCATGCGCCTCGCCTGGCTGCGCGACTTCGCGGCGATGCCGCCGGACGACGACACGCCCCTGACACGCTTCACTTCGCGCACGCACGGCGCGTCGCAGATCGTCGGTTACAACAAGTCGGCGATGCTGTTCTTCATGTTGCGCGACGCGATCGGCGAAGACGCGTTCGAACGCGGGGTGCGTGAATTCTGGAGCTCGAATCGCTTTCGCATCGCTTCCTGGGACGACCTGCGCCGCGCGTTCGAGCAGGCGTCCGGAAACGAGCTCGCACCGTTCTTCGGCCAATGGCTGGCGCGTTCCGGAGCACCGGAGGTGCGCATCACGAGCGCGAAGGCCGAACGCACCCCCGCCGGCTGGCGACTCGACGTGGCGCTGGCCCAATCCGCCACGCCTTACGCGCTCTCGGTGCCCATGATCGTGCGAACCAGCGACGGAGATGTCGCACGGCGCGCCGACCTGTCGCGCGAACTCGAAACGGTGACGCTCGATCTGCCGGCCGAACCGCTGCAGATCACGCTCGATCCGGACCTGCGCCTGCTGCGCCGGCTGGCGCCGGCGGAAGCGCCGCCGATCCTGCGCGAAGCGATGCTCGCCGGCGCTCCCGCGCTGGTCATCCCAACCGCCGAACCCGCGGTCGTGGCAGCGGCGCGCGCCCTCGCCGCCAGCCTGCTCGAGCGCGCTCCGGCAGGCCGAGAATCAGCCTCTACGCAACTCGTCGCAGGACTGCATTCCGACATCGATGCCTGGCTGGCCCGCGAGGGATTGCCGCCGCGGCCAGCGACGCTGGCACCTGGTCGCGGCAGCGCGCAGGTATGGACCGTCCGCGCGGGCGACGGCCGCATCCTCGTGCTGGTCTCGGCGCGGGATGCGCCCTCGCTCGCAGCGCTCGCACGCCCCCTGCCGCACTACGGACGCGAGAGCTACCTCGTGTTCGAGGGTGCGCGCGCACTGGAGCGCGGCACCTGGCCCAGCCAGCCGCAGGCATGGACACTCGGCAAGGAACACACAGTTCGGTGAATCGCGCGAACGCCGGTGCTATCTGCCTTGGGTGCAACGCTTTACGAACGCTACGATTGCCGCCGAGACGGCCTGCGGCTGGTCTTTTTGCGGGGAATGTCCGCACTGTTCCAGCTTCAGCACCTCTACCGCGCCGCCCGCCTGGCGCGCGATCGCATCCACTTGCGCCATGCTGCCGTACTCGTCACCGCGCCCCTGAATGGCGAGCAAGGGACACTTGATCGCCGGCAGGAAGCTTTCAATGTTCCAGCGGCGGAACGCCGGCGAAAGCCAGACATCGTTCCATCCGTAGAAGGTCTTCTCCGGGTCGCGGTGATGCCGCGCGAGCTTCTGCGGTAAATCCGTGGCTTCGAATGCCGCCTTGGCCGCGGTGATGCCTTCGACGCTGATGTCCTCGACGAATACATGCGGCGCCATTGCCACCAATCCCGAAAGCGGATGTCCCGAACCGGCATAGATCAGCGCGATGGATGCGCCGTCGCTGTGACCGATCAGTATCGGCCGCTCGATGCCGAGCGCGTGCAGAAAATCGGGCAGCGATTCCAGCGCCTCGCGGTGCATGAAATCGACACCGTGCGCCTGCTGCAACACGTCGGACCGGCCATGACCGTAGCGCGCATAGACCACGGCGGACCGTCCGGTCGCTGCGGCGATGCGCTCGGGAAAATCGCGCCACTGCGTGATCGAACCCAGGCCTTCGTGCAGGAACACCAGGGTCGGACTGTGGCCGCCGGAGGCAATCCGCTGGTATTCGAGGCTGCGGCCGCGAACCGTGACAAAAGCGGCTGGACTGGATGTCGACATCGACGGCGCTATTCCACTCTGAATTTTTCGAGCCGCAAGCTTACCGGAAACGGCGCATCCGTACCGTTTCGGAATCGTCCGCTCACATGCGCAGCGGCCGCCAGTATCCGGTGAGTTCGAGATAACCGGTTCCCAGAAGCTTGCCCGCGCTTCTGGCCGTCACCGCACCCTCCCAGTATATGGTGCCGGTGCTTGCGCGCGAGTCGAGTTCCTGATCGTCCATCATCGGCTCGAGTTCGAATTCGAGTTCGCCCGCCCGTACGTGCAGCGCGACCGGATACTCGGTCTGCGTGCGCGGCGAGCGCCAGCGGCGCCGGACTTCGAACCGGACCTGGTCCGGCGCGAGCGCGCGCACGCGCCCGTCGGAAGCGCGAAGGCTTCCACCCGCCCAGAGCGTGCCGCCCGCAGCGTCGCGCATGCGAAACGCCATCAGCGCACCGCCGCCGGCGAGGTTCAATCCGATCCAGTCCCAGCCCTGCGCTTCGGGCGCCATGTATTCGCTCGACCACTCGTGATCCAGCCACGCCTGCCCGGCGACTTCCCGTTTCTCGCCTTTCACGGTGATCGATCCCGAAACCGTGAGGTGCGGCTGGCTGTAGTAGTAGCTCGCCTGCACAGGCAGCGGTCCCTTTCGGCTCAGGCCGCGTTCGCCTTGCAGCAGCACCGGCTGCGTCGCCTTGAATTCGAGCGCGAATTCGAATTCCTGCGCCACGACTTTCGCGCTGTAACCACCCGCGGTCTGCTTCAGCGACCAGTCTTCCAGGATCACGTCGGTGCGCCCCTCCTGCGCCTCGGCCAAGCCGAAGCCGGCACGCGCGGCGCGCTGGTCGTGCAGCAGCTTTCCGGCTCTGGCGTCGGCCAGCGCCGCATGCGCGAACAGGAGCTGCCGCGGCGCAAAGCGGCTCGGATTGGCCTCCGCGACACGCGGCCGGTTGCGAAAGAAAGTGATCTGTATGCCCATGTCGCCGCCGCGCGCATCCTTCACCCGGCCGGTCAGGTACCACCATTCGGTGCGAAACTGCGGATGGCTGCCGTGATCGCGCGGGAACTGCAACTCGACGCCGGGCCTCACCGGCGCATAATCCTGGGCCGCAGCCGGATTGCACAGGCAGGCGATGAACATCGCCGTCCATAGCGAAAATGCCTTCCCCCTCATTCCCCGCGCCTCACCAGTCTTCCCTCACCGCGCGCACCACGTCGATGCCCAGTGCCCGCCGCCCGCTCGCAAGCGCGGTGAGCGTCGCAAACAGCAACAGCGCGCCCGCCAGCGCCGCCAGCAGCCCCCAGGGCAGATGCAATTCCATGCTCCAGTGAAACGACTGCCGGTTGACGACGTGAATCAGCACCAGGCTGATGACCCAGCCGAGCGCAAGCCCCAGCGCGAGCCCGAGCGCGCTCACCAGCGCCCCTTCCGCCGCGAGCATGGCGCCGATCTCGCGCCGCGTCATGCCGACGTGGCGCAGCATGCCGAATTCGCGGCTGCGCGAGAGCACCAGGGCGCCGAAGCTGGACGAAAGGCCGAACAGGCCGATGATCACCGCCACCGCTTCGAGCGCGTAAGTCACGGCGAAAGTACGGTCGAAAATATTGAGCGATCGGGCGCGTATGACCCCAGGCGCGCCGAACTCCAGGTTCTCTCCTCCGGGGACCCCGGCGCGTATCGCGTCCTCGACCGCCTTGGCGCTCGCGCCCGGTTGCAGGTACAGCGCAGCGTCGTTGGAGTTGCGATCGCCGCTCAGCTCAATGTATAGGCTGCGCTCGATGATCACCGTGCCGTGCTGGCGCGCGTAATCGCGCCAGATGCCGGAGACGGTGAACTGGCGCGACTTGCCGGCGATCGGCACATCGACCACTTTGCCCGGCGCATAACCGTAGAGATCGACCATGGCCTCGCTCGCCCACAGGGGCGGCGGAGCACCCGAGCGCGGCGTCAGCGCGCCCCCCTCCAGCGGCAATTGCCGGCCCGGGTCGTCGCGATCGACTGCGCGCGCGAACAACGCCACGCGCGGCTTGCCCGGTTCGAGCAGCAGCTGCTGGATGCGCAGGAACTCCACCCTGCGTACGCCGGGCAGCGCGGCAATGCGCGCCTCGGCTTCCGGGGTCAGATAGGCCGTATCGCCGCCGATGCCGCTGCGCACATAGAGATCGGCGGGCAGCACCCGGTCCAGCCAGGCGTCGAGCGACAGGCGAAACGACGCCACCATGATCGCCATCGCCACCATCAGCGAAAAACTGGCGACGATCGCAACCAGGCTTACCGCAGCCTGCCCGGGCGCCCCCTGCAGCTGCGCCAGCGCGAGGCGTGCGCCTATTCCCCCAGGCCGCGGCAGCCGGCCGAATACGAATGTCGCCAGGCGCGGCATCAACGCGAGCGTGCCCACCAGCATCAATCCGATCGCGAGATAGCCGAACAAGGGGATGCCCGCGACGGGCCCCGGTACGGTGGAGGCTGCGCCCAGCAGGATCAGGATCAAACCCGGCCAGGAGGGCTGCAGACGCGCGAACGCTGTCTGCTCGTCGCCGGCCTTCAACGCCTGCGCCGGAGCGGCGCGGGCCGCGTCCAGCGCGGCCGCCAGGCTGCCCGCAGCGGCGACCAGCACGCCAAGCGTGAAGAACAGCGCGCTCATCCAGGGATCTGCGCGCAAGTCCGGATGCAGTCCGCGGAATTGTCCGGCGCCGAGATCGGCGCCAAAGCGCGCCAGCACCAGTGCCGCGACGAGGTAACCGGCGGCAAGGCCGATGGCCGCGCCGATCACGCCGGTCAGCGCGCCCTCGGCCAGCAGCATGCGCACCAGCCCCCCGCGGGTGACCCCGAGCACACGCAGCAGCGCAAGTTGCGAACGCCGCCGCACCACCGACAGGGCCTGCGCCGAAAAGACCAGGAAGCCGCCGGTAAGCAGCGCCACCAGCGCGAGCACGTTCAGATTGACGCGGTAGGAGCGCGACAGGCTGGCGTTGCGCTGCAGATCGCTCTGCGGCCGCTCGACCACCAGGCCGGGAGGAAGCTCCGACCGCACACGCGCCTGCAACTCATCCAGATCCGCACCCGGACGCATGCGGATATCCAGCCGGCTGATGCTGCCCAGCCGGTCGAGCGCCAGTTGCGCCGCCGCGATGTCCATGACACCCAGGCGCTCGCGCCCGCTGCCGCGCAGGAGTCCGGCGATGCGCAGGCGCACCCCGGCGAGGCCCACTTGCACCGTGACGGTATCGCCCTCCTTCACCCCCAGCCAGTCGGCCGCCGCCGGACTGAGAAACAAGGTGTCCGGGCGCAGCAGGTCCAGCATGTCGCGCGGCGCGCTGCCGATCAGGCCCGGTTGCACATAGGCGGCGCGAAATGCATCCAGGCCGAGCACGCGCAGGGGCTCCTGCTTTCCGGGCAGTTTCACGCTCAGCTCCAGCACCGGACTTGCCACCGCGACCTGCGGCAGGCGCGAGATGCGCGGATAGATCAGTTCGTCAAAGCCCGAACGCGGCCCGCGGATTTCCAGGTCAGCCTCGCCCGACAGCGAGCGCACCACTTGCGAGAATTCGTTCAGCGCCACGGCATTGATGAGCTGCACCGCGTAGCCCAGGGCCACGCCGAGCGCGATCGCGAGAATCGACACCACCAGCCTGCCTTTGTGCTGCGCCAGCGGCGCGAGGAACAAGGCGGCGGGCGAAAGCTTCAGCAATTTCGCGCCGGCGTCACCCGGCCTCCCGCAGTCCCTGCGCCGTGAGTACGACGATCCTGTCGGCCGTCGCGGCGGCCGCCTGCGAATGCGTCACAAGGATGCAGGCCGCATTCCTCGTCTTCACCTGCTCGCGCAGCAAGGCCAGCACCTGGGCCGCGCTGTCCGGATCGAGATTCCCGGTCGGCTCGTCCGCCAGCAGCAGGC
>JAPLRD010000316.1:0-4357 GCA_026399375.1 Pseudomonadota bacterium
GAACACGCAGACGAACACTTCGTGCTCTTTGCTGGTCAGCGTCAGTTTCAGGTAGTCGCGGACCATGCTCGGGGAATTGAGCGACGCGCGCTTCAGGCCGAAGCGGTGATTGATGATGGCGACGGCCATGCTGATGACTTCCTCGTCGGTCAGGTAGGCGCCGGTTTCTTGATTCAGGACTTTAGTGCTCATGCTTGCACCGGGTCGGTTTGCGAGACATGGAAAACAGTGACTCCGCGCGGGTGCCGACCAATCGATTCGGCTACGCCGGACGCGTTCTTCTTGGTCATCGAGACAAAAGTGCAGACCTTGACACCGTGCTCACCGCGGCGCACTTGCCGACCGAGTGCCAGCCAAGCGTTATAAGTAAGGACGTTGACGCGTGGCTCGATGTCTGCCGCCGGAATGCCTTTCAACTCGAAGCCCTCGAAGATCGCGCTGAAATTGGCGGTGCTGCTGCTGGTGCGCGCACGTTCGAGCGCTTCTGACTGGGTTACACTTTGGACAGCCATTTGGAACTCCTCGTAAGTTTCGTTTGGTCAGAAGCCCCGGAAGGCTGACACCGACCGGGGCTTCGCTTTTGCCAGCATCCGGCTGGCGCGGTATTCCGACACCCTCGCTTGCGCAAGGGCATTGGAATTGGCAGCGGTTCGAGCGCTGCCCTTTTGTTCTTGAGGTTTTGCCGGGTGTCCCCCGCTTGGCCTGGTGCTCTAGGTCGTTTCCGTCCGGGTGCTGAGAACCTCGGGCGGCGGGTCGGGCCGGGTCGGTTTCGGTGACATGAAACCTTAATAGAAGTATAGCAAATATACGCTAATAATCAACAAGTTACGCAAGTTTCCGACAAACGGTAAAGGGCAAAATGTTCATCGGCGCCGTCCCAAAAGAGGTCATCGGCCAGGTGCTTTCGACCGTGCCGTTTGATGAGTGGGGCGACGTGTACGTCGGCTGCTCGGGCAGCTTCAGGTTCGATCGGGCCGTCAAGATGCGGCACCCCGGCTGCCGGGTGTATTCGAACGACGTGTCGCTCCTGACCTGCAGCATCGGCGAGCTGGCGATGGGGCGCGAGTTCCCGATCAAGTTCAAAGGCGCGCTCGAGTTCGTCGAGTCCGCGATCGCGGGGCTGGATTTCCGCGGTCGGGTCGCGGCGGTGATGGTGGCCTCGGCCATGGGCAAGTTCACCGGCAAGAACGAATAGCTACCGAAGCTCGACGCGCTGGTCGCCGAGTTGGACATTGAGGATTTTTACGCTGGTTATTTCATCGCGCAGGCGGACCGCGCAGAGGCCAGCAGCGGTGGGGTAGCGTGCTTTGCGCCGATAGAACGCCGCTGACAGCGGGTATTGGATCGACATTCCGCAACGCACAAAATCGGCGGAATAGTCACGCTGATGCGAGAATTCTGTGGTGGGCCGCAATCGACCGAGCCTGTGTGAAAACGCGGCGATCGTGTAAACAAAGATGAGGCCTTGCGCGTTAATACCAATGTGAGGACATTGGTGGAGACAAGTAGATGAGGCGATTCATTGAGGGCGAGGGCCGACACCAGGTCACGCTGCTGCCGGAGTGTCTTGATGACTACATCGGCGAAGATAATCCGGTTCGGGTCGTCGATGTGTTTGTTGACGAGCTTGATCTGGCTGAACTTGGATTCGGTGGCGTTGCTCCTGCGGCGACGGGACGACCGAGCTACCATCCTTCGGTACTTCTGAAGATTTACGTCTACGGCTATCTGAATCGGATCCCATCGAGCCGGCGCCTGGAGCGGGAAGCGCAGCGCAATGTGGAATTGATGTGGCTCACTGGGCGGCTGGCGCCAGACTTCAAGACTATCGCCGATTTTCGTCGCGATAATGGCAAGGGCATCCGCAATGTTTGTAAGCGTTTCGTTGATATGTGCCGGCAACTCAATTTGTTCAGCCAGGCTATCGTGGCTATTGACGGGAGCAAGTTCAAGGCCGTCAATAATCGCGATAAGAATTTCACGCCGCACAAGCTCGAGCAGCGGATGAAGCAGATAGATGAAAGCATCGAGCGCTACCTAAACGCGTTGGAGACGGCTGACAGGACGCAGCCGACTGAAGTGGAAGACAAGACCAAGGACTTGAAGGGGAAGCTGGCGAAGCTCAAGAAACAGATGCGCTATCTTCAGGAAATCGGGCACCGCCTGAAGCAGCAACCCGATGAGCAGTTGTCCCTGACCGATCCGGATGCTCGATCCATGGCCACCAGTGGCCGTGGCACGGGCATGGTTGGCTATAACGTGCAAGCGGCAGTCGATACCAAACACCATTTGATCGTCGCGCATGAAGTGACCAACGTGGGGCATGACCGTACGCAGCTTGCCAACATGGCTTTTCAATCCCGGGATGCGATCGGTGTCGAGGAGCTGGAAGTAATTGCGGACCGGGGGTATTTCAAAGGGCCGGAAATCCTGAAGTGCGAAGAGGCAGGCATCACCGCCTTCGTGCCGAAGACGATGACCTCCGATAATAAGGCCAAGGGGTTATACGACAAGCGTGATTTCGTCTATATCGCGGAAGATAACGCGTATCGATGTCCTGCCGGGGAAAGCCTGCCTTACCGTCATTCTTCGATGGAGGACGGATTGAAGATTGACTCGTACTACAATGCATCAGCTTGCAAAACGTGCAGAATTAAAGCGCAGTGCACGACGAGCAAGGAAAGGCGTGTCAGACGATGGGAGCACGAAGGTGTCCTGGATACGATGCAAAATCGCCTGGATAGAAACCCCGGCAAAATGAAACAGCGGCGTTGTACGGTTGAACATGTCTTTGGGACACTGAAGTTCTGGATGGGGTCGGCTCACTTCCTAATGAAGAGACTCAAGAATGTGGGCACGGAAATGAGCTTGCACGTTCTTGCCTACAACCTGCGGCGGGTCTTAAACATTCTCGGAGTTGAAGAAATGATGAGGGCTATCCGGATGGTGGCGGTTTGAAGCCTCTTCGGCCTCTTTTGCGGGAAAATTGACCGCCTTAATCGATCTTTCGGGCCGCGCAATCCGGCCTCAAAACCCGTTCAATCATGAGTTGTGAAAATATCAGGGTTGGCGTCCCCCACGTTCTCTACAATCGAGCGAACAAATCCGTTTTCGCACAACCTCGACCCACTGCGGTCACCGAGCCTCGCGATGATCCAGTGGCTGCTTCCGCCAGCTGCGGACATTCACGCTCCCCCATCGGACGTGAATCGAACGGCGATCAGGAAGAACTTTCTTTCCCGATCTTCGCATTGGCGAAACGCGCCACCGCCTCGCACAGATCGTCCGCCGTGTTGGGCTTGTAGATCAGCTCGCGTATGCCCGCGGCAGGCGCCTCGGCACGCAGTTCCTCGGTGATATAGCCCGAAGCCATCACTACCGGCAGATCGGCGCGAATCTCACGCAGCGCGCTCGCCACCTCCAGCCCCGACATATACGGCATGTTGTAATCGGTCACCACCAGATCGAATTGATCGGGATTAGCTCGCGCAGCCGCAAGCGCCTCCCGCGGGTCCGTGTAGCCACTCACGCGGAAGCCCTGGCGCTCCAGCAGTCGCGTCATCAAGAAAACGATGGCCTCCTCGTCATCTACGTAGAGCACATGCTTCCCCTTTCCGTGGACTGGCACGGTGTCCGGGGTAGGTGCAGTGACTTCCGCGACCGACTCTTCGGTAGCGGGAAAATAGACGCGGAACGCGCTCCCCTCGCCCGGGGCGCTCTGCACCTCTATGCTCGCTTCGTGCGCCTTGACGATGCCGTGCACCACCGACAAGCCCAGTCCCGTGCCCTTGCCTACCGTCTTGGTGGTAAAAAACGGCTCGAAAATGCGTGCGCGCGTTGCCTCATCCATGCCCGGTCCATTGTCTCGAATCCAGAGGCAAGCGTAGCGACCCTCCCGCAAGGGGGTGCGGTCGCCCATCGAACGCCGCTCCGGCCCGTTGTGCGGTGCCCCGCCCGCACTGTGCGTCGACAGGCCAATTTCGACTAAACCTGGCCGCGCTTGATCCTGTACCGCGTGCAAGGCGTTGGTGCACAGATTGAGCAGAAGCTGCTTGAGCTGTGTCGCATCGGCCAGCACCGCCGGCGCATCTGCCTTACAGTCCACTTTCAGCTCTACTCCCGCCGGGAACGTGGCTCGCAGCAAGCGCGCCGACTCCACCACCACCAGCGCGAGCGAGGTCGGCTTGCGCTCGAGCTTCTGCCGCCGGCCAAAGGCGAGGATCTGCTGCACCAGATCTTTTGCCCGGCGGCTCGCCTTGCCGATTTCCTCCAGACTCACCAGCGCCTCGTGACCAGGCCCCACGTCCTGGCGCGCCAGTTCCACATTGCCCAGGATCGCAGCCAAGGCGTTGTTGAA
>JAPLRD010000316.1:4401-11963 GCA_026399375.1 Pseudomonadota bacterium
CCCAAGGCCTCCATCTTTTGCGATTCACGCAGTTGCGCTTCGAGCGCAGCGCGGCCTGCATCCGCCTGCTTGCGCTCGGTGATGTCGTGCACCACAGTGACGATCATCCAGCCTTTGGCCGAGCGCTGCGCACTGCGGTGAAGTACGAGCCATATGGGCGAACCGTCCTTGCGCAATCGCCGTCTTTCGACCGGCGCGGTGCGTGTGCCGCTGGCGATCACGGCGTCGTACATGCGCTCCAGTTCCCCGCGCGACGCTGCAAGCACGCCCTCGGGTCCTAGCGCAAGCAGTTCCTCGCGCGTGCGTTCCTGCATGCGGCAGGCAGCCTCATTGATATCGATAAAGCGCAGGCTTGCGCGATCCACCAAATAGATCCCGTCTGCGGTGGCATCCATCGCCGCGCGGAACAACCGCAAATCCCCCTCGTGCTCCCTGCGCTCGGTGATGTCGCGGGCGAAGCAGGTAACGAATGTCCCTTCCGAGGATTGCCATCGCGAGAGCGACATTTCCATCGGAAACTCGCTGCCCGCCTGGGTCAGGCCCTGCAGTTCGAGAACCGTGAATGGCATGTGCTGCTCTTGGCGACTTACCACTTTCGCCATTGCGGCCTGGTATCGGTCGCGGTCGCGCTCGGATATCAATCTTGTAATCGATTGCCCGAGCACAGCGGTCTTCGGGTAGCCGAATATTCGATCGGCGGCAGGATTCCAGTCCACGATCCTGCCTTCGACATCGAAAGTGATGATGGCGTCATTCGCCGCTTCGGTCACCGCACGGTGACGCGCCAGGCTGTCGTTGAGTGCTTCGGCCTCGAGGAAGCGCTCTCTGAAGTAGCGCACGCGGCGGTGCCGCAAAGCAAAGCCCGCCGCTCCCGCGGCCGTGAGCAGCATAGCCCCGACCAGGCCGGTCATCAACCACAGTTTTTCGGACACCGGCGCCAAGGCTTCAGCGGCATCGATACGCGCGACCAGAAACCACGGGGAGTCGGGTACCCTGCGCATGCTGCTGATCACCGACACTCCGCGGTGATCGACCCCTTCGACGACACCCTCTTGCCCCATCGCCGCCTTGACCACGGGCGCATCGGTGTTCGTCAGCGGAATGCGCAATGTAAGCGCAGAATTCTTCTCAAACCTCGGTTCGTTCAAAAAGAGGACATGATCAGCCTCGCGTCGCACCAACACGACATCGGCTGAACTGCTTTGCGTGGGCCAACTCTGGACGATGGAATAGAGATCGCGGTAGGGGTCGACAGCAAGGTAGAGTTGGCCCAGTGCCTCGCCGGCGTTCGTTTCACCCCCGATGGAAGCTACGACGGCCAGATGGATCGGACCCCTGGTAACGTCGCGGTGGAAGTCCACGAAGCCGACCTGATCCGGACGCTCGACTGTGGCGGCGTGCCCGATGATGCCGGAGGGGAGTTGTTCGGGGACCCATATTCGCGCAACGCCTCCGGCGTCGCTCAGGAAGATGTGTCCGTATTGATAGGCTTCGCGCACCTGCCGCAACCAGACCTGGAGTTGCTCTTGTGCGCGCCGATCGGGTGGATTGCCGAAAGCGCGCCGTACCAGATCGGTGAAGGTGCCATTGCGAAGAAACATCGCCGCGTCACCCAGGCGCTCCTGGCGCCAGCGAACGAGTGCCTGCACCTTCAAATCGGCAATGGCGGATAACTCGCGGCCGGTTTGTTCGCGATAGCGCCCTTCCTCGGTTTTGCCGTACCAGAAACCCAGAGCGACCAGCCCCGAGGCAAAAGATACGAATGCAAGAATGACAAGACGTCCAAAACGCCGGCTTTCCGCATCGATTTCATCGTCGAGTTGCCAGGCCCGCGGTAGGGCCACAGACATAAGTGAAATCCCCAGAACCATGAAAGCCATGCTGGTCGTCAACGCGGGAGGGATGAAATTCCCACCGTAGAGCAACGGCTTGCCGAACAAATAGGCCAGCAGAAAGAACGTACTGGTAGCGATGACCAGGCACGCGAGCCAGAAGCCCCACTGCGCTCGCCGGTCGCGGAAGCTGGAGAGCAAAACTACGAGCAACGTTGCGGCAAGCACGAACAACGCCGCCGTCACAGGTGACATATGTCCGATCGTCGCACCAGCCACGCTGCCGGCGAGGCTCAAATCGAAATGTTCGAGGTCCGCTTGAATGCCCGCCATAGACAACATGAATAGCAGCAGGGCCAGCGTTCCAGTAACCAGTCCAGCACCAATTGCCGCGCGATGCACTGCAAGGCTATCGGGCCATCGTGCATGAAAGAGAAGCGCCAGACCCAGCAGCACGAATAGCAGTGCCGTGCTTGGCGCCATCGGAATCCAGCCGGAACCCAGACTGGCAAAGACTTGCGCCTTCAATATCCATCCGCCAAGCGCAGCGAATCCGAACGCAGCCGAAATCCCGCCGCAGACTTGAGTAGTCACGCGGAATATCCGTCTCTCTGTCGGCGCTTGGACGTTGCTCATCGCGTTTCGCCTGGGACTTCGTCACTTCCTATCAAAAATTGAACTGTCGTTGAAAACGCAAGCAAGATCCCCCATAACTCAGTGAGCATTGTTAATAAAACCGGTCAGGAAGGTTTGTTTTTCTCGCCCTTCGCATTTGCGTAACGCGCCACCGCTTCGCACACTTCTTCCACCGCGTCGGCCTTGAAAATCAGTTCCCGCACACCCGCCGCGGGCGCGTCCCGCTGCAGCTCCTCGGTGATGTAACCCGAAATCAGTATTACCGGCAGATCAACGCGGATCTCGCGCAGCCTGCGGGCAAGGTCCAGCCCCGACATCCCCGGCATGTTGTAGTCGGTCACCGCCAGATCGAATTGATCGGGGTTGGCTCGCGTAGCCGCAAGCGCCTCTAGCGGGTCAGTGTAGCCACTCACGCGAAAGCCCTGGCGCTCCAGCAGTCGCTTCATCAAGAAGCCGATGGCCTCTTCGTCGTCTACGTAGAGCACATGCTTCCCCTTTCCGTGGACTGGCGCGGTGTCCGGGGTGGGTGCAGTGACTTCCGGGACCGACTCTTCGGTAGCGGGAAAATAGATGCGGAACGCGCTCCCCTCGCCGGGGGTGCTCTCCACCTCTATGCTCGCCTCGTGCGCCTCGACGATGCCGTGCACCACCGACAAGCCCAGTCCCGTGCCCTTGCCTACCGTCTTGGTGGTAAAGAACGGCTCGAAGATGCGTGCGCGCGTTGCCTCATCCATGCCCAGTCCATTGTCTCGAATCCAGAGGCAGGCGTAGCGACCCTCCCGCAAAGAAGTGCGCTTGCCCCTCAAGCGCCGCTCTGGGCCGTTGTACGGTGCCCCGCCCGCACTGTGCGCCGACAGGCCAATTTCGACTAAACCTCACCGTCAGCATGTTGTTGAAGTCGTGAGCCACGCCGCCGGCTAAGCGACCCACTGAATCCATTTTCTGGGCCTGCTGGAACTGGGTTTCGAGCAGGGCTTTTTCCTTTTCGGCCTGCTTGCGCTCAGTGATGTCCGTCGCAATCTCCAGGCGCACTACACGTCCATCGACCCATGGTAAAGCCCTGTCGCGGATGTCATACCAACGTCCATTTGCAGTGTTCTGAAATTCCCACTGATATATCTCCGCTGGATCGCCAGCAGCGTCAAGCAGCTTGTCATTGGTGCAGAAAGCGCACGGTCCAGACTGCCCGGCCTGGATCGCCTTCCAGCATGTTTGTCCAACAATGTCGCCGAAGATACTTTCGACGAATTTGTTCACGAACAGCAGCTCATGGGTTTGCATGTCGGCGACGTACACAATGGCGTCGAGGCCGTTAAAGACAGCTAGGAGTCTTTTCTGCGCCTCTTTGTCAGTCGCCTCAGCCCGTTTGCGCTCAGTGATGTCGCGAACGAAGGCGCAGTTGCGTTCCTCGTTGCCATACACCACATGATTGGCGACAATTTCGACCGGGATCAGCCTGCCATCTTTGGTGCGCTGCTCGGACTCAAAAGTCATCGAACCGCGCTGCCGGAGTTCGGCAAAATGTTGTGGCCATAGCTCTGCGTTATAGTGAGCATCCACGTCTAGAACGCGTAACTGGAGCAATTCTTCCCTCGTATAACCGAGGAGGCGACATGCCGCCGCGTTGACATCGACAATACGAGCGTCTGGCGTCATCCAGAAGAGTGCGTCGAATGCTGCATCCAAACTGAAGCGAGTCGCACGCAGCACCTCCTCTGCGCGGTATTTCTCAGTGACATCGCTGAACACCAGCACCACGCCGACGATTGCGCCGGCAGCATTGCGAATCGGCGCCGCGCTATCTGCGATCTGATATTCCTGACCATCACGGGCCAGCAAAACGGTGTGATTGGCAAGGCCAACCACCTCGCCATGTGCCATCACCAATTGCACCGGATCTGCCACCGGCTCGCGAGTGTCGGCATTAACAATACGGAACACCTCGGACAAGGGACAGCCCGTGGCGTCGGACAGCGTCCAGCCGGAGAGCCGCTCGGCGGTGGCGTTCATCCGGGTCACGCATCCAGCCGAGTCGGTGGCGATTACCGCGTCGCCGATGGAGTGCAGCGTTATAGCGAGATTTTGTTCGCTTTCCTTCAATGATAACTCCGTCAGCTTTCGGCGCCGCCTGCTCACCAGCAATGCGGCGATCAACGATGTTTGAGCCAGCAAGAAAGCTGTCAGGCCAATAATGTAGAGCCGGTACTGCTCCCAAAAGGTCGGCACTCGATTGACGAAGATGCTGTCATCGCGCAGCCGCCTCGGGTCTCCGCCCCAGCGCTCGATCTGACCCCAGTCAAACATCGGTATGACCTTGACGCCGAGACTGGCAACGGGTTGAGAGGGCTGCACCGTTCCATTCAACAGGTCCAGAGCCAGGCGGCCAGTTCTTTCGCCCAGGTCTTTGACGCCAACGACGGATCCGCCGATGCCACCATTGCGGAGATTGAAGTCGTATAGCCCGAATACGGGTGCATTGGCCGCCTTGACGATCATGGCTTCGACTTCGTATGCGACCGTAACCTTTCCCGTCGTGTCGCGGTTATATTGGGTAAAAATGATGATGGAGTGTGGTGGAAGATTTCCGACATGTTTTAACATCTGGTCGAGCGATAGTTGGGTGGTGTACTCAAATTCCAGCTTCCCGTTCCAGGCCGATGCCACTTGCGCAGCCGCAGACGCCATTCTTTGGTCCGCCTCACTGCTGCCCGATACAAAAACCACGGGGGGTGTCCGGAAAGATCTCCAAAGCCCGCTCCAGGGTTCCCTTGATATCAAAACTCGCGACCAAGCCAATGACGCGGCGATTCCCGGCGTCGCGTTCCGTTGGCAACGGCGCCTGTACGGTTATTGCGGAAACGCCCGGCGCAAGTTCTTTGCCCTCCTTAAGAAGGAAGCCCAGGGCCGGCTGCTGAATTGTGATAATCAGGTCAATGCGATGCTTGGCGTACCTGCGCAGCAGTTCGCCCTTTAGCAACTCTCTATGTTCAGAATCGGCCTTGTGGCGCTCCAGGTCGAGATATTCGAAGAACAAATTGTTGGTGTTAATGCCTCCGGCGTCCAGAGCACCGAGAAGGCCTTCATCGAGCACACCAATACCCTTGCTACCATGGCCGTATGAGTAGAGCAGCAGGATGTTCTTTGGGTTGACCTTGGCTACGGTTTGCGTTTCAGTCTGCCCAACGGCCGAAAAGGTGCACGCGGTCGACAGGACAAGCAGAAACCCGAGCGTGCGCGCGAATGCGAGGAGTGTGAAAGTTTTGGCTGTTCCCATCGTCGCAGCGCTTCCCTTTGACAAGTACAAGCGATATCAAGAAAGACATTTTAGACCTCATGGTCTTTCTCCGTGCTTGATTTTGGATCGCTTTCTGCGAATTTACCTTAAGAAATCGCCCCCTGAATTGTGGCCGAGGTACTGCTGCGCTGCACAGTACGGCTCACCCATGAATCTTGAAAAGGGCGAGCCGACTTCGTGTCGGCTATGACGCACATTGCCGACGTTCAAATGCCGGCGGTTTCGATGCCTTCAGCGGCCGTTGTTGGCCGAAATGAGACCGCCGCCAGATCGGAATTCAGCGACCCGCAAACGCTGTTGCGCAGCACAAGAATAGACCCAAAATGGAAATCGGGTAGCGGAAAGTTTTCGCTGAACGCAGACAGGATCGTGCCAGAGGGCGACGCGAGCAAGTGGCATGAAATTTTACGTCTTGCACGCGGCCAAAATCGTGCCAGGGTTTTCAGCATTGAGTTGGCATAGTTCTCTCCAGCGGTAGCGCGAAAATGGCACTTCTAAGCAATTGAATAGATAATCTTTTTTTCGCAGGTCGGTCGGTAGGGTAGTAAGGGAAAGCTCAAAAAAGGCATACGCGTCGATTACGCTATGAATACGCCCGTTGGGCTTTTTGGCATCAAAAAACAACCGTTTTGCAATTATTTTTTGGCATCCATGCGCACAGTGTGGCCGCCGGAGGCGGCGCATCGAAATTGCTCGCCGGTCATCCATGACACCGCCCCCAACTAGGGGACGGGCCGTAGGCCGACGCCGCTTACGAAACATTGCAGGGGCCGGCGTGGCTGAGCGGCGAGGAGTGGGACGCGGAAGAACCGATCGAGGAGGCAGCGGCGTGAGACTACTGATGTACCCCAAGCACAAACCGAACGGCCTCTGTTGGATGAGCGATCCCATTATCGCAGAGCTGCTCGACGAGGTTGTTTTGGACCCGAATCTGCTGGTCTTTAGCGGTGGAAAAGCGCGAGGTTGCGTTCGTCGCTTACGGCGCATTCTGAGGGGTCGAATTTTGGCATCATCCATCGATGGCAACGAAGCGCACGGCTTGCGCGTGGTGGCCGACAGGGTGTTGACGGTGTACGCGGCAGGTAAGGTAAGGAAGGCGGCACGCGATAGCGATGACGTGCCCGCATGAGCAACGCGGCCTGGGCGATCCTGGCGCGTCGTAGATGATCCCGATTCCCCTGCACTGACCTGCTTCGGCACGTTTTTCGCTGACTCCGCAGCCTTTGGGTTTTTGTCCTTTTTCCGTTCTGCACTTTCTCTGCAGTTGGAAAACATTTGCAGTCATTTCCGGTTATCTGCTACACTCTCGGTCTGCCCTGATGAGGGGCGTGGGGGTCGGCTCATAACCCGAAGGTCGTAGGTTCAAATCCTGCCCCCGCAACCAACAAAGCAACATCGCTCTTTAAAAATTTACAGCCGATAGGTGTGGGTGCTGGGTGTGGAGTGAAGGTATCTGAGTGGGTTGGATGTGCGCGAGCGCATTTAGTCTGCTGAGGTGTTTGGGTGTTAAAGCCTGGATGCTTGGATTGCTGTGGTGCGCGAGTGCTGCGGTGGATCTGGGTACTGACTCGAAAGATACACTTTGGTACTCACACATATGATTTAGTCAGTGACGTAGGAAATCCCTTTTGGGGGATAACCTTGTTGAAGACTTTGAGAGTATTGTGAGCGTGAAGTACGAAAGTACTTTACAAACAATCGCTTAGGCGATTATTGCATGGATTGAACTGAAGAGTTTGATCCTGGCTCAGATTGAACGCTGGCGGCATGCCTTACACATGCAAGTCGAACGCGAAAGT
>JAPLRD010000030.1 GCA_026399375.1 Pseudomonadota bacterium
AGCGATCTGGATGCAGCCAATGCCATGAATGTCGCCAGGCTTAAACTATTCGACCTGTTCAACCGACGATCCAAATCCGCCGCCTGATTCATCCCTTCAAGTCACCTTCGCTCAGGCTCATACCTGATTTGGAAAATACTGTAACTTGAATTTGTAAGTTTGGTCTTAGGATGCGTGCATAGCGCCCACAGCCTGCGCAAAACCACTCGCCAGGACGCCGATGTCATTGGCTACCACCACCATACGATAGCCTTCTGTCCGGCGCGCTTGCGCCATCTCCAAACTGCTCGTGAATATGCCGCAGGGTCGTGCCGCTTCACGACAGGTGTTCAGAATTGACGCGCAGGCTTGCCGATGCGGCGCCTGATCCTGGGAAGAAACGCCAAGCGACAGTGCCAAGTCACCCGTCCCGATGAAGACCATGTCGACGCCTCTGACCCTTGCGATCGCGTCCGCGTTGGCTAGTCCCGCGGCTGTCTCGATCATCAGAAACACGGCGATCTGCTCGGCTCCCTTGACATAGCTTGCGAAGTCCAGCAGCGGCCTGACGCCGCCACCTGAGCGTATACCCGCAGGTGGATACTTACAGGCGCTCACCGCCCTGGTTGCGGCGGCTTCGTCCTCGATCAAGGGAACCATGATGCCCTCTGCACCGGCATCGAGTGCCGTGGCGATCGCCTGCGGCGAGTTCTCGGCAACGCGCACGATGACCGGGACATGGAAGGGCACGATGCCTATGACTGCCTCCAATTCACGTCGATCCCAGAGACCATGCTGCAGGTCGAGAACGATGGCGTCGCAGCCAGAGCGGGCGACGATCTCGACCGCAGCCGCCGAACCTAAAGAGAACCAGGTCGCCGCTAAGCAGCGGCCTGAGAGGATACTGGTCTTGAGTGTGGGGGAACGTGGATCGAACATTTCATCTCCTACGGTGTGCATCACAGCAACGCACGCGTCTTCCGTTAGGGCGCCACCTTGACGGCAGACATGGTGTCGAGTTCAGCCTTGCGAATCGAAAAGAACACGCGCTCTGCGGCGGCCAGGAAGGCGGCCATCCGCACCTTGGTCTGGGTCGCATCGCCTTTGACCAGTGCTGCAAATATTCCCTCCAGCCCCTCGACGACGACCCTGCGCGCGGCAGGATCGCGCAGGGTGGACAGCCGTATGGTTTGCACGTGATCGACGAAGCGAGCGATGGTGTCGGCTAGGCTGCGGTTGGCCACGCGACTCAGCCAAGCGTTCCGAAACGCCATATTGGCCAGGATCATCAGGTGCGCGTCGTTATCGGCAACAGCGGCACGCGCTTGGTGCATCGCAGCAGTCAACTCGGCCACCGTCGCTGCATTCATATGGCGTGCCGCATTGGCTGCAGCCTGTGGTTCCAGCAAGCGCCTAACCTCGAACAGATCACTGATTTTCTCCAGCGACAGCGTCGGAATCGCAAAACCCCGACTGGTTCCAATCAGATAGCCGTCGTTAACCAGGCGCAACAGCGCTTCGCGTGCCAGCGCTTCGCGTGCTGGCATACGCGAAGCGCCATAAGCCGCTGCGAGGTCCTTGTCGACCAAGCGTTCTTCGGGAAGCATCGAGCCGCGCTGCAGTCGCTCACGCAAGTCGTTGTATATGCGCTCGCTGAGATTTTCTTTGCGTTGCAGGGAGGCAATGCCGCTTTGAATGCTGGCTGATGGCATCGGTTGTAATAACTCTTTTCATGAAAGTGAATTCAGTATACACTTATTCTTTGTAAGTTCAATTCGTCACGAGTCGCATACGGAATTCCACAACCAAAGTACCTGAAAAGAGGAAAGACATGAGCATCATTTTTCGCACAGTTCTTGCAAGTGCCACCATGTTCGCCGTCATGACCCTGTCGTCTCTTGCGCAAGCACAGGAGGTGACCATTAATGCGGTATTCTTCACACCCGCTCAGGTGAGCTACGCCAAGAGCTTTATGAATTACGTGACCAAAGTCAATCAGCGCGGCAAAGGCGTAATTCAAATCAAGGTACGGGGTGGCCCGGAGATCATGCCCCTTGGACAACTCGGCGAGGCGCAGAAAAACGGCGTGATCGACATGATCAACTGTCCGGCTGGACCCTATCTCAATCTTGTGCCTGAGGGCGAAGCGTTTTCGGCGACGACCAAAAAGCCGTGGGAATTGCGCGCCAACGGCGGTTTCGCCCTGATCAACGAAATCTACGCCAAGAAGGCCAACGCCTACGTCTTGGCGCATGTCGACGGCGGTGCTGGGTTCCACATTTTCACCAACGATGAGCCTCAGCGCAGCGCTGATGGCGCAGTCGACTTCTCACGCCTGAAGGTACGTAGCGCAGCCCTCTATCGCGAGTTCCTTGAGAGCCTCGGCGCTGGCGTCGTTGTGCAAGGTCCGGGAGAGGTCTATACGTCGCTCGAACGCGGTCTGGTCAACGCCAATGCATACACAGTGGTCGGATACCAGGGCTTTGGTTGGAACAAGTTCACCAAACATCGGATTGATCCCGGCTTCTTCCAGACGGACATTCTCATCAGCATGAACAAAACCAAGTGGGACAGCCTCTCGGAAGCGGCACGGCGAATCCTGCAGGAAGTTGCGATTGAGCACGAGCGGGAAAGCTTCGAAGCCAACGTGAAGCAGACAGAA
>JAPLRD010000242.1:0-844 GCA_026399375.1 Pseudomonadota bacterium
TCGGTCACTGGGGACAGCCAGATCGGAGGGCTGGTTGGCTCGAACAACGGCGGGAACATCAGCGGCAGTTATGCGAGCGACACGCCGGTGACGGGGACGAGGAACGACGGCACCTACGATTATGTCGGCGGGCTGGTGGGCATCAACAGCGGCAGTATCACCGGCGCCTACGCTGCCAACAAGGTGACCGGCAATCTTGCTGTCGGAGGCCTGGTCGGTACGAACAACGGCACTATCAGTGACAGCTACTGGGATACCGCCGTATCGGGCCAAGCTTCCAGCGCCGGCGGCACCGGCAAGACTACCGCCGAGATGCAGCAGGCTGCGACCTTTGCCGGATGGAGTATCACCACTGCCGGCGGTAGCAGCGTGACGTGGCGCATTTACGAGGGCAGCACGTATCCGCTGTTCCGGACTTATCTGACGCCTCTGACCGTCACCGCGACTGGCGGCAGCAGGGTCTATGACGGCACGGCGTACGGCATCGGTGTCAGTTATTCAGCTTTGCCCGATATGAGCAAGGTATTGGGCACGGCGGGTTATGCAGGGGCAACAAAAAACGTTGGTTCCTACACCATTACGCCAACCGGACTGTACTCGACCCAGCAAGGCTACGACATCAGCTACGCGAGTGGCACATTGAGCATCACGCCTCGCGCATTGAGCGTAACGGCGACGGCGGCGAGCAAGCTCTTCGACGGCCTGACGACTGCGGATGTCACATACATGGACAATCGCATCGCAGGCGATGTGCTCACAATAAACGGCAGCGCGAACTTCGCCGACAAGTACCCGGGCGTGGCCAAACTGGTGACAGTCAACGGCATCGCCCTGACGGGCACGG
>JAPLRD010000242.1:870-5732 GCA_026399375.1 Pseudomonadota bacterium
TTACGCGGTTGGCAGTTCTGCGTTCGCGTCTGCCGATATCACGGTATCCCCTCTCTACAATACGGAGATTGCGGCCATCGCCGCGGCCCCGGCGCTCAACCAGGCGCTGACTGCGGCTGCGACCACAGTCAAGCCGACGGCGATGGTAGCGGTTCAGCCCCAGTTGCTGGCTAACGTGCTGGGCAGCACGGGCGCGATACAGCTTGGCGACACCGGGCAATCCATAGGTGGCGCCGAAGGCACGTTCGGCAGCAGTTCGTCTTCGTCGTCCTCTTCGTCTGCGGGCGGTTCTTTCGGAAGTTCGGGTAGCGCATCGTCTAGCGGGCAAGGGGATAAGTCGGCCGACGAAAAATCTCCAGTCGGCAGGAAAGAAGACGACAAGAAGAAAGACGAAGAGGCCGCGCCGAGAAAGCAGGCGGAGAAGCCGGCTCCGAAGAAACTCGCGACCTGCAGCTAGGCGCCGTCCTTACCTTTCAACCGCGCCTTCAGATCCGCAAACGCCTTGAAGGTCGAAGGCGCTTCCTGCCCGCCGCCCGCCGCCGCGCCGCGCCCGGCGGAATCCAGGTGGCGCGAGTGTTCGTTGTCGTGGCAGTAGATGCAGAGCAGCTCCCAGTTGCTGCCGTCTGACGGGTTGTTGTCGTGGTTGTGGTCCTTGTGGTGCACCGTCAGCTGGATCACGTTGGCGCGGGTGAATTCGCGCGCGCAGCGGCCGCAGACCCAGGGGTAGATCTTCAGCGCCTGCTCGCGGTAGTCCTTTTCGCGCTGGTCGCGGTTGCGCCTCGCTTCGGCGACGATGCGGTCCATTTTTCCGGAATCTGGCGGCGTCTTGTTCGCTGGCATGTTCGTCCTTTCCTTGCTGGATTCATTGTGCGCCCGCCGTGTCCGCACATCAACCTCGGCCCGCATCCGTTATAATCGCGCTTTATCGGCATAGGGTTTTGCACCCTGGCTTTCATGGCTGAAATCCTCAAGCTGCGCGGCAGCCCCGCGCTCTCCGCCTTCCGTCTGGAAAAACTGCACGCTCGCCTGGCCGAAGTGGCGCCTGGCGCGCGTGTCATCGGCACCGAATTCTGGCATTTCGTCGAGACCGCGCATGCGCTGGATGCGCGCGAGCGTTCGATGCTGGACCAGCTGCTGACTTACGGTGACCCGATGGCCGTGGCGCCGACCAAGGGTGACATGTATCTGGTGCTGCCGCGCATCGGCACCATCTCGCCCTGGTCGTCCAAGGCCACCGACATCGCGCGCCAGTGCGGTCTGCCGGCGGTGCAGCGCGTGGAGCGCGGCATCGCCTATTACATCGCCGCACCCGCCGCGCGCCGGGACGAGATCGCCGCCGTTGTGCACGACCGCATGACCGAGACCGTGGTCGCCGACCTGTCCGGCGCGGAGCAACTGTTCCGCCATTTTCAGCCGCGCCCGCTGGCCTCGGTGGACCTGCTGGCGCGCGGGCGCGCGGCGCTGGAGGAGGCCAACCGCGCCATGGGCCTCGCGCTCTCGGGCGACGAAATCGATTACCTGCTGGAGAATTTCCGCGCCATCGGCCGCGATCCGACCGATGCCGAACTCACCATGTTCGCGCAGGCCAATTCCGAGCATTGCCGGCACAAGATTTTCAACGCCTCCTGGATCATCGAAGGCAAGGCAGAAGAGAACACATTGTTCGGCATGATCCGCGAGACGGAGAAGACCAATCCGCAGGGCACGGTGCTCGCCTATTCGGACAACTCGGCCATCATGGAGGGGCGCGAAATCGAACGCTTCTACCCGGACGCGGCCGGACGCTACGCCTACCACCGCGAGGCCACGCACACGCTGATGAAGGTGGAGACGCACAACCATCCGACCGCGATTTCGCCGTTCCCGGGCGCCGCCACGGGCTCCGGCGGTGAAATCCGCGACGAAGGGGCAACCGGCCGCGGAGCCAAGCCCAAAGCCGGTCTTGCGGGTTTTTCCGTGTCGAATCTGCGCATTCCCGGCTTCGTGCAGCCTTGGGAAAATTACCTGCCCTCACCCCCAGCCCCTCTCCCAGAGGGAGAGGGGAGCGTTGAGCGCTTCGCGGAAACTTGGGTGGGAAAACCTTCCCGCATCGCCTCCGCGCTCAGCATCATGCTCGAAGGTCCGATAGGCGCGGCGGCGTTCAACAACGAATTCGGCCGCCCCAATCTCGCCGGCTATTTCCGCGCGTTCGAGATCGAATCCGACGGCGAGCTGCGCGGCTATCACAAGCCGATCATGATCGCCGGCGGCGTGGGCAACATCGCCGCGCGCGATTCGTTCAAGCTCGGACTGCCCGAAGGTTCGCTCCTGATCCAACTCGGCGGGCCGGGCATGCTGATCGGCATGGGCGGGGGCGCCGCCTCCAGCATGACCACCGGCAGCAACACCGAAGACCTGGATTTCGATTCGGTGCAGCGCGGCAACGCCGAAATCGAACGACGTGCGCAGGAAGTCATCGACCGCTGCTGGCAACTGGGGGACGCCAATCCCATCCTGTCGATTCACGACGTCGGCGAGGGCGGGTTGTCGAACGCGATGCCCGAACTCGCGCACGGCGCAGGGCGGGGCGCGCGCCTCGCCCTTCGCGCCGTTCCGAGCGAAGAGCCGGGCATGTCGCCGCGTGAAATCTGGTGCAACGAAGCGCAGGAGCGCTACGTCCTCGCCATCGCGCCGGCCGATCTCGAGGCATTCCGCGCCATCTGCGCGCGCGAGCGCTGCCCGTTTTCGGTGCTCGGTGAGGCGACGCTGGAGCAGCAGCTGATACTTGCGGATGAGCGCTTCGCCAACAAACCGGTCGGCAGCAGGCATCACCTTGGCCGAGGCGTGCCTGCGCGTATTGCGCCATCCCACCGTGGCCGACAAGACCTTTCTCATCAGCATCGGCGATCGCACCGTTGGCGGCCTGTGCGCGCGCGATCCTTTCGTCGGGCCGTGGCAGACGCCGGTGGCCGACTGCGCCGTGACTGTATTGGGATTCGGCGAATACGCCGGCGAAGCCTATTGCATGGGCGAGCGCGCGCCGCTCGCGTTGATCGACGCGCCGGCCTCCGGGCGCATGGCGGTGGGCGAGGCCTTGACCAACCTGGCGGCGGCGCCGGTGGATTTGTCGCGCGTGAAGCTTTCGGCAAACTGGATGGCGGCGGCCGGGCACGCGGGCGAGGACGCGGCACTGTTCGACACGGTGCGCGCGGTGGCGCTGGAGCTGTGCCCGGCGCTGGGCATCAGCATCCCGGTGGGCAAGGATTCGCTGTCGATGAAAACCTCATGGGACGAGTCGGGGAAGAGAAAGGAGGTGGTCTCACCGCTCTCGCTCATCGTCTCCGCGTTCGCGCCCTGCGCCGACGCGCGCCGCGTGCTCACGCCGCAACTGCGGCTGGATGCGGGCGCAAGCGAACTGATTCTGATCGATGTCGCGCGCGGCAGGAACCGCCTCGGCGGCTCCATCCTCGCGCAGGTGTACGGGCAGGTCGGCGATGCCGCGCCTGATGTGGACGACGCGCAGGCGCTGAAGCGCTTCTTCGAGACGGTGCAGGCGCTCAATCGCGACGGCCTCCTGCTCGCCTATCACGACAGGTCGGACGGCGGCCTGTTCGCGACGCTGTGCGAAATGGCGTTCGCGACGCACTGCGGGTTGAACCTGAATCTCGATGCGATCTGCGCCGGGGCAGGCGCGGATTCGGAGCGCACGCTCGCGGCGCTGTTCGCCGAAGAGCTGGGCGCGGTGGTACAGGTGCGCGCGCAGGACAGAGACGCCGTGCTGGCGCGCATCGCCGCGCAAGACCTTCAGGCGTGGGTCATCGGCAGTCCCAATCGGATGGACGAAATCCGTTTCACGCTCAAGCAGCAGCCTGTGTTCGCGCGTCAGCGCGCCGAACTGCAGCGCGCGTGGTCCGAGACGACCTGGCGCATGCAGACGCTGCGCGACAATCCGGAATGCGCGCGCGAAGAATACGATCGCATCCTCGATGCGGACGATCCCGGCCTGCATGCGCAATTGAGTTTCGATCCGGCGCAGGATGTTGCCGCGCCCTTTATCGCCAAGGGGGCAAGGCCGAAGATCGCCGTCCTGCGCGAACAGGGCGTGAACGGACACGTAGCGACGTCATCTCGGGCCGCGTGTCGCTGTCAAACTACAAGGGATTCGCCGCCTGCGGCGGTTTTTCATACGGCGACGTACTCGGCGCGGGCGAGGGTTGGGCCAAGTCCATCCTGCTCAACGCGCGCGCGCGCGACGAATTCGAAACGTTCTTCAAGCGCGGCGACGTTTTCGCGCTCGGCGTGTGCAACGGCTGCCAGATGATGAGCAACCTTCACGACATCATCCCCGGCGCCGCCGGTTGGCCGAAGTTCCTGAAGAACAAATCGGAGCAATTCGAAGCCCGCTTCGTCATGGTCGAAGTCGCCGAAAGCCCGTCGCTGTTCTTTTCCGGCATGGCCGGCAGCCGCATGGCGGTGGCGACCGCGCACGGCGAGGGCAGGGCGGTGTTCGCCGACGGCATCGCACAGGCGAATGCGCTGGTGGCGCTGCGATACGTCGACAACCGCGGTGCGGCGACCGAAACCTATCCCGCCAATCCCAATGGTTCGCCTGCCGGCATCACCGGTCTCACCACGGCCGACGGCCGCTTCACCATCCTCATGCCGCACCCGGAGCGCGTGTTCCGCAGCGTGCAGCAGTCCTGGCACCCGCAAGCCTGGGGCGAGGACAGCCCCTGGATGCGCATGTTCCGCAATGCGCGCGTTTGGGTCGGCTAGCTCTCATTCCGAGGCGCGCAGCGCCGAGGAATCTGCTTCTTGCTCTAAACGGAAAAGCAGATTCCTCGCGTTGCTCGGAATGACAGGTTTGAAACTGGTTTTGAGGG
>JAPLRD010000242.1:5754-9127 GCA_026399375.1 Pseudomonadota bacterium
AGCAGCGTCGCGATGCCGAGCGCAATCTGCAGCGCAAGCAGACCGAGAAGCAGATTGCACGCGAGGCTCGCATGCGCTCCGATCTTCGCCTGCTTCGCGTTCAACCAGAACCAGGGAACGAGAAAGGCGAGCAGCCATGCGCCCAGCCGGTGATCGAACTGCACCGTCGCCATATTGTTGAAGAAGTTCAGATACCACGGATCGAGCATGAAGATTTCCGGCGGCACCAGATCCCCGTTCATGAGCGGGAAAGTGTTGTAAGCGAAGCCTGCGCGTATGCCGGCGACGAAACCGCCGGTCACCACCATGTATGCAGTCACGGCGGTGATGATCCAGGCGATACGGCGCAGCGCAGGCGGTGCGGAATCGGACCGTGCCGAATCCGCGGCAAGCAGTCCCAGTGCGGTCCATAGCATTGCGGCGTAGATTGCGAGCGCCAGGCTCAAATGCGCCGTCAGCCGGTATTGCGATACACGCGGGTCGTCCACCAGGCCCGACTTCACCATGTACCAGCCCATCGCGCCCTGCAGACCGCCGAGCACGAATATTCCAGTTAGCTTCAGCGCGAGCGGGCGGTCGATGCGTCCGCGCCACCAGAACCAAAGCAGCGGCAGCAGAAATACGACACCGATCAGGCGGCCCAGCAGGCGGTGAAAATACTCCCACCAGAAAATCGACTTGAACTCGGCCACGCCCATGTGATGATTGACCTTGCGGTATTCGGGGGTGAGCTTGTACTTGTCGAACGTTTCCAGCCACTCGGTCTCGTTCAGCGGCGGCAGGGTGCCGAGGATGGGCTTCCACTCCACGATGGACAAGCCGGAATGGGTGAGACGGGTCACGCCACCCACTACCACCATCGTGAACACCATGGCGCAGCAAAGCAGCAGCCACGCGGCCACCGCGCGGCGCGGCGCGGCGCCGATTGCGCCGTTGGTGTTGGCTGGATTTGGGCCTGGAGACATGATGGTTGTCGCAACGCGTCAAGGTGCGCTGTGTAGGCGCGCACACTCGGTCAAGAGTAATCCAAAAAGCGCCGCGCATCCAGCGACATGAGCGGAATATCCGGGCGTGCCGTCACGCCCCCGCCACGGCCGGGGCCGCTGTAGCGGCGGGTCGCCAGGTTCTGCTATAATCCGCGCGTCGCGCCTGTAGCTCAGTTGGATAGAGTACTTGGCTACGAACCAAGGGGTCGTGGGTTCGAATCCTGCCAGGCGCGCCAATAACTAGTGTAAAATTAAGCGGTTAGGTCAACTCGGCCTAACCGCTTTTTCTTTGGTTGTGTGATAGATGCCTGATTGTGTGATTGGGTAGCTCATCTCAGGGGCCGTACCCGTTCCGGCGCCCGGCGATAAGCGCGCTTTGTCATCCTGTCATCGGCATGCGAAAGCAGTGCCCGGGCGTGCTCCAAGGTGGTCGCATCACTTGCGCATTTGGCTCGCAGATCGTGCTCGGTGAATCGTTCAGTGACTTTTGTTTCCTTCAGCACGCGCGCCATGAACCTGCCCCACATCGAATCCCAGCCGTCGGCTGTGCCCTTCTCCTCGTCGATGTAGCACTCGCCCTGCCGGTTGCAGAATAACCAGGGCGCCAGATCGACAGGACGGGCCGCCAGCGCCATCGCTACGGCCGCGCGCAGCTCAAGGGTCCACACATAGATCGTGCGCTTGCCGGTCGACTTGGCAGTCTTGTGGCGCTGTATATGGATGCCGTCGTCCTTGAAGTCGAACGCAGGGCGCAGGCGCAGCAGATCGCTGCGCGCCATTCCGGTGACGAGCTTGATCCGCATCGACGCCTGGACGGCCAGCACTGAGCCTTTCTTGCGCTTTGTCGGTAGGGCCAGACACTCGACCACTTCCCAATCCTCGACGAGCCGGGTACGCGACGGTTCGCCTTCGAGCCGTACCTCACCCTTGAATGGGTGTCGGTCGATGAATCCCCACTCGACGGCCTTGGTGAAGGCGTGGGAGAGCACCTCAACGTCGCGGTGCGCGGTGATGACGCCGCCGGTCACTCGGCCGGTAGCCGGATCTTTGCGCTTGATGCTGCACTTGTCCACGTATTGATAGACGGTTTGGGGTTTGATGCTGCCGGCGACGGGCAGCTCGCCGAACACCTTGCGCAGCCGGCCAATCGAAATCAGATTCCCGGCACGGGTGGTAGGAGCTTTGGCCGGCACGACTTGGAGCGCGTAGCGGTCGAGCAGATCGGCGATCGTGTTCGCTTTGTCGTTGCGGCCGACGCGGTCAGCCCATACCTTGTATGCCTCGTGCAATGCGGAGCCGAGGCGAAAGCGCTTCTTTCCATCCCACATTGCCTCTAGGCCGCGCGGGACAAAGTAGTAATAAGCGCCGTGCGTGAACTGCCAGCGCGCGGGCAGGCCGCGGTTCTCAGGCTTGCGTTTGGGCGGCATCGAGAGCGCTCCAGTTGGGTTGCTTGGGGGAAACTACCTTAGCACCAGGCGCCCCGCCAAGCAAACTCTCGACATGAGACTTGGACACCGCGAGCGATCCATCCGGCCGCACACGGTGCTCAATCCCCATGGACCGGAGCGCGCGCAGCTGGGCGCTCGGCCGGCACTTACGAGTAAGATCGCGAAGCTCGTCGGTGCTTAGGAACACTTCACCTCCCTCTCGCTTTGTCGATTGCCGCTCGTACGCGCAAACCTTCCTGGGAAAGATGAGATACATCTGTGGCAAACCCGCGCAGCAGTTCGATGGTTTTGCAAGGTACCAGGAACTCTAGCGAAGCTCGGTCCCGATGAGGGATGCTGTCCATTTCAATCATCGGTTACCGGTCCTTTCTGTCCAATCTCGCTTGATGCGAAATTGTGCAGGCGGACCGCCGCCTACACCATGAGGGAGTTTCGGGTGAGCGCGGGTTGCTAAGGGCGGACGCTGAAAGCGTAAATAAAAGGGTATCCGGTTTCGTCGATTGATCCAGCGTTGTGGGGCGCATCAATGAATGATGGTCGCCGACCGTGCACTCTGACGGTCTGCAAGGCAGCTATCCAAGGTCAGGCCGCCGTTCGCCAGTTGGCCGGGGACTTCGGCTTGTCGGTCGCTGCGGCCGCTGGCGATTCGCGGATCAGGATGATCAGGACTGCCAAGGCGAGCGTCCGGTCCCGAAATTTTTCAGATGGCGCTTTCGGCCTATTGTGTTGAAAAACTCGAATTTTCGCGGACAGCAAATTTTCGTGAGATGCGGACGCAGACGAAGATGTCGCCCAGTTCCCGCGCGCAAGTATGTTTATGGGTCCCACGTCGCGTTATCTGTGCGCGCTTGTGGGCCCCCAGTACAAAATGATTTGATCTGCCTATAAGGGCTAGAATTTTTCAAGGATCGCCCAGAACGGGGTTTTTCAACACAATAG
>JAPLRD010000242.1:9136-9905 GCA_026399375.1 Pseudomonadota bacterium
GGCGAGGTGGGAAAATTGAGTTGCAGATCGTCCGGTTCTAAATTCGTTGCCGACGGTCAAGACGATTTTCCCTGTGGCGGCAGGTCCGCGGCTGCGGTCATTCGAAAATCGTCGACGGCGCGATCAACTGGGCCGTGTTGACTTTCGAGTTGCTGAAAACGTGAATTGGCGCTACCGGCCCCAGCGCACACGTTTGATGCAGATCAACATCGCACCCGAGATTCGGCAGCAGCATTACTAATAACAATTTTGACCGGGATGGGCGGCCCCCATCGATACACCTATGAGGAAATAACATGTTGACGAACACGAGGAACGTTTTGTTAGCTGGTGCAATCTTTGCGCTAAGCGCAGGCACAGCCCTTGCGGCCGACGCGGACACGCAAAAGCAACTCGATGCCATCAAGGGGGCGATACCGAAATTCGCCATTCCGATGCGGGAGGTTGGTGACCGGTTCCAGAACATGTACTTCGCGGCGAAAAGCGGTAATTGGGCGCTCGCTGCGTATATGTCGAAGTACATGAACGGCGCGATGAATCCCGCCAAGCTGACGAAACCGGATGAATACAAGGCGTGGCAAGGATTCTATGAGGGCGCGTTTGCGCCTGTCGAAAAAGCCATCCAGGCCAAGGATCTGAAGACCTTCGAAAAGGAATATGCGGCCGTCAGCAGCAGCTGCAATGGTTGCCACGCAGGGATGGGCTACGGCTTCATCAAAGTGGTCAAACAGAAGGCCCCTGCTAATGTTGGCATCGATTACACGGTCAA
>JAPLRD010000452.1 GCA_026399375.1 Pseudomonadota bacterium
CACCTGGGCCTTGAGCAGCGGATAAAACTCTGGCTCGTAGGCGATCACCATGATGTTCGACGTATTGCCCTTGTCGCCGGAGCGGGTGTGCGCGAGGTGCTGCAGTTTGACTCGCATGATCAGCTCTCGAAATAGTTGATGGAAGGATGCACTTTCTCGCGCGGCACCAGCGCCGACCAGACGCCGATGAATTCGCGGAAGCGGTCCTGGTGCGGCACGCGCTTGCCTGTGTGCGCAACCCCGGATACGGCCATGCCGTCTACCTCGCGCCCGACTTTGATCGCCTCTTCCTTGGTCTTCGTTCTTGCAGCGACGCGCACCGCGATTTCGTAAGGTTCGGGCCCATTCTTGGGCGACATCTCGCCGTGAATGGCATTGACGCCGAGAAAGTCGATGCGGAGCTCTTCGGCCTTGAGCTTGACGATCTTGAAGCGCTCTTCCAGGATCTTCCTCGCCAACTGCGCGCGCCGCAGCGCGCCGGGTCCGGCGTAGAAGAACATATCCTCGCCGATGAAGCCTTCGATGCAGCCGATGGACACCTTGAGGGTCGGCGTGCGCGGCTTGCCGGTGAGCCCCGTGACCCGCACGCGGTCCGGCCCGAGTTGTTCCAGCTTGATGCCGGTGACGTACAGGCACTGCTCCTTGACTGTCATGAGATTGATCGCTCCGCCCGAGCCTGCGACTTTGCTCAGGATGCAACTGCCGTCGGGTGAGACTTCGGCGATCGGAAACGCCAGGTTCCACGGTTGGGGCACGTCCTTGAAGCCCGGGTCGCTGAAGTAGCCGCCGGTGACTTGCGCACCGCATTCCAGCAGATGGCCGATGCCGTTTCCGGCGCCGAGGTGCTTATGGTCCATTGCGTCCCAGCCGAATTCGTACATCATCGGGGCGAGGAACAGTGACGGGTCGGCGACGCGCCCGGTCACCACGATTTGCGCGCCTGCTTGCAAGGCTGCGACAATTGGCTCGGCGCCGAGATAGGCTTCGGCGGAAATGAGATTGGGCGCCAGCGTCGACGTCGGTTCGCCGTTCTCGAGAATGCGGTCGGTCAGTTCCAGCACGCGATCGGTGATCAGGCTGCCGTTGACCGCTGCGACCTTCACACCTTTCGCGCCATAATGTTGCAGCCAATGCACGATGCGCTCGGCCGCAGCGTTGGGGTTGATCCAGCCCTGGTTGGTGATGATCTTGGTGCCGCGTTTCAGGCAGACCGGTAATACGCCCTTGATGCGATCGTCTAGGTAGGTGTCGTAGCCCGGGAACGACGGGTCGCGGCGTGCTCGCACCTGAGCAGCCGAAACGGTGGCTTCGGCCATAGTCTCAAAGCAGAGGTAGTCCAGATCGCCTTTCTCGGCGTTGAGGACTGCGGGTTCGACCCGGTCGCCCCACCAGGCGGCGCCGGAGCCGATGCGTATGGATTTGCTCAATTCTCGCTCTCCTGATTCAGGTCCGGGTGGCGACGGCACCGCCCAGGTAGGCCTTGTGCAGCATTTCGCTGCTTTGAATATCGGTGGAAGACGCAGCGGCCGCGACGCGGCCCGTCTCGATCAGGTAGCTCCAGTGCGCATGGCGCAGCGCCTTCTCGACCAGTTGCTCGACCAGCAGGATGGCAACTCCGCCTGAACACAGGCGCGATGCCACTTCGAGCACGCGGTCGATGACAATGGGCGCAAGGCCTCCCGAGGGCTCATCCAGAACCAGCAGGCGTGGATTTGCGATCACCCCCTGGGCGACGGCCAGAATCTGCTGTTGACCACCCGAGAGGCGCGAGGCGAGTTGCTGGCGGCGGTCCGCGAGTTCCGGGAACAGGGTGTAGATGCCTTCGAGTTTGGAACGGTCGCCGTGCGGAGCGCTCGC
>JAPLRD010000010.1 GCA_026399375.1 Pseudomonadota bacterium
TGACCCATCGTGCCCTCGACCTCGGGATGCCCGGCATGGCCGATCATCACCACCTCGCGGCCGTCACGGCGCATCTTGGCGACCTCGACGTGCACCTTGGTCACCAGCGGGCAGGTGGCGTCGAACACCTTCAGGCCGCGCGCGTCGGCGTCGCGCCGCACCGCCTGCGACACGCCGTGGGCGGAAAATATCAGCGTGCCGCCCGCGGGCACCTGGTCCAGCTCGTCGACGAAGACCGCGCCTTTTACGCGCAGGCCGTCGACCACGAACTTGTTGTGCACCACCTCGTGCCGCACGTAGATCGGCGCGCCGTGCAATTCCAGTGCGCGCTCGACGATGTTGATCGCGCGCTCGACGCCGGCGCAGAAACCGCGGGGATTGGCCAGTAAGACTTCCATCACTTCACCCCTTTAGTGTCATTCCGAGTCCCCTTCCGGGGATAAACTTCGCGAGGAATCTGCTTTTCACAGTAAGAAATGAAGCAGATCCTTCGGCCGGAGCCTGCCCCGAGCGCAGCCGAGGGGGCCTCAGGATGACAATTCTTGGAAGTCCATTCTTGAACGCTCACCGCGCCGCCCCCGCGCGCTTCGCGCCCGGGAAAAAACTGTCCAGGACCATCAGCACCGCGCCCACGGTGATCCCCGAATCGGCCAGGTTGAACGCGGGCCAATGCCACCCGCCGTAGTGAAAATCGAGAAAATCGACGACCTGACCGAGCAGGATGCGGTCGATGACATTGCCTATCGCCCCGCCCAGGATCAGCGCGAGCGAGAGGCAGAACAGCTTCTCCCCCGCGTGGCGCGCGAGCAGCACGCTGATCACGACGATCGCGACCAGCGCGACGACGATGAAAAAGCCGCGCTGCCAGCCGCCTGCGCTGGCAAGAAAACTGAACGCTGCGCCCTGATTGTGCGTCAACACCAGGTTGAAAAACCCGGTCACTGCGCGCGCCTCGCCGGAAACGAAACTCACGCTCACCCAATATTTGGTCAGCTGATCGAGCAGCACCAGCACCAGGGCGAGCGCATACCAGCGCAATGACTTACGCATAGTTAATACCCGTTGCAAAATGGGTTTTGCAACGGCAAAAATAGGGGAGTATGAGGGGAAGTTTCCCCTCATACCGTATTGAACTCTTACGCATGTTCCCTCGGCTCGCCCGCGCCGTAGAGGTTGGACACGCAGCGGCCGCACAGGCCGGGGTGGTCAGCGTCAGCGCCGACGTCCTCCCGATAATGCCAGCAGCGCTCGCACTTGGCGTGCGCGCTCGCTTTCACGATCACGGCCTCGTCCGCGGCCGCGGCCACCGGCGTGAGCACGGCGCTGGAGGTGATCAGCACAAAGCGCAGGTCGTCCTGCAGCGATTGCAGCAATGCGAGCTTGTCGCCGCTCGCGCGGACCTCGACCTCGGCCTGCAGCGAAGAGCCGATCTTGCCGGCGACGCGCGCTTCCTCCAGCTGCTTTTGCACCTCGGCGCGCACGCCGCGGATTTTCGTCCAGCGCTCCAACAACTCCGGCGAACCGCCCGCCGCCGGATATTCGTCCCAGGTGTGGGTGAACACACTGGCGGCGGCCTCGCCGTCGCCAGCGATGGCCCAGATTTCTTCCGCAGTAAACGAAAGGATGGGCGCCATCAGCCGCACCAGGCGCTGCAGAATCTGGTGCAGCGCGTTCTGCGCCGAGCGCCGCGCCTTCGAGTCCTTGCCCGCGGTGTACAGCCGGTCCTTGAGAATGTCGAGGTAGAAGCCGCCCAGGTCTTCGGAGCAGAACGCCTGCAGCTTCTGCGCCACGAAATGAAAGTCATAGTTGTCGTAGTCGCGCACCATCTCCTGCTGCAGGCGCTGCGCCAGCGCGAGCGCGTAGCGGTCGATCTCGAGCCAGTCTTCGACCGGCAGCGCATGCGCCTTCGGATCGAAGTCCGCCGTGTTGGCGAGCAAAAAGCGCAGCGTGTTGCGGATGCGGCGGTAGCCTTCGACCACGCGCTTCAGGATTTCGTCCGAAATCGAAAGCTCGCCCGAGTAGTCGGTCGCCGCGACCCACAGGCGCAGCACTTCCGCGCCCAGGGTGTCGGACACTTTTTGCGGCGCGATCACGTTGCCCATCGACTTCGACATCTTGCGCCCGTGGCCGTCGACGACGAAACCGTGGGTGAGCAGCCCCTTGTACGGCGGCACGCCGTTCAGCATGCAGGACACCAGCAGCGACGAGTGGAACCAGCCGCGGTGCTGGTCCGACCCTTCGAGGTAGAGGTCCGCCGGGAACTGCAGGTCCGCTCCGTGCGATCCGGCGCCGCTCGCGTGCGCGCCGGGCCCGCCCATCACGGTCTGGTGCGTGGAGCCGGAATCGAACCACACGTCCAGCGTGTCCTTGATCTTGACGTATTGCTCGGCTTCCGCGCCCAGCAGGTCCTTCGCATCCAGCGTCTGCCAGGCTTCGATGCCGCCCTGTTCGACTCGCTGCGCCACCTGTTCCAGCAGTTCGAGCGTGCGCGGATGCAGTTCGTTCGTTTCCTTGTGGATGAAGAATGGCATGGGCACGCCCCACTGGCGCTGGCGCGACAGCGTCCAGTCCGGCCGGTTCTTGATCATGCCGTGCAGGCGCGCCTGGCCCCAGTCCGGGTAGAAGCGCGTGTTGCCTATGCCGCGCAAGGCGGTCGCGCGCAGCGATTCGGCCGGTTTTTCTCCCTTGAATCCGGGCGGCGCGTCCATGCTCGCGAACCACTGCGTGCTGGCGCGGTAGATGATGGGGGTCTTGTGGCGCCAGCAGTGCATGTAGCTGTGCACGTAGTCTTCGCTGTGGAACAGGGTTCCGGTTTCGTCCATTTTCTTGACGATTTCCGGATTGGCCTTCCAGATCATCATGCCGCCGAAGAAAGGCAGCGAGGACACGTACTTGCCGTCGCCCATCACGGGCGTAAGTATCTGCGCGTCCTTCATGCCGTAACGGCGGCAGGAATCGAAGTCCTCCACGCCATAGGCGGGCGCGCTGTGCACGATGCCGGTGCCGGTATCGAGCGCCACGTACTCGCCCAGATACACCGGCGACAGGCGCTCGTAGAACGGATGCTGAAAGGCTATCAGTTCCAGCGCCTTGCCCTTGCAGCTCGCGAGCGTCTTTCCGCCGAGCTTGTAGCGCGCAAGGCTGGATTCCTGCAGGTCGGCCGCAAGAATCAGCAGTCCGCGTTCGGTCTCGACCAGGTTGTAGTCGTAATCCGGATGCACGTTCAGCGCCTGGTTGCCGGGTATGGTCCAGGGGGTGGTGGTCCAGATGACGATGTAGCCTTTGTCCTGCGGCAGTTTGGCGAGACCGAAGGCCTTGGCGATCTTTTCCGGCTCGGCGAAGCCGAAGCCGACGTCGATCGCGAAATCCTTCTTGTCCATGTATTCGACTTCGGCCTCGGCCAGGGCTGATGCGCAATCGAAGCACCAGTTCACCGGCTTCAGGCCGCGATAGACGTAGCCCTTCTGCAGCAGTTTGCCCAGCGTGCGGGCGATAGACGTAGCCCTTCTGCAGCAGTTTGCCCAGCGTGCGGATTTCGTCGGCCTCGTTGCCGTAGGCCATGGTGAGGTAGGGATGGTCCCAGTCGCCGAGCACGCCCAGGCGTTCGAAATCTTTCTTCTGGCGTTCGATCTGCTCCGCGGCATAGGCGCGGGCGAGGCTCTGCGTCTTTTCCACCGCCAGGTTCTTGCCGTGCTGCTTTTCGATTTCACGCTCGATCGGCATGCCGTGGCAGTCCCAGCCGGGCACGTACACGGCGTCAAAACCCGCGAGGCTGCGCGATTTGACGATGATGTCCTTCAGGATCTTGTTCACCGCGTGGCCGATGTGGATGTCGCCGTTGGCGTAGGGCGGGCCGTCGTGCAGGATGAATTTCGGCCGCCCCTTGGAGGCGGCGCGGATCTTCCGGTAGATTCCGTTCTCCTGCCACTGCGCGACCCATTTCGGCTCGCGCTTGGCGAGATCACCGCGCATGGGAAAGGGCGTATCCGGAAGGTTCAGCGTGTTCTTGTAATCAGCCATTTTTCGGTTCGACAGTTCTACGGTTCAGAGTTCGGTGGATCAGGTTCGGGGACAAGCACCAATGCGCGCGTTGCCGTTCTTGTTCATACGCTTTCATTCGCCGCTAGAAGTTCCCTGGCGATGTCGCAATCCTCGGCGATGCGCGCTTTCAACGCATCGAGGTCGGGAAATTTCTGCTCGTCGCGTATCTTGTGCAGAAAATCCACGCGCAGATGCTGGCCGTAAAGGTCGCCGGCGAAGTCGAGCAGGTGCACTTCCAGCTTGGCGCGTCCGCAGTCGTCCACCGTCGGGCGCAGTCCCAGGCTCGCCGCGCCGTCGCGCACGCGGCCTTGGCCGTCGATGGTGCGCACGGCGAAGATTCCCGACAGCGGCGGGCGGTTGTGCCTGAGCTGCACGTTGGCGGTGGGATAACCTATGGTCCGGCCGAGCTTGTCGCCGTGCACCACGCGGCCGCTGATGCTGTAAGGCCGCCCGAGCAGCGTTTCCGCCTCGGCCAGCCGTCCGGCGGCCAGCGCCGTGCGCACCACCGAACTCGACACGCGCACGCCTTCGGACTCGACGGTGGGCATCGCCTCCAGGCCGAATCCATGCGTGCGCGAAGCTTCCTCGAGCTGCGTAAAATCACCGGTGCGCCGGGCGCCGAAGCGAAAGTCGTCGCCGATCAACAGCCAGCGCATTCCCAGTCCCGCGAGCAATACGCGCTCGATGAATTCCTGCGGCGAGCGGCTGGCGAAGGCGCGATCGAAGCGGCTCACGTGCACGCGCTCTATGCCCTCCGCAGCCAGCAGTTCCAGTTTCTCCCTGAGCGAAGTGAGCCGCGTCGGCGCCGTTTGCGGCGAGAACAGTTCCAGCGGATGCGGCTCGAACGTGAGCACGCAGGAGGGCAGTCCGAGCGAGCGGGCGCTCTCCTTCAGGCGGGCGAGCATCGCCTGGTGGCCACGGTGCACGCCATCGAAATTGCCGATGGTGAGCGCGACGGGCGACTGGCTGCGATCGGAAAGGCTGCGGCAAACCCGCATGGTCGGAACCGGCTTCTAAAAGTTAAAACCCTGAATTATAGCGGCTTTCCGCCATAGCCGAAGCATAAAATCCGGGCTTTGCCGGGCGTGACTGGACGCGGCGCCGGTGCGTTTGCGTCGCTTTGAAGCGCTATTTTCCTGCGCCCGCCTTCGCGGCGGAACGCCATTTGAAAATCAGGAACGCCGAGGCAAGAAACAGCGCCGCGAACCACACGAACGCCCATTCGGGCGTCACCAGGCCGAACATCGGTTCCAGGCGCGCGGAACAATCCCCGCTCGCGTGGAAGAGGAAGGGCAGCAGCCTGGCCGTGGGCAGATCATTGACAAACTGCTCCATCACGTCGATGCCGCAGCCGAACTTCGGATGATGCAGGCTCCACAAGTGCCAGCCGGCGACACCGAGGCCGGATGCGGCAGCGAGCGCCATGGCGCCGGCGTATCGCGCCGCGACCCGCGGCGGCGGATTGTGGATCGCGCCCGCGATCGCGACCAGGGCGAACAGCAGAAACGCCTCGCGGTCGAGGATGCACAGCGGGCACGGCGCCTGGCCCTGCAGGTGCTGCAGTATCAGGGCTTCGCAGACCAGGGCCAGCGGGATCAGCGCAAGCGCGGCGAATACTCTTCTGTGAGTCAGTTCGAATTTCATTCTTTTGTCGCCTCAGGCTCGGAAGAGTCACAACAGAAGCAGACAGGGACGTGAACGGAAGGTTCCCGTCCCTGCTGCGTAGCGGGCAGGCCGGCGCGCGCGCCGGTCAAACGAGTTTCGGGTTGAGCGTGTAAATGCCGGTGAGGCCGGCCTTCGCCAGCACATGGCCTTCGATCGCCTTCAGCACGTCGCCGCCGCGGAACACGCCGCTCACCGCGCAGCTGGCGCAATCGAGCGCATACAGCGTGAACACGTAGTGGTGCAGGATCTCGTCGTTCCACGGCGGACAGGGTCCGTCATAGCCGAAGTAATCGCCGCTCATGTCCTTGTCGCCGGCGAACCACGCGGTATAGTCGTTCAGTCCCTGGCGCGCGCCGCGCTTCGCCTCGGGACCTTTCTTGCCGCGGGCGGTGATGGCGTCGGAAAATTCGGCTTCGGCGATCGAATTGACGGCGGCCGGAAGATCGACCAGGACCCAGTGATAGAAATCGACGCGCGGCAGGCTGGCCGGAACGCTGCGGCCTTCCTTGTTCACGTCGTCGCCCTTGCTCGGCACGTCGGCGTCGTGGCAGATCAGCACAAACGATTTGGTGCCCGCGGGTGCATCGCTCCAGCTCAATTGCGGGTTGCGGTTGGAAGAAAGCGAGATGTGCTCGGTCGCATGCGGCACCGCGAATGCGAACGCGCCTGGAATGCGCTGCTTGTCGGCGAAGCTCGAACTGCTCAGTTTCATTATTGCCTCCTGCAAGGAAAAAATATTCAACGCGAACATCGCGGCGAGGTCCGGTCGCAATGCGCACTCGCCCCCCGCTGCCTATGTTTGCATTCTAGGGCCAGTTTGCAATCGCCGCATCGCGCGCGCCGACTTCGGGTACGGCGAACTCCGGCAAACCCCGGCGGCTACTCCGCCGCGCGGCGCGCAAAATCCCCGATGCGAAAGCCGAGAGACCACAGGACGGCGAAGTAGATGCCCGCGCCCAGCAACACGAGGCCGACCAGGCCCGCCACGCGCATTTGCCAGGCGGCGGCGAGCCACCAGTGCTCGCTGCCCATCGCCCCCCACAGCGTCGCGGCCATGACGGCGAGCGCCAGCGCGAGCTTGCCCGCAAAAACCAGCCAGCCCGATTGCGGCTGATAGATGCCGTGTGTTCGCAGCTTGTAAAACAGCAGACCGGCATTGAGGCAGGCGCCCAGGCCGATCGAGAGCGCGAGGCCGGCGTGTTTGAGCGGGCCGATGAGCGCGAGGTTCATGAGTTGCGTCGCAACCAGCGTGATGACGGCGATTTTCACCGGCGTGCGTATGTTCTGGCGCGCATAGAATCCCGGCGCCAGCACTTTCACCAGGATCAGGCCAAGCAGGCCGACGCTGTAGGCCACCAGCGCCTGGCGCGTCATCCACAGGTCGTGCAGGCTGAATTCGCCGTAACGGAACAGCGTGCTGATGAGCGGCACCGCCAGCAGGGCCAGCGCCACGGCCGCCGGCAGCGCCAGCAGCAGGGTCAGGCGCAATCCCCAGTCGAGCAGGCGGCTGTACTGTTCCGTGGCGTCGCTGGAATAGTACTTCGACAGGCTGGGCAGCAGGATGGTGCCCAGCGCGACCCCGAGCAATCCGGTGGGAAATTCCATCAGCCGGTCGGCGTAATAAAGCCAGGACACGCTGCCGTTGGCGAGGAAAGAAGCGAAGATGGTATTGATGAGCAAGGACAGCTGGGCGATGGAAACGCCGAACACCGCCGGCCCCATCTGCCTCAGGACGCGGCGCACACCGGGATCGGAAAAGCCCGGGCGCAGGCGCGGCAGCATGCCGATCCGGGCGAGGTAAGGCAGCTGAAACGCCAGTTGCAGCACGCCGCCCGCCAGCACCGCCCAGGCCAGCACCAGCACCGGCGGCCGGAAATACGGCGCCAGCAACAAGGCGCAGAAAATGAAACTCAGATTGAGCAGCGTCGGCGTGAACGCCGGAACGGCGAAGCGGCTCCAGGTATTGAGGATGCCGCCCGCAAGCGAGACGAGCGAGATGAACAGAATGTAGGGAAAGGTGATGCGCAGCATCGCCACCGTGAGCTCGAATTTCTCCGGCGTGGCCGAGAACCCCGGCGCGCTGACATAGATGATCCACGGCGCCGCAAGGATGCCGATCACGCTGACGGCGAGGAGCGCCAGCGTCAGCACCGTGGCGACCCGATCCACCAGCAACCTCGTCTCGCCCTCGCCGTTCCTGGTCTTGTATTCGGCCAGGATGGGCACGAAGGCCTGGGAGAATGCGCCTTCGGCGAACAGCCGCCGCAACAGGTTCGGAATGCGAAAGGCGACGAAGAAGGCGTCCGTGCCCACGCCGGCGCCGAACAGGCGAGCGATTACGGCGTCGCGCACGAAACCGAGAATGCGGGACACCAGCGTCATGCTGCTCACGGTGGCGAGCGCGCGCAGAAGATTCATGCCGCGATTATACGAAAACGAAGTTCCAGCGGAGGCCTCAGTGGAGGCTAATGCGCGCAGCGCGCCGGGCCGGAACTAAAATGCCCTTGCGTAACAGGGACCAAATCAGTATGATTGCGCCCTTTCTTGTTCCTTACTCGAGTTACTTCATGGCCAATACAGATTCCGCGCGCAAACGTTCCCGCCAAGCCGAGAAACAGCGCCGGCACAACGCCAGCCTGCGTTCCACGCTGCGCTCGGCGATCAAAGACGTGACCAAGGCGATCGCCGGCGGCGACAAGGCCGGCGCGAAACTGGCCCTGAGCCAGTCTTCCAGCATTGTCGATCGCATCGCGGACAAGAAGATCATTCACAAGAACAAGGCCTCGCGCCACAAGAGCCGCCTCTCCGCCGCCGTGAAGGCGATGGCTTAATCCGTACACTAAAGCAGCGAAAAGGCCGGCTTTACGCCGGCCTTTTTGTTTTCGGCATTCCCGCGCCTGCCGTTTGCCCCCTACCCTGAAATCCGCGCGCTACGGCCGCTCCCAACCACGCTCCAATTCGTGAACAATGTGAAAAAAAACCGTTGGAACATTAATTTGCGTTGGGTTGGTATCAGGCATATGCTATAGACTGGTTAAGGCATTGATTGAGGGGGGCTTTATGTCTTCTTCTGTGATCATCAAATATGGTTTTCGCATTCGCACGCGCAGTGGATTGATTGTGGATAACCTGTTGATACATGCAAAAGACGAAGTAGATGCCGAGCGCAAATTGCGCCAGATGTATCAGCATTGCCGCATACTCGAACGCACAGTGCACGATCCGGTCAAGAATCCGCAACTCGCCGCAGCAAGGTAGAAGACAAACACGTCAAAGATCAAGCACCTTCGCCATGCTGGCGTTATTCTGACGGCTGTGGCAGTGTGTTAAAATAATTTACGCTAATTCGTCAAAGCACACGGCGGCATTGCCGCCGTGTGCGTTTTTTATTTGAGGCACAGCGATGTCGCACGTAATGAATACATATGGCCGGCTGCCCGTGGCTTTTACCCACGGCCAGGGCGTCTGGCTGTGGGATGCGCAGGGCAAGCGCTACATGGACGCGCTGGGCGGCATCGCCGTCAACACGCTCGGGCACGCGCACCCAAGGCTGGTGCAGACGATCAGTTCGCAGGCCGGCAGGCTGATACACACCTCCAATCTGTACCAGATCACCGAACAGGAAAACCTTGCCGACAAGCTCGCCGCCATCAGCGGCATGGACAAGATGTTTTTCTGCAATTCCGGCTGCGAAGCCAATGAAGCCGCGATCAAGATCGCGCGGCTCTATGCCAAAGGCAAGGGCGTCGAGAACCCCGCCATCATCGTCATGGAGAAATCGTTTCACGGACGCACGCTGGCCACGCTTTCGGCCACGGGCAGCCGCAAGGTGCAGGCCGGATTCGAACCGCTGGTTTCGGGTTTCGTGCGCGTGCCCTACGACGATCTGGAGGCGGTGCGCCAGGTGGCGCAGCACAACCGCAACGTGGTCGCGGTCCTGGTGGAACCGATCCAGGGCGAAGGCGGCATCAACGTCGGCCACCTCGAATATCTGCAGGGCCTGCGCGCGCTGTGCGACGAGTACCAGTGGTTGCTGATGCTGGATGAAATCCAGTGCGGCCTGGGCCGCACCGGCAAATGGTTCTTCTACCAGCATGCCGGGGTGCTTCCCGACGTGGCGACGCTGGCCAAAGGCCTCGCCGGCGGCATCCCCATCGGCGTCTGCCTCGCGCGGGGCGCAGCGGCCGACGTATTCAAGCCGGGCAACCACGGCTCGACCTTCGGCGGCAATCCGTTCGCCTGCGCGGCCGCGCTCACCACCCTCGAGGTCATCGAGCAGGACAAGCTGCTGGACAACGCCACCAGGATGGGGGACGCGCTGCGCGCCGGCTTCGCCGCCTCGCTGGCCGGGCTGAAGGGGGTGGTCGCGATCCGCGGCGTCGGCCTGATGATAGGCATCGAACTCGACCGCCCCTGCTCGGACCTCATAGCGCGCGCGCTTGCCGCAGGATTGCTGATCAACGTCACCGCGGACAAGGTCGTGCGGCTGCTGCCGCCGCTCACCCTGAGCGCGGACGAGGCGAGGCAACTGGTCGATACGCTCTCGCCGCTGATCCGGGACTTCCTCAGCCAGGCGCCCGCGGCGCATTGATGCCGCAAGTCGAGCATGAAGCCACGGCATTATCTGCAGTTCACCGATGTTTCCCGTTCGGAGTATGAGTATCTGCTCGAACGCACGCACTGGATCAAGTCGCAATTCAAGCATTACAAGCCCTATCACCCGCTCGCCGACCGCACGCTGGCGATGATTTTCGAGAAGCAGTCGACGCGCACGCGCCTGTCGTTCGAAGCGGGCATGCAGCAACTCGGCGGCTCGGCCATTTTCCTCAACACGCGCGACACGCAGCTCGGGCGCGGCGAACCGGTGGAGGACATGGCGCAGGTGGTGTCGCGCATGGTCGACATCGTCATGATCCGCACCTTCGAGCAGGAGATCATCGAGCGCTTCGCCGCGAGTTCGCGCGTGCCGGTGATCAACGGGCTCACCAACGAATACCATCCCTGCCAGGTGATGGGGGACATCTTCACCTACATCGAGCACCGCGGCCCGATCAGCGGCAGGACCGTGGCCTGGATAGGCGACTCGAACAACGTCTGCAACACCTGGATGCAGGCGGCGGAGATTTTCGACTTCAAACTGCACGTGTCCACGCCTCCCGGCTACGAAGTGGAAGCCGAGCGCGCCGGCAACTACGGCAGGAGCCACTGCGAGCAATTTTCCGATCCGATGCAGGCCGCGCGCGGCGCCGACCTCGTCACCACCGACGTCTGGACCAGCATGGGCTTCGAGGCCGAGGACGCCGAGCGCAAGCGCGATTTCGGCGACTGGCAGGTGGATGCGGAAATGATGAAGCTCGCCGCTGCGGACGCCCTGTTCATGCACTGCCTGCCGGCTCACCGCGGCGAGGAGGTCTCGGCCGGGGTGATCGACGGGCCGCAAAGCGTGGTCTGGGACGAGGCGGAGAACCGCATGCACACGCAAAAAGCGCTGATGGAATTCCTGCTGCTGGGCAAGGTCGCGTGACCGAAAGCAGGATGGCCTGATCGCCGAACATCTTTTATTCCGGATTCAATTTTTCGAGCAAACAAAATGGCAACCAAGAAAACTGCGGTAAAGAAGGTCGTCCTGGCCTACTCAGGCGGGCTGGACACGTCGGTCATCCTGAAGTGGCTGCAGGACGAGTACAAATGCGAAGTCATCACCTTCACCGCCGATATCGGCCAGGGTGAAGAGCTGGAGCCGGCGCGCAGGAAAGCGAAGCAACTCGGCGTGAAGAAGATTTTCGTCGACGACCTGCGCGAGGAGTTTGTGCGCGACTTCGTCTTTCCCATGTTCCGCGCCAACGCCATCTACGAGGGCGAATACCTGCTCGGCACCTCCATCGCGCGGCCGCTGATCGCCAAGCGCCAGATCGAGATCGCGCGCATCACCGGCGCCGACGCCGTGTCCCACGGCGCCACCGGCAAGGGCAACGACCAGGTGCGCTTCGAACTCGGCTATTACGCGCTGGAACCCAACATCCGCGTGATCGCGCCCTGGCGCGAATGGGACCTCGGCTCGCGCGAGAAGCTGCTGAAGTACGCGGAAAAGAACGGCATCCCGGTCGAAGGCAAGAAGAAGGGCGGCTCGCCCTACAGCATGGACGCCAACCTGCTGCACATTTCCTACGAGGGCCGCGTCCTGGAAGACCCGGCGAAGGAGCCGGAAAAAGACATGTGGCGCTGGACCGTGCCGCCGGAAGAGGCGCCGGATCGCGCCGAATACATCGACCTCGAATACAAGCAGGGCGACATCGTCGCCATCAACGGCAAGAAGTTGTCGCCGGCGAAGGTCCTCGAAACCCTGAACAAACTGGGCGGCAAGCACGGCATAGGCCGGCTCGACCTGGTGGAGAACCGCTACGTCGGCATGAAGTCGCGCGGCTGCTACGAAACCCCCGGCGGCACCATCATGCTGCGCGCGCACCGCGCCATCGAATCGGTGTGCCTGGACCGCGAGGTGGCCCACCTCAAGGACGACCTGATGCCGCGCTACGCCTCGCTCATCTACAACGGCTACTGGTGGAGTCCGGAGCGGCGCATGCTGCAGACCATGATAGACGCGTCGCAGGCGAACGCCAACGGCTGGGTGAGGATCAAACTGTACAAGGGCAACGTCGTGGTCGTCGGCCGCGATTCCAAGACGGATTCGCTGTTCGACACGGCCATCGCCACCTTCGAAGAGGACCGCGGCGCCTTCAACCAGATGGACGCCGAGGGCTTCATCCGGCTCAATGCCCTGCGCATGCGCATCGCGGCGAACCTGCGCAAGCGCGCGAAGAAATAGCCCCGGCTGAAACGCCCATAACTTCCGACGCAAGAAAGGCTCAACATGCCCTCCTTCGACATCACTTCTGAAGTCAACAAGGTCGAACTGAAAAACGCGATCGAACAGTGCAACAAGGAGATCGCGAACCGCTTCGACTTCAAAGGGTCGGATGCGCGCATCGAGCAGTCGGAACTGACCCTCACCTTCTACGCCGACGACGAATTCAAGCTGAAGCAGGTGATGGACGTGTTCACCGGCAAGTGTGCCAAGCGCGGCGTCGACGTGCGCGCGCTGGAGCCCAAGGACAGCGAAAAGATCGGCGGCGACAAGCTGAAGCAGACGGTCGAGGTGAAGAACGGCGTGGAGTCGGAAGAAGCGAAGAAGATCGTCAAACTGATCAAGGACAACAAGCTCAAGGTCCAGGCGAGCATTCAGGGAACGGCGGTGCGCGTTTCCGGCGCGAAGAAAGACGACCTGCAGACCGCGATTCAACTGGTCAAGAAATCGGTTACCGACATCCCCCTGCAGTTCCAGAATTTCCGCGACTGATCCGCGCACGCTGCCTGCAATCGCGCCGGGCCGGACCCTGGCTGGCGCGATTCGCGAGACACGGATCGTTAAACAGCCCGCGCAAGAGGTATGCGCGGGCAGTCCTTTATTCCTTCAGACCAGCCACCCAGCGATCGTAGAGCCGCGCCGCAACCCCGTTCAGGACGGACACCCGCGCCTGCAGGTGGCTTTCGATCTCGCCCGCGGCCTGCACCGCCGGTGAATTCGAGCGCTCGATCTCTTTTTTCCCCGATTCGCACCAGCTGCGTATCATCTCCGGCGTCATTTCGACATGGCACTGCAGGCCGAGGTGTTTCCCCAGCGCAAATGCCTGATTGGCGCAATGCGGACTGGACGCAAGGCGCACCGCGCCGGGCGGTATGCTGAAGGTCTCGCCGTGCCAGTGAAACGAGAGGAAAGCGCGGGTATCCCCGAACCACGCGCGCGCCTCGTCGCTGCCGGCGACGTCCACCCGGCCCCAGCCGATTTCCTTCTGCGGGTTCGCGGCCACGCTGCCGCCCAATGCACTGGACATGAGCTGCCCGCCCAGGCAATGCCCGAGCACGGGCACGCCGGCGGCGTCGGCCGCGCGTATCAGTTGCAGCACGCCGGGAATCCAGGGCAGATCGTCGTTGACGCTCATCGGGCCGCCCATGAACACCAGTCCGGAGAATGCATCCACGCTTGCCGGCACCGCATCGCCCGCGTCGATGCACACCATTTTCCAGACAATTCGATGCCGGTCGAGGTATGTGGCAAAATAGCCTGGGCCTTCGGTGGAGTTATGGCGGAATATGGCTACCGGTTTCATGGGAAAGTCCTGGATGGCTGGCTGCAGGAATTCTAGCCTGAGTTTGGCCGGCATGGCCCTGCTCGTATCGCAGGCGTGCGCAACCGACGTCACGCTGGTCGGATTGATAGGCGCCAAGGCCATCGTCGTCATCGACGGCGCCGCGCCGCGCACGCTGACGGCGGGGCAGAAGTCGGCCGAAGGCGTGACGCTGCTAGGCACCGAAAAGGAAAGCGCCAGCTTCGACATCAACGGCCAGAAGCGCACCCTGACCATGGGGCGCGCCTACTCTTCCGCCCCCCGCGAGGGCAGGCAGAGCATGACCCTCTCGGCCGACACGCGCGGCCATTTCGTCACCATGGGATCGATCAACGGCGGCAGCGTGCGTTTTCTGGTCGACACCGGCGCGACCCTGGTTTCCCTGCCGGCCTCCGAGGCCAAGCGCCTGGGCATCAATTATCTGCGCGGCGAACGCGGGCAGATGCAGACCGCGAACGGCATTGCGGTGGCCTACCGGGTCAAGCTCGACAGCGTGAGAATCGGCGACATCGAGGTCAGCAACGTCGATGCATTGGTCAGCGAGAACGACGCCATGGGCGTGACCCTGCTCGGCATGAGCTTTCTCAATCGCATGGAAATGAAGCGCGACGGCCAGAGCATGACCCTGACGAAACGCTTCTGACGGCATAGGGTTTTCATGCGAGATCTCGCACTGCAGTTCAACCTATCCGGCTACGTCGGTCGACGTCGTAGCTCGACCATTGCGCGCTCTGCGCGCCAACCGCGTTTTCTGTACGGATAAAAAGCGCATCCGTACAGAAAACGCGGTTATTGCAAAAACCAAAAACCGGGCGAGGTTCCATCCAAGATCGCCGTCCGCGCAAGTACGAGCGCTACAGCTCGCCCTTATTTCTTCTTCTTGTCTTTTTCTATCAGCGCGTAGGCTGAATGGTTGTGTATGGACTCGAAGTTCTCCGACTCCACCACGTAGGCATCGATCCTGTCGTCCCGGTTGAGCACGGCGGCGACGTCGCGCACCATGTCCTCGACGAACTTGGGATTGTCGTAGGCGCGCTCGGTGACGAGCTTCTCGTCCGGACGCTTGAGCAGGCCGTAGAGCTCGCACGAGGCCTGCTTCTCGACCACGTCGACGATGTCCTCGATCCAGACGAATTCGCTGGTGCGCGCCGTGACCGTCACGTGCGAGCGCTGGTTGTGCGCGCCGTAGGCGGAAATTTTCTTCGAGCACGGGCACAGGCTGGTCACCGGCACCAGAACCTTCATGGTGAAGCGCTGCTTGCCCTGGTCGACGTCTCCGATGAAAGTGACTTCGTAGTCCATCAGGCTCTGCACCTTGGATACCGGTGCCGCCTTGTTGATGAAGTAGGGAAAGCTCATTTCGATGTGGCCGGACTGCGCTTCGAGCTTGTCCATCATCTCGCCCAGCATGCGCTTGAACGTGTCGACCGATATCTCGCGCTCGTGCGCGTTGAGTATCTCGACGAAACGCGACATGTGCGTGCCCTTGAAATGATGCGGCAGGCGCACGTACATGTTGAAGCTGGCGATGGTGTGCTGCACGCCGCCCGAGCGCTCGCTCACCTTGACCGGATGCCGGATGGACTTGATGCCGACCTGATCGATCGCCAGGCGGCGCGTATCCTCGGTGTTCTGCACGTCGGCGATGGAAACGGGATCGCGGGTATTCATGCGGAAATCCTTCAAAAAGCAGCCGCGGCGCAAGCGCCACGACCAGCGCTGTAGTTTATCATGATCCCCGGTGGCGGCCCGCCGCGGCGAGCAGGCCCGCCTTGTCCAGGCCGACCGAGGCGAGCAACAGGCTTGCGTCGCCGTGGTCGATGAACCTGTCGGGCAGCCCCAGGTGCAGGACCGGCGTCGCCAGGCGCGCCGCGGCCAGGCATTCCGCCACCGCGCTGCCGGCGCCGCCCATTACCGCGCCTTCCTCCACTGTCACCAGCAGTTCATGCTGACTTGCAAGCTGTTGGACCAGGGACTCGTCCAAAGGTTTCACGAAGCGCATGTTGGCCACCGTGGCGTTCAACTCCTCTGCGGCTTCGAGCGCGGGCTTGAGCATGCTGCCGAAGGCGAGGATGGCCACCCTTGCGCCCTGGCGGCGCAGCTCGCCCTTTCCCACGGGCAGGGCCTGCATCGCCTTGCTGATCGCGGCTCCCGGCCCCGAACCGCGCGGTTAGCGCACCGCCGCGGGCGTGTCGAGCTGGAACGCGGTGTAGAGCATCTGCCTGCACTCGTGCTCGTCCGCCGGCGTCATGACCGTCATG
>JAPLRD010000024.1 GCA_026399375.1 Pseudomonadota bacterium
CCGCCTGAGCCGTCCGCCAGGTGCGCCGTTGAGGGCGGCAATCGGCTACGGGCTACGCCCTTCGCCGCTTCCCGCCCTCAACAGAAAAAGCGGACAATTCATGTGCTACAGAACCGGACAGGTCTAAAAACCCGCGAGAGGCGAACGACAAGCGCGACAAGCGCACGCAGACCCGGGAACGTCGAGCTGCGGGCGGGGGAAGTGCGCGAAACTGCGTGGTATCATTTCGTACTCCGCAAGAAATCGAAAACCATGAATGTCGTCATCCTCGCCGCCGGGTTGGGCAAGCGCATGCATTCGGACCTGCCCAAGGTGCTGCACCCGCTGGCGGGCAGGCCGTTGCTGGCGCATGTCATCGCCACCGCGCAGCGGCTCAAACCCGGCGTCATCTGCGTCGTCTACGGCCACGGCGGCGAGCGCGTGCGCGAAGCGTTTCCCCAGCCCGGCCTCGCCTGGGCGAAGCAGGAGCCGCAACTGGGCACCGGCCACGCGCTGCTGCAGGCCCTGCCGCACCTGAATCCGAAGGTACCGACGCTGGTGCTGTACGGCGACGTGCCCCTCACCCGTGCCGAAACGCTAGCATCCCTGTGCCGCGCAGCGGGCAAGGGCGCGGCCCTGCTCACGGTCGAGCTGGACGATCCTTACGGCTACGGCCGCATCATCCGCAGCCGCGGCGCGATCAAGCGCATCGTCGAGGAAAAGGACGCGACCAAGGCTGAGCGCGCGGTGCATGAGATCAACACCGGCATCATGGTGCTGCCGACCGCGCGGCTCAAGTCCTGGCTTTCCGGCCTGAGCAACCGCAATGCGCAGAAGGAGTATTACCTCACCGACGTGGTCGCGGCGGCGGTGGCGGACAAGGTGAGCATCCAAGCGGTCCAGCCCGGTGCGGCGTGGGAGACCCTGGGCGTCAACAGCAAGGCGCAGCTGGCGGAACTGGAGCGCAGGTTCCAGGCGGGCGTCGCCGCGGAATTGATGCGCGACGGCGCCACGCTGGCGGACCCGGCGCGCATCGACGTGCGCGGCAGCCTCGTCTGTGGCCGCGACGTGTCCATCGACGTCAATTGCGTGTTCGAGGGCGAGGTTGCCCTGGGCGCGGGCGTCAGCGTCGGCGCGAACTGCGTACTGAAGAACGTAAGGGTGGCGGCCGGCACGCGCATCGAGCCTTTCTGCCACCTGGAAGACGCGGACATCGGCGCGCGCTGCCGCATCGGCCCGTATGCGCGCCTGCGTCCCGGAACCACGCTGGCGGAGGAAGTGCACATCGGCAATTTCGTCGAGGTGAAGGCGAGCCAGATCGCGGCGCGCTCCAAGGCCAATCACCTCGCCTATGTCGGCGACACCACGGTCGGGCGCGACGTCAACATCGGTGCCGGTACCATCACCTGCAACTACGATGGCGCGAACAAGCACCGCACAGTGATCGAGGACGAAGCCTTCATCGGCTCCGATACCCAGCTGGTGGCGCCGGTGCGCGTGGGCAGGGGGGCGACCCTGGGCGCGGGCACCACGCTCACCAAGGACGCCCCCGCCGGCGGGCTCACCGTTTCGCGGGCGAAGCAGGTCACCATCCCCGGCTGGAAGCGGCCGGTGAAAATCAAAAAGTAGAAGGGACGAAACGAGATGTGCGGCATTGTCGGAGCGGTTGCCGGGAGGGATATCGTTCCCGTGTTGATAGAAGGGCTGCGCCGGCTCGAATACCGCGGCTACGATTCCTGCGGCGTCGCGGTCCATGAAGCCGCGGGCGGCGGCCAACTGCGGCGTGCGCGCACGGTGTCGCGGGTCGCCGACCTCGACGCGCAGGTGCGCGAGTCGGGCCTCACCGGCGCCACCGGCATCTGCCACACGCGCTGGGCCACCCATGGCGCGCCGGTCACGGTCAACGCCCACCCGATTTTCAGCCGCGACGAAATCGCGGTGGTGCACAACGGCATCATCGAAAATTACGAGGACCTGCGCACGGATCTGAAAGCCCGCGGCTACGCGTTCGAATCCCAGACCGACACCGAGGTCATCGCGCACCTGATCCAGAGCCATTATTCGGGCGACCTGTTCGCGGCCGTGCAGGCCGCAGTGGCGGAACTGCGCGGCGCCTATGCCATCGCGGTGTTTTGCAAAGCCGAGCCGCGGCGCGTAGTCGGCGCCCGCCAGGGGAGCCCTCTGGTGCTGGGCGTCGGCATCGGCGCGACCGCGGGCGAACACTTTCTCGCTTCGGATGCGATGGCCCTGGCCGGGACCACCGATCAGATCATCTATCTCGAAGAGGGCGACGTCGCCGACATCGGCCTTGACCGCTACGCCGTCGTCGATCGCGGCGGCAAGCCGGTCGCGCGCGAAGTGCGCACGGTCCTCGCCTACGCCGGCGCGGTCGAACTCGGGCCTTACCGGCATTACATGCAGAAGGAAATCTTCGAGCAGCCGCAGGCCATCGCCGACACGCTCGAAGGCGTGGCCGGCATCGGGCCTGACATTTTCGGCGATGCCGCGAAAGACGTCTTTGCTGCGGTGGACGCGGTGCAGATCTATGCTTGCGGCACGAGTTACTATTCCGGCCTCGCGGCGAAATTCTGGCTCGAAGAATTGGCCGGCCTGCCGACACAGGTGGAAGTCGCGAGCGAATATCGCTATCGCGTCAGCGTCCCCAATCCGCGCGCGCTGGTGGTGGTGATCTCGCAGTCCGGCGAAACCGCCGATACGCTGGCCGCGCTGAAGCACGCGCAGTCGCTCGGCCACGTTCACACCCTGGCGATCTGCAATGTCGCCACCAGTGCCATGGTGCGCCAGACCGCGCTCAAGTACCTGACCCGGGCCGGCGTCGAAATCGGCGTCGCCTCGACCAAGGCTTTCACCACCCAACTCGCCGCGCTGTTCCTGCTCGCACTCGCGCTGGCCAAGTCGCGCGGGCGGCTCGCCGCCGGGGACGAAGCGAACCATCTGAAAAACCTGCGTCACCTGCCGGCCGCGCTCGCGAGCGTGCTCGCGCTCGAGCCGCAGATCATCGCCTGGGCGGAGCGGTTCGCGCAGCGCGAACACGCTCTGTTCCTGGGGCGGGGCCTGCACTACCCGATCGCGCTCGAAGGCGCGCTCAAGCTGAAGGAAATCTCCTATATCCACGCCGAGGCCTACCCGGCGGGCGAGTTGAAGCACGGGCCGCTGGCGTTGGTGACGAAGGAGATGCCGGTGGTCACCGTCGCGCCCAACGACGCGCTGCTGGAAAAGCTCAAGTCCAACATGCAGGAAGTGCGCGCCCGCGGCGGGGAACTCTACGTGTTTGCCGACGCCGACAGCCATATCGCCTCTTCCGAGGGCGTGCACGTGGTACGGCTGCCGGAGCATTATGGAGCGCTGTCGCCCATCCTGCACGTGGTGCCGCTGCAACTGCTGGCGTACCACACGGCGCTCGCGCGCGGCACGGACGTCGACAAGCCGCGCAATCTCGCCAAGTCCGTTACGGTCGAATAGGCAGGCTGCGGTGAGCGCTGTTTCACGAAAATGAACCCTATCGTCCTGCTGACCAATCCCATCGACGAGTCCGGCATGGCGCTGTTGCGGCCGCACGCCGAGCTGCGCCTCGCCTCCGCCGTCGATCACGACACGCTGCGCCGCGAAGCCGCGCCCGCCGACGCGATGATCGTGCGCGCCTTCCTGCCGGCGGACGTCTTCGAGCACACGCCGCGCCTGCGCGCCTGCGTGCGTCACGGCGCCGGGGTCGACATGATTCCGGTGGAGGCCGCCACGGCACACGGCGTGATCGTCGCCAACGTTCCCGGCGTCAACGCGCAGACGGTGGCCGAATATTGCGCCGCGCAATTTCTGCTGCTGGGGAGGCGCATAGCGCGCATGGACCGCACGCTGCGCCGCGAGGGCTGGGCCAAGGCGCGCGCACTGGCGGACGACGTTTCCGAGCTTCACGGCAAGACCGCGGGCATCGTCGGCGTCGGTCACATCGGCGCGCGGGTCGCCGCGATCTGCCATCACGGCCTGGGCATGCGCGTGCTCGGACACCAGCGCCGCCTGGACCGGCTGCCCGAGTTTGTCGAGGGCGCCGCGCTCGACCGCATTTTCAGCGACAGCGATTTCATCGCACTGTGCTGCCCGATGACGCCGGAGACGCGGCACCTCGCCGACGCGAGGCGCATCGGCTTGATGAAGCCGACCGCGGTGCTGGTCAACGTCTCGCGCGGACCGGTGGTCGATCAGGCAGCGCTGGTCGCGGCGCTGCGCGAACGGCGCATCGGCGGCGCCGGGCTTGACGTGTTCGAGCAGCAGCCCCTGGCGCCCGGCGATCCCCTGTTCGAGTTCGACAATGTCGTGCTGACACCGCACCTGGCCGGGCTGTCGCTCGAAAGCATGCAGCGCATGAGCGTGATCGCAGCCGAGGACGTTTTGCGCATACTCGCCGGCGACAAGCCGGTCAATTTCTTCAACCCCGAAGTCTGGCCCGCAGCCCTGCGGCGCCGGGCCTCGTTGGAGTCAGGACAATGAAAATCAAGAGCGTCAAAGCAATCTGGTTGAGTGTTCCCATACCCGAAGCGCAGCAGCACGTGAGCGACCTCGGGCGCACTACTTCGTTCGACTCGGTGCTGGTCCGCGTCGAAACCGAGTGCGGCCTCATCGGCCACGGCGAAGCGAAAGAGGAAGTCGGCAGCGTCGCCAACTGCAATGCCGTCGCGGCCGCGGTGAACAAGAAGTTCGGCCCGGCGCTGATCGGCGAGGACCCGCGCGACACCGCGCGGCTGTGGGAGCGCATGTACAACGGCTCGCGCGACCACTATGCGCTCGACCGCGGCCGGGTGTTTCCCATCCTCGGGCGTCGCGGCCTGAGCGTCGCCGCCATCGGCGGCATCGACACCGCGCTGTGGGACATCCTCGGCCAGTCGCTGAATGCGCCTGTCTGGCGCCTCCTGGGCGGGCGCAAGGCGAAGCACATGCCCGCTTATGCCTCCGGCGGCTGGGCCGGCGCCGACAAGATCGGCGAGCAACTGATGGGTTACGTCGAACGCGGCGGATTCAATGAGCGCGTGCGCGCCGCGCGCAAAGCGCTGGGCGACGGCATCGGCCTGATGTGCGACGCCCACGGCACGTTCAGCGTGCCCGAGGCGAAGCGATTTTGCCGCATGGTCGAGGACTGCGACCTTACCTGGTTCGAGGAACCGGTCACGGCCGATGACAAGCGCGGTTACGCCGAGGTTCGCGCCGCCACCGCGATCCCGATCGCCGCCGGCGAGAGCGAGTTCACGCGGCACGATTTCCGCGACCTGATCGACGCGCGCGCAGTCGACGTGCTGCAGCCGGACCTCGCGATCTGCGGCGGCATCACCGAGGCCATGCGCATCGCAGCGCTGGCGAGCGCCTACAATCTGAAACTGGCGCCGCACCTGTGGACCGGCGCGCCGGCTTTCGCCGCCGGCATGCACGTGGCGGCGGCCGCGCCGGCCGGTTTCATTCTCGAGTATTCTCTCGGCGCCAACCCGCTGCTGCAGGATTTGGTGCAGGAAAAATTCGCGGTCAAGGACGGCATGGTGGAGATTCCGGACCGGCCAGGCCTCGGGCTCACCATCAACGAAGACTTCGTCAAACGCTACGCCGTGCCGCTCGCCTGAGCGCGCGCGACGCGATCTTCAGGGGAGCTTCACCAATGGCACTTTCGTTCTTGACCCGCGCGCTCGCTGCGGCGATTGGCTGCGCCGCTTGTGCTGCCGCCAGCGCGCAGGGTGCGCAAAACTATCCGAACAAACCGATCCGGATCGTCGTGCCCTACGCGGCCGGCGCCTCGACCTCGCTGGTCACACGCTTGGTCGGGCAGAAGCTGACCGAGGCCTGGGGCCAGCCGGTGGTGGTCGACAACCGTGGCGGCGCCGGTGGCGCCATCGGCACGGAGATCGTGGCCAAGTCGCCGCCCGACGGCTATACGCTGCTCCTGGGCACGGTCGGCACGTTTGGCATCAACTCCGCGGTCTACAGCAAGCTGAGCTACGACCCGGTGAAGGATTTCGCGCCGGTGGGCATGCTGGCGACGGTGGCCAATATCCTCGCGGTGCAGCCGTCGTTGCCGGTGACCTCGGTGAAGGAATTGATCGCGCTGGCGAAGGAAAAGCCTGGCAAGCTCAACTACGGCTCCTCCGGCAACGGCAGCACCTCGCACCTGTCGGGCGAAATGTTGAAGAGCATCGCCGGCATCAGCATGACCCACGTGCCCTACAAGGGCGGCGCGCCGATGATGGCCGACGTTCTCGGCGGCCAGCTCGAAGTCATGTTCGATCAGGTGCCGGCGGTGCTGCCCCATGCCAAAGCCGGTCGGGTCAGGGCATTGGCGGTCACCACCGCGCGGCGCTCGGCCGCGGCGCCGGACGTGCCCACCATGGCCGAAGCCGGCGTTCCCGGCTATGAAATGACGGTCTGGTACAGTCTCATGGCGCCGGCAGGGACTCCGCGCGACATCATCGTCAAACTCAATACCGAACTGGCGAAAATCCTGAACCAGCCCGAGTTCAAGCAGCAGATGCTGGCGCAGGGGGCGGAACTCACGTCATCCACGCCGGAACAACTGGCGGAGATCATCCGCGCCGATCTGGCCAAGTACGCCAGGATCGCCAAAGAAGCCGGCGCCACTCTCGATTGACGGACAAAGTTGACGTACAAAGCGACAAAGGACAGGACAATGAAATCTCTACGCCGATCACTTGCGCTCAGCGCCGCCGCATTGCCGCTGGCGTTCGCATCCGTGTTTGCCGCCGCACCGGCGCAGGCGCAGGACGGGTTTCCCAGCAAACAGATCCGCATCATCGTGCCGTTCGCGCCGGGCGGCGCCACCGACATGCTGGCGCGCTTGGTGGGACAGAAGATGGGTGAAACCTTCAACCAGACGGTGATCGTCGAAAACCGACCGGGTGCGGGTGGCAACATCGGCGCCGAGGCTGGTGCCAAGGCGGCGCCCGACGGTCACACCCTGACGCTCGCCGCGGCGGGCTTCATGGCGGTCAATCCTTCCGTCTACGCGAAGATGGGCTACGACTCGGTCAAGGACTTCCAGCCGATCACGCTCCTCGTCAACGCGCCGCTCTTGTTCGTCGTCAACCCCAAGGTGCAGGCGCAGAGCGTGAAGGACTTCATCAACCTCGCCAAGGCGAGCCCCGGCAAGTTGACCGTAGGCAACGGCGGCACCGGCACGGCGCAGCACCTGGGCGGGGAATATTTCACCAGTACGGCCGACATTCAGGTCACCCACGTGCCCTACAAGGGCAGCGCACCCGCCACCACCGACCTGCTGGGCGGCGTGTTCGACGCCCAGTTCGACAACATGGTCACGCTGATACCTCACGTCAAGGCGGGCAAGCTGCGCGCGCTCGCGGTCTCCTCGGCGAAGCGCGTGCCGCTCTTGCCGGATGTCCCGACCATCGCCGAATCGGCGCTGCCCGGATTCGAAACCGGCACCTGGTATGGGATCGTCGCGCCCGCCGGCACGCCGCAGCCGGCCGTTGCGCGCCTGAACCGCGAGATCAACCGCATCCTGGCCCTGCCCGATGTCCAGGAAAAGCTGCTGGCCCAAGGGCTGGAGCCGGCCGGCAATACACCGGCCGAGTTCGCCACCATGATCCGCTCCGAAATCGCCAAGTACGCCAAGATCGTCAAGGCCGCCGGCATCAAGGCGGAGTAGGGGCTATCGACGCTTCTGCGCGCGCACGCTCGGTACTGAAGGAGGTCTTCGGCTACGCCGCATTCCGCGGGCCGCAGGCTGAAATCGTCGAACACGTCGCCGCGGGCGGCGACTGCCTGGTGCTGATGCCGACCGGGGGCGGCAAATCGCTGTGCTATCAGATACCGGCGTTGTTGCGCCCCGGCACCGGCATCATCGTCTCGCCCCTGATCGCGCTGATGCAGGACCAGGTGTCGGCGCTACGCGAGGCCGGGGTCAGGGCGGCGTTCCTGAATTCGTCGCTGCCGGCAGCGGAAGCGAACGCGGTCGAGCGCGGCCTCGCCGCCGGCGATTACGATTTGCTCTACGTCGCGCCGGAGCGGCTGCTGATGCCGCGGTTTCTGCAGCAACTGGAGCGGCTGCAGGCTTCTGCGCAACTGGCGCTGTTCGCCATCGACGAGGCGCACTGCGTGTCGCAGTGGGGCCATGATTTCCGTCCCGAGTATATGCAGCTGTCATTGCTGCACGAGCGCTTTCCCGGCGTGCCGCGCATCGCGCTTACCGCCACGGCAGACGCTGTCACGCGCGAAGAGATCGTGCAGCGCCTGGGCCTCGACGGCGCGCGCCTGTTCGTCTCCAGCTTCGATCGGCCCAACATCCGTTATCGCATCGTTGAAAAGGCGAACGCGCGGGCGCAACTGCTTTCATTTCTGCGCGCCGAGCACATGGGGGACGCGGGCATCGTCTACTGCATGTCGCGGCGCAAGGTGGAGGAGACCGCGGCCTGGCTCATCGAGCAGGGCGTGAACGCGCTGCCTTATCACGCCGGCATGGACGCGAAGACCCGCAACCTGCACCAGGCGCGGTTTCAGCGCGAAGAGGGCATCGTCATGGTGGCGACCATTGCCTTCGGCATGGGCATAGACAAACCGGACGTGCGCTTCGTTGCGCATATGGACCTGCCGAAGAGCATCGAAGGCTATTACCAGGAAACCGGTCGCGCGGGCCGCGACGGACTTCCTGCCGACGCCTGGATGGCCTACGGCCTGGGCGACGTGGTCAACCAGCGGCGCATGATAGACGCTTCGACCGCCGAGTTGCAGTTCAAGCGCATCGCCTCGACCAAGCTCGACGCATTGCTCGGCCTATGCGAGGCCAGCAGCTGCCGCCGTGTGCGCTTGCTGGCCTATTTCGACGAGGTCTCCGCGCCCTGCGGCAACTGCGACGTCTGCCTTGAGCCGCCGCAGGTTTGGGACGGTACAGTGGCGGCACAGAAGGCGCTGTCTTGCGTCTATCGCACCGGGCAGCGCTTTGGCGCCGCGCACCTCATCGACGTGCTGTTGGGCAAGGAGACCGAGCGCGTGCAGCAATGGGGGCATCGCGAACTCAGCACCTTCGGCGTTGGGACCGAACTGGAGGAGAAGGTCTGGCGCGCAGTGTTCCGGCAGTTGATCGCCCAGGGCCTGCTGGAGGTCGATCACTCGAGCTACGGCTCGCTCAAGCTCGCCGAGTCGAGCCGTGCGGTGCTGACGGGCGGGCAGGCGGTGCAGATGCGCCAGGTGCAGGTCGGCAAAGCCAAGGCGGCGGCGAAGCGCCCGACGACCCAGGGGGCACGGCAGGCTGCCGGGCTCGACGCCGACGCGGCGCGGTTGTGGGAGCGGCTGCGCGCCTGGCGCGCCGCGATCGCGAAGGAGCACGGCGTACCCGCCTATGTCGTGTTCCATGACGCCACGCTGGCCGAACTTGCGCGCCTGCGACCGAACGACGAGGCCGGGCTGGCGCAGATTTCCGGCGTGGGTCAGCGCAAGCTGGAGCGCTATGGCGCGGCGCTGCTCGAATTGCTGCGGGACTGAGACCGGCGCGGCTGCGGCAATAATAATCCCTTAAGCTTGGCCGCTTAGAGTGCGACCCATCAGTCATCACCGAATGGGGGCACTATGCATACACTCAAGTCTATCGCTGGACTCCTGCTCGCGGGTTCGCTCGCCTTGACCGGGCTCGACGTCGCGGCAGCGACGCCGGCGGAAATCCAGAAGACCTTCGATGCGGCGGCCCGCGCGAGCGCGCCGGGCTTCAGCGGCTTTTCCGCCGAGCGCGGCAAGCAGTTCTTCCACGCCACGCATGGCAACGACTGGAGCTGCGCCTCCTGCCATACGCCCAACCCCGCGTCCCTGGGCAAACACGCGAAGACCGGCAAGGAAATCGCGCCGCTCGCGCCGGCGGCGAATCCGCAACGCTTCGCCGATGCGGCGAAAGTCGAAAAGTGGTTCGACCGCAACTGCAAGGACGTGCTGGGCCGCGTCTGCGCCGCCCGGGAAAAAGGCGATGTGCTGGCCTATCTCATGGCCATCGGGAAATAGGGGCGGCGCATGAACAACGCAAACAAGCGGAAGGTTTTCGATTTCACCGTATGGTCGATGTCGCTGTTATTCGCATTCGGCCTGCTGACCGACAGCGCGCTGGCGGATTCCAAGGTGCCTGCGGCTACCAACAAGACCTATCAGGCCGAGTGCGGCAGCTGCCACATCGCCTATTCGCCCGCCCTGTTTGCCGCCCCCGCCTGGCGCCGCGTGATGGCCGGTCTGACCAAGCACTTTGGCACCGACGCCGGCGTCGATGCCCGCGCTGCCGCCGAAATCGGCGCGTTTCTGGAATCCAATGCGGCCGAAGGCAGGAAGCGCGGCAGCGACAGCGGGGTACTGCGCATCACGGAAACGCCCTGGTTCACGCGCAAACATCGCGAAGTGCCGGCGCCGGCGTGGAAGAACCCCAAGGTCCTGAGTCCGGCCAACTGCACCGCCTGCCACGCCGGCGCCGAGCGCGGCGACTTCGACGAACACGCCGTGCGCATTCCGCGATAAATGGAGATTGCCGTGAACCGAACGATGAAACGAATCCTGGTGTGGGACCTGCCGACCCGCGTATTTCACTGGCTGCTGGCGGCGTCCTTCCTCGGCGCCTTTCTGACCGCCGAGTCCGAGCGCTATCGCGACATCCACGTCGTGCTCGGCTATACCGTGCTCGGCCTGGTCGCGTTTCGCCTAATGTGGGGCGTGATCGGCACGCGCTACGCGCGCTTCAAGTCGTTTCCGATCGCACCGCTGCGCGTGCTGGCATATCTCAAGTCGCTGTTCACCCGCTCGCCGCAGCACCATACCGGCCACAACCCGGCGGGCAGCCTCGCGATTTACGCCATTCTCGCCTTGGCGCTGCTCGCCGGCGCCACCGGCTATGCCGCCTATAATGAAATCGGCGGTGAATGGCTGGCCGAGTTGCATGAAGGTGCCGCGAATGCGATGCTGGGCCTGGTCGTGATTCACATCGGCGCGGTCGCCGTCAGCAGCCTGATCCATCGGGAAAACCTGGTTGCCTCCATGCTGAACGGCTACAAGCACGGCCGCGCGGGCGAGGGCATTCAACGGAAGCACTGGTTCGTCGCCGCGGCGGTGCTGATCGCGACCGTGGGCTTCTGGGCCGGCAGCGCCGGGCTGCTGCCGGACGGGATGGGCATGGCGGCGACGGCGGCCGTCTCGCAACAGAAGGCGCACGGCGGGAACGGCTGATTCCGGAGAGCGTAGCAGAGCATGAGAATACTGTTGGTCGAGGACGACAAGCTGCTGGGCGACGGCGTGCAGGCCGGCCTCGCCCAATCCGGTTTCAATGTCGACTGGGTCAGGGACGGCGTCGCCGGCGAACTCGCGCTCCGAACCGGCGAATATGCCGGCGTCGTGCTCGATCTCGGTTTGCCGCGCCTCTCTGGCCTGGAATTGCTGCAGCGCCTGCGCAAGCTCGGCAACAAAGTGCCGGTGCTGATACTGACCGCGCGCGACAGCGTCGAAGACCGGGTCAAGGGCCTGGACAGCGGCGCCGACGATTACCTGATCAAGCCTTTCGATCTGCCCGAACTCGCGGCACGCCTGCGCGCATTGGTCCGACGCGCCAGTGGCGAGGCGGCGCCCAGGCTGCGCGTGGGTGAAATCGAACTCGATCCCGCGGCGCGCAGCGTGACGTTCCGTGCACGGCCGGTGGAACTTTCCGTGCGCGAGTTCGCCCTGCTGCAGGAATTGATGCTCAACGCCGGACGGGTGCTGTCGCGCGAGCAGCTGGCGCAGCGGCTCTATGCCTGGGGCGAGGAAATCGAAAGCAACGCCATCGAGGTTCACGTACATCACCTGCGGCGCAAACTCGCGCCGGAACTGCTGCGCACGGTGCGCGGCGTCGGCTATATGCTGCCGCGCGAGGCGTCGTGAGCGCATCGGCTGGTTCCTTCTCGCTGCAGCGGCGCCTGCTGCTGGCGCTGCTCGGCAGCATCGCACTCGTCTGGTTTGCGACCGTGGTGTTCAGCTATTTCGATGCGCGCGACGAATTGGGCGAACTGCTCGACGCCCACCTGGCGCAGTCGGCGTCCCTGCTGCTGGCGCAGACCGGACACGAGGCGGAGGAAATCGACACCGAACACATGCCGCAGCTGCACAAGCGCGCGCGAAAAGTGGCGATACAGATGTGGGAAAGCGGCAGCGTACTGCGCCTGCATTCGGCCAGCGCGCCTGCCACGCGCCTGTCGGCGCAGGACGAGGGCTTCAGCGATGCGCTGATCGAGGGCAAGCGCTGGCGCGTGTTCAGCGCCTGGGACGCCCGGCGGCAGTTTCTGATCCAGGTCGGCGAACGCTACGAAGCGCGCGATGAAATCGCCGCCGACCTGGCCAGGAATCTACTGCTGCCCCTGCTGTTTGCCCTGCCTTTGCTGGGCTTGCTGGTTTGGTTCAACGTGGCGCGCGCGCTGCGGCCGCTGGCCGCGCTGGGCGTTCAAGTGGCCGCGCGCGATCCGGCCAACCTTGGCACCCTGGACGCGGGCCGCATACCGGCGGAAGTCGCGCCGCTGGTGGAGAACCTGAATCGGCTGTTCGGGCGCGTGGCGCAACTCATCGAAAGCGAGCGGCGCTTCACCGCCGATGCCTCGCACGAATTGCGCACGCCGCTGGCGGCGCTGAAAATCCAGGCACAGGTCGCGCGCGCTTCGGCCGGCGGCGCCGAGCGGACGCACGCCCTGGACAATGTGATCGCAGGCTGCGATCGAGCCACCCATCTGGTGCAGCAGTTGCTGACGCTCGCCCGCCTCGATCCGGAGGAGCCGGGAAGCAAGACCGAAGTCTGCGATCTGCAGGACCTGGCGAGTATCGCCGTCGCGGACCTGGCCCAGTATGCGTGGTCGAAGAAAATCGAAATCGATCTGGCCGAAGGCGCCGCGGTGGAAATCGCGGCCCACAAGGGGCTCATCGCGGTCCTGCTGCGCAACCTGATAGACAACGCGATCCGTTACAGCCCCGAGGGCGCGAGCGTGCACGTGCGCACGGCGACGGAGGGTGGCGCGGCGACGCTCAGCGTCGTCGATCACGGCCCCGGCATTCCGGCCGAGGAGCGAGCCCGGGTCGGACAGCGCTTCTACCGCATCTTGGGCACCGGCGAATCGGGCAGCGGCCTCGGGCTTTCGATCGTGAAGCGTATCGCCGAACTGCATGACGCGCGCCTCGACCTGGCCGATGGCAAAGAGGGCGGGGGGTTGTCGGTTACGATCAGCTTCCGGCGCTGACACCCACGGCCCTCGCCCCTCGCCCGGCCTTCAGCCCTCGACAGGGGGGGCAACCCCTTTTGCCGCAATTGCGGCTTGCATGCCGGGTTCGAAGAAACGCAGCGCATTGCGGCCCCCCGCCTTGGCCTGGTACATGGCGATGTCGGCGTGCTTCAGCAGCACGTTGGCCCCCAGTTCGTGCCCGCAGAACGGTGCTACGCCTATGCTTCCCGAACTCTGATGCGGGTGGCCGGCGAGTATGTAGGGCTGATTGAAGGTGGCGAGAATCTTCTCGGCTATGGTTCCCGCCTGCTCGGTCGCTTCTTCCGCCGCCTCGCTCAGTTCTTCCAGCATGACCACGAATTCGTCCCCGCCCAGGCGCGCGACGGTGTCGGCCTGGCGCACGCAGGCGGTGAGCCGCTGGGCAACCTGTTGCAGCAGCAGGTCGCCCTTGTCGTGGCCCAGCGTGTCGTTGAGTGTCTTGAAGTGGTCCAGATCGATGAACAGCAGCGCACCCCGGTGCCGGCTGCGGTCGCTGCTCGCCAACGCCTGGTGCAGCCTGTCCATCAGCAGCCGCCGGTTGGGCAACTGCGTGAGCGGATCGTAGAACGCGAGGTTCTTGATCTCTTCTTCCGCCGCCTTGCGCCGCGTGATGTCGGTCAGCGTGGCGACGAAATTGGTGATCACACCGTCGCCGTCCTTGACTGCGGTGATGGTGAGCCATTCCGGGTACACCTCGCCGCTCTTGCGCCGATTCCAGATTTCTCCCTTCCACGTCCCGGAGCCGAGAACGCTGTCCCACATCGCGCGGTAGAAGGCCGCGTCGTGGCGTCCTGAACGCAGCAGGCGCGGGCTCTGGCCTATCGCCTCGGCGGCGGTGTAGCCGGTGATCTCGGTGAAGGCGCGGTTGACTCGCAAGATCGTGTTTTCGGCGTCGGTGACGACCATGCCTTCCTGTGCCTCGAAGGCCGTGGCGGCGATTCGAAGGTCCGTTTCGGCCAGCTTGCGTGCGGTGATATCGCGGCTGGCGCCGCGATATCCTTTGAATGTGCCCCGCTCGTCGAAGATCGGCATGCCGCTGGCCGAGACATAGACGAATTTGCCGTCGAGCGCCAGAAGGGCATACTCGAAATTGCGGAATGGTTTGTGCGCCTCAAGATCCGCGCGGTGCCGGGCCCAGCGCTCTTCTGAAACGCTGAAGGAGGCCAACTCCCACCGCGTCTTTCCCAGTTGCCCGTCGCTGCCCAGCCGCTCGCGCAAACCGTCGGAAAGGTCAATGAAGCGAAATTGATCGTCCTGCTCCCAGTACCAGTCCGCCGCAAGCTCGGTCAGGCTGCGAAAGTGCGCCTCGCTTTCCTGCAGCGCCGCCTGCGCGCGCTTGCGCTCGGTGATGTCGGCGCCGACGCCGCGATAGCCCCGGAACCGGCCAGAGGCGTCGAACACGGGGTCCCCGCTGATGGAAACATGGCGTTCGATGCCGTCGGCTGCGAGCCGCGAAATCTCGAAGTCGCGAAACGGCAGATGCGCATCGAGCATCGCCCTATGCTTCTGCCAGCCGGATTCGTCGGGAGAAACATAGGGCATTTCCCAGCGGCGCTGTCCGATGGGCGACATCTGCTGAAATACCGATTCGGCAGCCTCTCTCTTGCTTGCAGCGCGCTGCGTTAGCCGGTGCTCTGCGTCCGACTCCCAGTAGAAATCCGAGGACATGTTGGTCAGGCTGCGAAACCGGGCTTCGCTTTCGGCCAGAGCCGCTTCCGCTTGCACGCGTTCGGCCTTTTCCCCGTCGATGATGCGCTGTCCGTTGCGCACGACCAGAAACAGCGCGCCATAGAGCAGTGCGAGCAGTCCCAGCACCACCGTGAGAAGCCGGATCGAAAATTCGTCTGCCTGGACCTTGATCGCATCCACGCCGCGTTCCCACTGGGTATGGTCTTCGGCGCTTGCGGTTTCGATCTGGGCAGCGGAACGCTTGATGTTGTCGAGAAGCGGGGTGACGTCCGAGTAGATTTCGAACACGCCGATGATCCTGTCGCTTCCCGGGGCGGTGGCTGGGATATAGGTTTCTATGAGGTCGCGGTTCTCCACCGCGCCCTCGAAGGCGCTGAACTTGTTGCGATGGGTCAGCGCGCTGGCAGGTTTGCCGGCTGCAGCGCTCTTCCAGCCCGGATTGCGGAATTTGTCTTCGCCGATCTGGCCGTGATCGGAGGAATACACCGTGATGCCGCGCAAATCGTACACCTTGATCTTGAACACGCTGCTCTTCTTCATCGCATCGGACACCCGTGCGTCGATTCCGCGGAATTCCGGCAGAGCTTTTATCTTCGCGCCGATCTGCACATAACAGGCCTTCTTGTCGGCTAACGGGACGGCCTTTCCGCCGGCATCCTCGACATCGGGAATGGCGCGGCAGTGCTCCGCCGGGATGCGCTGCGTCTTCGCGACCAAGGGAGCGAAAGTCTTTTCCCACAGCGTGTTCGCGAACAGTTGCGTCAGATTGACGCTGCCGGCTTCGTGTATCGCCAGCATGTTGCGCTGCCCGGTTACCTTGTGCAGTTTGGCGAAGCGATCCTGCACGCTTCTAAAGAATACGTCCTGCTCGGCGAGCATGCGATGCAGGAAATCGTCGCGCACTTTTTCCAGGTAAACCAGCGGGCCGAGGATGAGCAAAAATGCGACAAAGCTGCCGCCGATGAAATAGCGGGTCAACCGAAAGCCGGATGTGGGCTGCGGCGCGGTCGCGGGCTGGCTCATGGAGCGGATTCCCACTCTGGCGCACGCGCGCCGCGGGCATTGTTCAGCGGGATGTCAGGCGCGAGGCGGCACCGGAGTGAAAAACCGGTCGCTACCAGCCACGACGGCAAGCTGTTCGAAATGCACATGGATCAAAAAAGGATTCAGCTCGAAAATCCGCGCCTGTGCGCCGCTGACGGCGACAGCTTGAAAAGCGATCACAATTCCAAATTTCAATCTACGCTTGCGCGACTATCTGGACTTGATCTAGATCAACGGTGAAAGCGCTAGCTCGGGTACCTGCTTTCGCCCTAACCAGAAACCAGCACGATCACTCCCGCCACAGTCAGCACTGCACCCACCGCCACCCGCTGCGTGACGCGCTCGTGCCGCAGCAACAGCATGCTCAATCCCAGCGTGAAAAGCGGATAGGTGGCGACGATGGGCGAGATCAGGCTCACCTTCCCCTGGTTCAGCGCGACATACAGCAGAAACAGGCTTGTGCCGTTGAAAAAGCCCGTGGCGACGAACCAGAGCGCGGCGCGCCGGTCGGTCACCCTGGGTGCGCGGCCGACGCGCGCGGCGACGAGAATCACCACGGCCGAAACGGTGTAGCCGATCAGCCCTGCGGCGTAGGGACTGGACCAGAGCGCGAGTCCGGCCTTGGTCAGCACCTGCGCCAGTGCGCGGATCGCAGACGCCGCGAAGGGCAGCGCGATCGCCCACAACGGCCAGTCGCGCGGGCGCGCGCTGTCGACCCAGGTCAGCACCAGCATGCCGAGCACGATGACAGCGGTGCCGAGCACGTTGCCCGCGGTCAGCGTTTCGCCGAGGAACAATATCGCGCCCGACAACGCGAACATCGGCGTGGTGCAGGAGACGGCGGCGGTGATGGTCGGCCCCATGCGCTGGTTGCCGGTGTAGGTGAGCAGCGTCACCACCGCCGGAAAAAACAGGCCCACCAACGCGAATATCCCCGCCGCCGGCAGGTTGAAGCTCTCGAGGTCGAGCAGCAACGGCGCGAGGCACCAGAACATCAGCGTGGTCGAGGGCACGCCGATCGCGGCCCCGGCGAGCGGCGTGGTGTAGCGCAGGCCCTGGCGCGTGGTGATCATCGCCGCGCCGAAGCCGGCGGCGGCGGACAAGGCCCAGAGCGCGGTCTCGAGCATGGCTAGCGGCCGTGCCCCGCGCGGGCGCTAATCGTTCGGTGAAAGTCGGTCATCGCTATATAATCGCTGAAAAACTCGAATCTATCGATCAACGAGTGTATCCGGACCGGAAGGAATCATGCTCAGAATGTTGCAAGCCGCAGCGCTGCTGCTGTGCGTGCTGGCTTTGCCTGCGAGCGCACAGACTTACCCGAACAAACCGATACGCTTGGTCGTACCCTACCCGCCGGGCGCGCTGACCGATCTGCTTGGACGCGCTGTCGGCGAGCGCCTCGCGGCCGCGCTCAAGCAGCCGGTGATCATCGACAACCGGCCGGGCGCCGGAACGCTGGTGGGCGCGGAGGTGGCGGCGAAGTCGCCCGCCGACGGCTACACCCTTCTTATGGCCACCAGCACCACCCTGGGCATCAGCCCGGCTTTGTACCGCAAGTCGCCCATCGACCCGGTGAAGGACTTCGCCCCGGTGGCGCAGGCCGGCGCGGTCACTTTCTTCCTCATCGCCAGCCCGTCCTTCGGCGCGAAGAACGTGAAGGAGATGATAGACATCGTCCGCGCGAGTCCGGGCAAGTTCAATTACGGCTCGGTCGGCAACGGCAGCCCGCATCAGTTGTTTATGGAAGTGCTCAAAAAAGAATACGGCCTCGACATTCAGCACATCCCTTACAAGGGCACGCTCGCGGCGATCCCCGACCTGCTCACGGGCAAGATCCAGATGATGTTCAGCGACGCCACCGTCGCCATCCCCAACATCCAGTCGGGCAAAGTGATCGCGCTCGGCACATCGAGCGCGAAACAGACCACGCTGATCGCCGGCGTGCCGCCGATCGCCGACACCGTACCGGGCTTCGACTGGCAGGCGTGGCAGGGCGTAGTGGCGCCGGCGGGCACGCCGAGCGCGATCCTGGCGCTCTTGAGCGCCGAACTGCAGCGCATCCAGGGCACGCCCGACTTTCGCGCCCTGCTGGTGAGGTTCGGCATGGACCCCTCGCCCCCGAACACACCGGAGCAGTTCGCCGCCATCGTCAAGAGCGACGTCGAGCGCTGGGCCAAAGCCGTGGCTGCTTCCGGCGCCGTGGTCGACTGATCATGTTCGTTTCACTCCACTCTTACCCAAGCACAAGGAAATCCGCATGAGTCCCGTCATCGACGTACACACCCATATGCTCAACAACGCCTGGTTCGACCTGCTGAAAAAGCACGGCAAGCCGCGCTACACGGTCAAGCTGGTGACGGGCGGCCTCGAGGCGATACACCTCGACGGCGCGGCGTTCATGACGCCGGTGCCGGAGATGTTCGATTACGAACTGCGCATCCGCAACATGAACAAGGCGAAGATCGACATCTCGGTCGTGTCGCTGACCTGCCCCAACGTCTACTGGGGCGACGCCGAGGTGAGCCTGAAGGCGGCGCGCATCATGAACGACGACATGGCCAAGGCGCAGCGCGCCTACCCGTCGCGCATCCGCTGGTTCGCCTCGCTGCCGTGGCAGTTTCCGGACCTGGCGCTGAAGGAACTGAAGCGCGCCACAAAAGCCGGCGCCGTCGGCGTCATGGTGCTCGCCAACATCAACGGCGAACACCTGACCAATCCGCGCTTCGCGCCGATCTGGAAGGCGATCGACAAGCTCGCGCTGCCGGTGCTGATCCACCCGACCGCGCCCCCCGGCGTGGCCAACATGCAGATGAACGAATTCCAGCTGACCGCCTCGCTCGGCTTCACCTTCGACACCTCGCTCGCCGTGTCGCGCATGATCTACGACGGCTTCTTCGACCGCCACCTCGACCTCAAGATCATCGCCAGCCACGGCGGCGGCACCCTGCCCTTCCTCGCCGGCCGTCTGGACCAGTGCTACGACCATATCCCCGCCTGCCGCGTGAACATCAAGGAGCGCCCGAGCCAGCACCTGCGCAACGTCTACTGCGACTCGGTCGTGTTCCGCCAGGACGCGCTCAACATGGCGGTGGGCTGCTTCGGCACCAACAACGTCCTCTACGGCTCGGACTATCCGCACACCATCGGCGACCCGATCGGCTGCCTGGCGCTGGTCGATGCACTGCCCGACGGCGTGCGCGAGAAAGTGCGCGGCGGCAACGCGCAGAGGATTTTCAACCTGTAGCAACAACGGCGTGAATCTCGCCCAACTCCTCGTGCGCAGCGCCAACGCGTGGCCGGCGCTGCCCGCGCTGGCGCGCGGCGGGTGTGTCACCAGCACTTACGCGGAACTGGCGGCGCGCGTAGCAAGGCTGGCCGCAGGCCTCGCGCAACGCCTCGCGCCCAACGACCGCGTCGCGTTGGTGATGGCAAATTGCCCGCAATACGTGGAGTTGCTGTTCGCCTGCTGGCACGCGGGCCTGTGCGCGGTGCCGGTCAACGCCAAGCTGCATCCGCGCGAACTCGAATTCATCCTCGCGAACAGCGGCGCGCGCCTGTGCTTCGCCACATCTGACCTTATCGACGCGGTGGCGCCGCTCGCGGCCAGCGTGACCTGTCTAGAAGATGTGATCGCCGCCGACGGCCCGCGCTACGCCGCGCTCTGCTCGGGCGTCCCCATGGCCGTCGCCGCGCGTGCGCCCGGCGACGCGGCCTGGCTGTTCTACACCAGCGGCACCACCGGTCGGCCCAAGGGTGTGACGCTGACGCACAGGAACCTGCTGGCGATGACGCTCAACTATTTTTTCGACGTTGACGCCATTGCGCCGGGCGATTGCATCGTCCACGCGGCGCCCATGTCGCATGGTTCGGGCCTCTACATCCTGCCTCACGTCGCGCACGCCGGCCTGAACGCGGTGCCCGAGTCGGGCGGCTTCGACGCGGCCGAAATCTATGCCTTGCTGCAGGCGCATCGGGGCGTGACCATGTTTGCCGCGCCCACCATGGTGAAGCGCCTGGTCGATCATCCGGGCGACGCCGATACGACCAGGCTCAAGACCATCGTCTACGGCGGCGGGCCGATGTACGTGGCCGACTGCAAGGCGGCGCTCTCGCGCTTTGGACCCAAGCTCGCGCAGATCTACGGCCAGGGCGAATCCCCCATGACCATCACCGCCATGGACAAGGCGACCCACGCCGCCAGCGATCACCCGCGCTACGAACAACGCCTGGCTTCGGTCGGCCAGGCTTTCAGCGGTGTCGGGGTCATGGTCGCAGACGCCGCCGACCGTCCGCTGCCCGCGGGCGAAATTGGCGAAATCCTGGTGCGCGGCGACCCGGTCATGGCCGGCTACTGGGACAATCCGCAAGCGAACGCCGAGACCCTGCGCGGCGGCTGGTTGCACACGGGCGACGTCGGCAGTCTGGACGGGGAAGGTTTTCTCACGCTCAAGGACCGCAGCAAGGACGTCATCATCTCAGGCGGCTCCAACATCTACCCGCGAGAGGTGGAGGAGGTGCTGCTGCGCCATCCCGGCGTCAGCGAAGTGTCAGTGGTGGGCAAAAGCGACCCGGAATGGGGCGAAGTGGTGGTGGCCTTCGTCGTTGCGCGCGACCCGCGCGACGCCGCGCCGGACCAGGCCGAGCTCGACGCGCTGTGCCTGGACCACATCGCCCGATTCAAGCGGCCCAAGGCCTACCGCTACGTGGACGCGTTGCCGAAGAACAGCACGGGCAAGGTGCTGAAGACGGAGCTGCGCAAGCTGCTGTCCTAGTTCCAGCGCGCCGGGCCGGCGAAAGCGAACGGCCGCCCGCCCCGCCTGTTAAACTCTTGTTCGGATTCAATTTCCAGCCCGGGCAAAGTTGACGTTAACGTTAACGTCAATTAGACTGCCCTGAACGCCAGCATCAGCACCGGGGTTCCCATGACCGACCTTTCCGTAAGCAACAACCTGACCGTCTACAAGCCCAAGCACAAGGTGCGCTTCGTCACCGCGGCTTCGCTTTTCGACGGCCACGACGCCTCGATCAACATCATGCGCCGCATCCTGCAGGGCACGGGCTGCGAGGTGATCCACCTCGGCCACAACCGCTCGGTGGAGGAGATCGTGGTCGCGGCGCTGCACGAGGATGTGCAGGGAATAGCCGTCAGCTCCTACCAGGGCGGGCACGTGGAGTACTTCAAGTACATGCTCGACCTGCTGCGCGAGCGCGGCGGAAAAGACATCAAGGTGTTCGGCGGCGGCGGCGGGGTGATCGTGCCCGAAGAGATAACCGACCTGCACGCCTACGGCGTGACCCGCATCTATTCGCCCGAAGACGGCCAGAGGATGGGCCTGCAAGGGATGATCAACGACATGGTGATGCAGTGCGATGTCGATTTGTCGCAGCACGCGCCGCGCGACCTGAAGGCGGTAAAGACGGGGGACCGGCGCGCCCTGGCGCAGCTCATCACCGCGCTCGAAGACAAGTCCGCGACCGGCATGGCGACGCTGCGCGAAACCGTATTGAAGGAGGCCAAGGCGCTGGACATCCCGGTGCTGGGCGTGACCGGCACCGGCGGCTCGGGCAAGTCCTCGCTCACGGACGAGCTGATCCGGCGCTTCCGCCTCGACCAGAACGACAGGCTCAACATCGCCGTGATCGCGGTCGATCCTTCTCGGCGCAAGTCGGGCGGGGCGCTGCTGGGCGACCGCATCCGCATGAACGCCATCAACGGCAGCCATATTTTCATGCGCTCGCTCGCCACGCGTGCGGCCGGCTCGGAGATTTCGGAAGCCCTCCCCGAGGCCGTGGCCGCGTGCAAGGTCGCCGGGTTCGATTTGATCGTGGTCGAGACCTCCGGTATCGGGCAAGGGGATGCGGCCATCGTGCCGCACGTGGATGTGTCCCTCTACGTTATGACGCCCGAGTTCGGCGCCGCGAGCCAGCTCGAAAAGATCGACATGCTCGACTTCGCCGACTTCGTCGCCATCAACAAGTTCGACCGCAAGGGCGCCGCCGACGCGCAGCGCGACGTGAGAAAGCAATACCAGCGCAACCGCGAAGCCTTCCAGACGCCGCCCGAGCAGATGCCGGTGGACTGGCCGAGTACGGCCTGAAAGCCAAACCGGGCAAGCTGCCCAGGGTGGGGGTGCGCGCCTCCAGCAATCAGACCGTGGTCGTGCCGCCGCAGCGCACGCGCTACCTCGCCGAGATCGCCGACTGCGTGCGCGGCTATCACGTGCACGCGCGCGAGCAGGCCAAGCTTGCGCGCGAGCGCCAGCAACTGTCCGGAGCCAAGATCATGCTCGCGGCCGAGTGCAAGGAACAGGTCGCCTCGATCGATGTCCTTCTTGCGGCGCGCGAAGCGAAGCTGGATGCCCGTGCGAAGAAGCTGCTCGACATGTGGCCGCAGATGCAGCTGGCCTACGCCGGCGACGAATACGTGGTCAAGATCCGCGACACGGAACTGCGCACCAAGCTCACCTCCAAGTCGCTCTCGGGCAGCACCATCCGCAAGGTCGCGCTGCCGCGCTACGAGGACCACGGCGAACTGCTCAAATGGCTCTTGCTCGAGAACGTGCCCGGGTCCTTCCCCTACACCGCCGGCGTGTTCGCTTTCAAACGAGAAAACGAAGACCCGACGCGCATGTTCGCGGGCGAGGGCGACGCATTTCGCACCAACAAGCGCTTCAAACACGTGTCCGCCGGCATGCCGGCGAAGCGCCTCTCCACTGCGTTCGACTCGGTCACCCTCTACGGATTCGAGCCGGACGAGCGACCGGACATCTACGGCAAGGTCGGCAATTCGGGCGTGTCGATCGCGACCCTTGACGACCTCAAGGTGCTCTACGACGGCTTCGACCTGTGCAGCCCCAACACCTCGGTGTCCATGACCATCAACGGCCCGGCGCCGACCATGCTGGCGATGTTCTTGAATACCGCCATCGACCAGCAGACCGAGAAATTTCGCGCCGACAACAAGCGCGAGCCGACCGAGGACGAGCGCGACAAGATCAAGGCCTGGACGCTCGCCACGGTGCGCGGCACGGTGCAGGCCGACATCCTGAAGGAAGACCAGGGCCAGAACACCTGCATCTTTTCGACAGAGTTTTCATTGAAGGTGATGGGCGACATACAGGAATACTTCGTCCACCACAACGTGAAGAACTTCTATTCGGTGTCGATCTCGGGTTATCACATCGCCGAGGCCGGGGCGAACCCGATTTCCCAGCTCGCGTTCACGCTGTCGAACGGCTTCACCTTCGTCGAAGCCTACCTCGCGCGCGGCATGCACATCGACGACTTCGCCGGCAACCTCTCGTTCTTCTTCAGCTACGGCATGGACCCGGAGTACACCGTGATCGGCCGCGTCGCGCGGCGCATCTGGGCGGTGGCGATGAAGAACAAATA
>JAPLRD010000004.1 GCA_026399375.1 Pseudomonadota bacterium
AAAGAAACGACAACTACGGGAGGACGTCAAAACCAGCGAATACGCTACACTTATCCACAGGCCGGCCCATGATGGGCGGGCAAAAGCCCCTGGTCAAAATTCAACGCGCAGAGCTGGTCAAATTTAAACGCGCGCCGACACACTAGGCGGAACAACGGCAATTGCGGGCGGGGCTTGCACCGGAACCGGAAGCGTATCCGGCACCCTGTACTGCAACGGCGCGACTTGGATCACGCCGGCAGTGGGCACCGCCTGTACCGGGGCGTCCACCGTAGCCGGCTTCACTTGCTCGGGTGGATTCTGGTCGATCGCGAGTAGCGGCACTGCGGTTGCAGGCGGGGCGTGTGCGGGAGCGGGAAGTATATCGGGATCGCTGTACTGCAACGGTGCAACCTGGATTACCCCCGTAACTGCAACGGCATGCGTCGGCTCGTCCAGCGTTGCGGGCTTCACCTGCACCGGTGGGTTCTGGGTTACCGGAAGCGGAACTGCTGCTGTTGGCGGCGCGTGTTCCACAGTCGGAAGCATATCGGGCTCGCTCTACTGCAACGGCGCGAGCTGGATCACGCCCGCTGTGGCAACGGCGTGCGTCGGAACGTCCACCGTCGCGGGATTCACCTGTTCGGCTGGATTCTGGGTGACCTCGGGCGGCGGGATGGCGGTCGTAGGCGGAGCGTGTACCGGAACCGGAAGCGTATCCGGCTCGCTGTACTGCAACGGCGCAAGTTGGGTCACACCCACGATAGGGACGGCATGTACTGGAACGGGCACCGCCGCCGGATTCACCTGTTCCGCCGGTTTCTGGGTGGCATCGGTGGGAACACTGCCCGTGGGCACGATAGGCGGTCCGTGCGCCGGATTCTCCGCTCCGACGAACGCCTACTGTTCCGGTAGTGCGACCGCCGTCGTGGGCGGGGCATGTTCACCTGGAAGCGTATCGGGTTCGCTGTACTGCAGCGCCGGCTCGATATGGACCACCCCCGTGACGAGCATGATGTGTAGCGGATCGTCATACGTAGCTGGCTTCACCTGCTCAGGCAGCTCCTTTGTTGCAGGAGGCACGGCAGCCGCTTTCGGCGCAGCATGCACGGGCGTGGGCAGCGTCTCGGGATCGTACTACTGCAACGGATCAACCTGGGCCACGCCGGCGGTGAGCACGGCTTGCACCGGCACATCCACCGTCGCGGGCTTCACCTGTTCCAGCGGATTATGGGTGACGGTCGGCGCATCGGTCTGGGCTGTCGACTCGAGCCTCGGAACCCCCGGCTTCGTCGCGGGCGTGCCCACGCCCGCGCCTGCGGCAGGCATGATGTACGACGCCTACGCTGCTCAAGTGGCGATTCCCGCGGCCGGCTACCGGCATGTTTCCTACGTCTACCCTACCGCCGCGAATTTGACGGCAATGGAGATTTCTCTGGATCCGCAAATCATTGCCGCAGGCGGGTGGAGCAGTTTTTTCAACGCCCCCTCATCGAACGGTAGCGGAAGCAGCAGCGTCAATCAGGCCGCGTTCAACCTCGGCGGCGGGCAGCAGCTGGACTTTGGCTACGATACGATTTCCGGCATGAGCTGGGGCCGCTGGCAGGGAAGCTGGGTGACCACCAGCCCGGGCCAGGGAACGGTCACACAACCCGGGACCAGCAATCTGCACTGGTTCGCTTCGCCCACGCAAAATCAGGCCGTGAATCTGCCGCGGACGGGAACGTTCAATTACACCTATGCCGGCGGAACGATGCCCACCGACAATAACGGCATGACCGGAAACATGGTGTCGACGCCGACCTTCTTTGCCGACTTCAGCAATCAGACGGTAAGCACGACGCTGGGTGTCAATATGCCGGCATCGACCGGCCCGGCAGGACCGCTGACTGCTGTCACGATCAATGCGACGGCCAACAATATGCCGATACTGCCCGGCGCAAACTTCAAATCGAACACTCCGGCGGTGACCTGCACGGGATGCGGCGCAAACCCGGTGTCAGGCGCTATCAGCGGGCAGTTTGCCGGGCCCGGCGGGTCCGGCGTGGGCATCGGCTACGGCCTGAAAAATGGTCCGCAGGTGATCAACGGGGTGAGCGTGTTCCGCAAGTAGCGGGTGGGGCAACAGCCGAGGCCGCTTCAACCCATGCGGCTGATCGACCTCGCCGGCGGCGGCGATGAATGATCTTCGTCCGAAACACTTTCGGGCATCGGTGACTTGGCGAGAATGACGCGCGCGCTGGTGTCGCGCAGGCGCGCCGCGACCATGGTGGCGATGTTGCGGTAGAGCTTCAGCGACACTTCCGGGATCTTGACCAGGTTCTTGCGCTCGAAGCGCAGCAGCGTCGAGGCGGTGATCGCGACCACCGATGCAGAGCGGGGGCCGCTGTCGAGCAGGGCGATTTCCCCGAACGAATCACCCGGCTCCAGCACCGCCAGTTCCCGTTCCGCGCCCGCCCCCTCCTTGACCACGCGCAAATTGCCTGCAACGACGACGAACATGTCCTGGCCGTGTTCGCCCTCGCGGATGACGGATTCGTCGGGGGCGGCGTCGAAGCGCACCGACCAGGCGATGAAGTCGCGGGCGTCCCGCTCGGAGAAGCCCTCGAACAGGTGCACGAGTTTGAGCACCTTGCGCAGGATTTGATCCATGGTCGATCGGCCTTATGCCACCTCGAATCGGATTGCTCGATAACTCCCGGGAAACCGTCCTGCAACCTGAACCGGCGCATGTCCTGCCGTTCCGCGCCCGCTCCAGTCAACATTGTCGATGCCGGGCCGGTTCATCCGCAGGATTTCCGGTTTCGGCGTTCCAGGCAGGGCACCAATAAAAAAGGCGACATCGCTGTCGCCTTTTCTTCTGTCGCGTCGAAACTTACTTCTTATGGCACTTGGCGCAATCAGCTTCAGCTTTGACGCTGAACGCCTTCTTGCCGTCGTGGCAGGTGCCGCAGAACTTGCCTTCGTTGATGGCAGCCTTCGTGATCCCGCTCTTGCCCTTTTTCATCTCGAACAGCTTGGGCTTGGTGTGGCAATCCGGGCATTTCAAGCCTTTGTCCGCATGCGTTTTCGCGTCGAACGCCACTTTGCCCTTGTCGCCACCCGCAAACTCCACTTTGCCTGCCGGCATCGCCATGGCGTTCCCGATCGACAGCATCAGCGCCAGAACTACAGCCAAAATTCCCGTGAATTTCATTTTGCTTTCCCCTTTGCCTTGTTAATAAACCTGGATACGAAACCGATTGCGAAATTGATACATCTGCCAATATAAACGAACGCCCCGCCAAATCGTTGACCGAGATCAAACAATCACCCCACAGGATTTACGGCCTTTCCGCGGCACAGCGTCGATTACCCCATGTTTGCAAAGCACAAATGCACGGCCATTTCGCTTACGCCTTCAGCCGCCTCTTGATTTCGCGCGCCAACAATTCCACTTCTAGGGCGGCGACCGAACCTTCGGGAGGAAACCCGGCCGTGGGCGTCTCCACGAATGCGACGCGCTGACCGATCTGGGCCGACATGAATGGCGCGCCGGATGCCTCCAACTCCTCCCGGAACCGCGCCGAAACCGCCGTGCGCTGCGCCATGGTCAGAACGATCGCGTAGCGCAGCGGCGCACCCTTCCGCTCCTTGCTGCCGGCGATGTCGCGCAGCACCTCGACCGCCTCCAGCGCCTCGCGCACGTCGAACGGCGACGGCTTGCAGGGAATGAGCACGAAATCGGAGTGAACCAGGGCCTCCGTATTCTTGCGCCGGCGGTACCCGGCGGTATCGACAACCACGCGCTCGTATTCGGCGGCGAGTTTTGCGATGGTCTTGCCTATGCCCTTGCTCGTGTCCTGCAACACCGGAACGTGCAGGACCTCCTCGCGGCACAGGGAAAGCGAGGCCTGGGGGTCCGCATCCAGCAGCACCGTTTTCCTGCTCTGCGACCAATAGGCCGCGAGGCAAACCGCGAGCGTGGACTTGCCGCAGCCGCCTTTGGTCGAATACAAAGAGACGATCATATGTCGCTTGCACCGGCGGGCGATGCGCGCCGGACCTTCCTCCGCCTGTACGGGGTGAACGCGTGAAGCGTACTACGAAGAAGCGCCCGCATAAAGCGCCGGCGCCCTGGCGTGCTACGGGTCGCGGGGCCTTGGACTATAATCGCCTGCCTCGAATTCCGAATCACCGCCCCGGTGCAGCCTCATGCGCGTATCGCCCTTCGCCTTGCAAATAGAGTGACCATGGCGAGAAAGCTCTACATCAAGACTTTCGGTTGCCAGATGAACGAGTACGACTCGGCCAAGATGGCCGACGTGCTCGCGGCGGCCGAAGGCATGGAAATCACCGCCGACCCGGCGGACGCCGACGTCATCGTGTTCAACACCTGCTCGGTGCGCGAGAAGGCGCAGGAAAAAGTCTTTCACGACCTGGGACGGGTGAAACACCTGAAGCAGGCGCGCCCCGGCCTGGTGATCGGCGTCGGCGGCTGCGTCGCCAGCCAGGAGGGCGCGGCCATCATCGCGCGCGCGCCCTACGTCGACGTGGTGTTCGGGCCCCAGACCCTGCACCGCCTGCCCGCGCTGCTTGAAGCGCGCAGGCTTACGGGCAAGGCGCAGGTCGACATTTCGTTTCCCGAAATCGAAAAATTCGACCAGCTGCCGCCGGCGAGCGTGACCGGCGCCTCGGCCTTCGTTTCCATCATGGAAGGCTGCAGCAAGTACTGCAGCTTCTGCGTCGTGCCCTACACCCGCGGCGAGGAAGTTTCGCGGCCGCTTGAGGACGTGCTCACCGAGGTGGCGGAACTGGCGCTGGCCGGAGTGAAGGAAATCACCCTGCTGGGGCAGAACGTGAACGCCTACCGCGGAAAGGTCGGAAGCAGCGCCAAGACTTTGGCGAGCGGCGCGGCGGCCGCACCCGAGGGCGCAGATTTCGCGCTGCTGCTGGAATACGTCGCCGAGATTCCCGGCATCGAACGCATCCGCTACACCACCTCGCACCCGAAGGAGTTCACGCAGCGCCTGATCGACGCCTATGTCGGCATCCCCAAGCTCGCCGGCCACGTGCACCTGCCGCTGCAGTCTGGCTCGGACCGCGTGCTCGCGGCGATGAAGCGCGGCTACACCGCGCTGGAGTACAAATCCATCGTCCGCCGCCTGCGCGCCGCACGCCCGGACATCTCGATTTCGTCGGACTTCATCGTCGGCTTCCCCGGCGAGACCGAACGCGATTTCGAAGACACCATGAGGCTCGCCGCTGAAATCGGATTCGACGATTCCTACTCCTTTCTTTACAGTCCGAGGCCGGGCACGCCGGCGGCCGAACTCGCCGACGACACGCAGCAGAGCGTGAAAGCGGAACGCCTGGCGCGACTGCAGGCCCTGATCGAGCGGCAGGCAAATGCGATAAGCCGGTCCATGGTGGGCAGCGGGCAGCGCGTGCTGGTCGAGGGCGCGGCGAAGAAGTACCCGGGCGAGCTCTGCGGACGCAGCAGCAACAACCGCACGGTAAATTTCGCCGCCCCCCCCGAACTCATCGGCCGCATGGTCGACATCACCATCACCGCGGCGCTGACGCATACCCTACGCGGTGAATACCGCGTTCCACCATCGGTCGGTGAATACCGCGTTCCACAGCCGGACGGCGAATGCCGCGTTGCACGACCGGCCGGTGAATGCCGCGCTCCACTATCGGTCGGCGACGTCCAGGCTGCCGCGACCACCGGCGAAATCGGGATTCATCGGTGAAGCCCAAACCGCTGGAAGTCACGCTCTCGCCGGTCGACAACCAGCGCCTCGCCGTCTTGTGCGGCGCGTTCGACGAGAACCTGCGCCAGATCGAAATCGCGCTGGATATCACGATCGCGCGCCGCGGGGAACGCTTCGTGCTCAAGGGCGAGCCGCGCCAGACAGCGCGCGGCGCCGAAGTCCTGGAACGCTTCTACGTCCAGGCGCGGCGCGGCCTCACCATCGACGACGTCCAACTCGGCCTGGTGGAACAGCGCGAAGCCGGCGCCGGCGCGGACACGCCGACGCTGCTCACGCGCAAACCCGACCTTCACGGCCGCACGCCGCGCCAGGTCGAGTACATCAAGCACGTCCTCGCGCACGACATCACCTTCGGCATCGGACCCGCCGGCACCGGAAAGACGTATCTCGCCGTGGCCTGCGCGGTGGACGCGCTCGAGCGCGACGCGGTAAAGCGCATCGTGCTGGTGCGGCCGGCGGTGGAGGCGGGCGAGCGGCTCGGATTCCTGCCCGGCGACCTGGCGGAAAAAGTGAACCCTTATCTGCGCCCCCTGTACGACGCGCTCTACGACCTGATGGGTTTCGACAAGGTGGGAAAAATGTTCGAGCGCGGTGCGATCGAGATCGCGCCGCTCGCCTACATGCGCGGGCGCACCCTCAACCACTCCTTCATCATTCTCGACGAGGCGCAGAACACCACGCCGGAACAGATGAAGATGTT
>JAPLRD010000437.1 GCA_026399375.1 Pseudomonadota bacterium
CACCGCATTCCAGCTGGATACGCCGGCGGCGGTGCGCTATCCGCGCCGCACCGGACCAGGCGCGACGGCGAGCAAGGCGATGCAGGCGCTGCCGCTGGGCAAGGGCGTGGTGCGCCGCCAGGGCGCGAAGATCGCCATCCTCGCTTTTGGCAGCATGCTCAAACCCGCGCTCGAAGCGGCGGAGGAACTCGACGCCACGGTGGCAGACATGCGCTTTGTGAAACCTTTGGACGAAACCCTGGTCCAACAACTTGCCGGCCAGCACGAGCTGCTGGTGACGGTGGAAGAAGGTGCGCTGATGGGGGGCGCGGGTAGCGCGGTGGCAGAGTGTCTTGCGGCAGCGGGCGTGGCCAAAGCCGTGCTGCATCTTGGCCTGCCCGACCGGTTCATCGATCATGGCGATACGGGCCTGCTGCTTGCCGAAGTCGGATTGGACAAGGCGGGATTGCTGGCTGCCATCCGGGCGCGCATCGAAGCTTGAACGCCAGGGTCCGAGCGCCGGCGCAGGCCTGAGGGTGGCACTTGGCGCCATGTTAAAATGGTGTTGTAGCTTCGGCGCTTGCGCTGCGGCAGTTATTGGAAGGATTTCCGCATGAATACCCGCGATCCCGTTGCCATTGCCGATGTGCAGAATTCCGAGGACACGCGCCGGCTAGCCATCGATCAGGTCGGCATCAAGTCCATACGCCATCCGGTGAAAGTGAGCGAACGCTCGGGCGGGGTGCAGCACACCATCGCGAATTTCAACATGTACGTGCGTCTGCCGCATCATTTCAAGGGCACGCACATGTCGCGCTTCGTCGAGATCCTCAATGCGCACGAGCGCGAGATATCGGTCGAGACGTTCAAGCGCATGCTGGGCGAAATGATGGTCAAGCTCGAGGCGCAGTCGGGCCACATCGAGATGAATTTCCCCTATTTCGTGAACAAGGCGGCGCCGGTGTCCAAGGTGGAGAGCCTGATGGATTACGACGTCACCTTCATCGGCGACGTCGAAGAGGGCAAGCAGCGCTTTGCGATGAAAGTTCTGGTGCCGGTGACCAGTCTATGTCCCTGCTCGAAGAAAATTTCCGCTTACGGCGCGCACAACCAGCGCTCGCACGTGACGGTCACCGTGCGCATCAACAATTTCGTCTGGATCGAGGACATCGTCGACGTGGTCGAGAAGCAGGCTTCGTGCGAGCTGTACGGATTGCTCAAGCGGCCGGACGAAAAGTTGGTCACCGAGCGCGCCTACGACAACCCGAAATTTGTCGAGGACATGGTGCGTGATGTCGCTGCCGTTCTGAACAAGGACGATCGCATCGAGTGGTATGTGGTGGAATCCGAAAATTTCGAATCGATTCACAATCACTCGGCCTACGCCTTGATCGAAAAGGACAAGAGCGTCAAGTAGGCTGCGCAATGGCGGCGCTGCCGCCGCCGGGCCGCTAGCCAGGCGTCAAAAGCGCCTGGTCAGCGTCATGCTCTGGCCGTCGCGTTTCATTTCCATTCTATTGAGAAAGCTCATGCCCAGCAGGGTCACGCCCATGGTGTCGGACTCGGTCACCACGGCATCGACGTTATTGATCTGGATATCCCCGACTCTCACCGTGTCCAGCTTTATCCTGTAGGCGCCGGTCAGGCCGTTCGCGGTCTGCAACTGGCCGCGCTGCCCCTGCAGGTAACTGATGCCCAGGCGCCTGGCTTCCGAAGCGGACAGGGAAACGAAGGTGGCGCCGGTGTCGACCAGAAAGCGAACGCTACCGCCGTTGATCGTCCCCATGGTGACGAAATGCCCGCGCGCGTCGGCGGCGAGGGTGATGTTCTGTCTGCCTTCGCGGGGCGCTGCGGAATAGGCCCGCCCCATCGGCAGAGAGCGCTTCTGGCCGTCGATCTCGAAACTGGCGGCGTCCTTTTCGGTGGCGATCAGTACCACGCCCTCTGCGGTCTTCTGTCCCGGGGTCAGCGTACGCGGCGCCCCACCGTCGATGACCACGATGGCTTTGGCGCCTATCAGCCCCACCAGCGTGACCTCGGTTGCGAAGGCCTGCGAAATGGACCAAGCGAGCAGAGCCAGACTCAGGCTAAAATTCCCGCAGCCAGCTATCCAGGATCTGCTCATGAAACCGGTTGCCATATTCCGCCATAACGCGACTGAAGGTCCGGGCTATTTTGCCACATACCTGGAGCGCCATGGCATCGCGTCCGAGCTGGTGCGGATCGACGCCGGGGAAGCGGTGCCTGCGAGCGCGGACGCATTCGTGCCGGTACTGGGGCACTGCCTGGGCGGACAGTTGATGTCCAAGGCGCTGGGTGGCACGGTGGGACCGAATCCGCAGAAGGAAATCGGCTGGGGTCGCGTGGATGTGGGTGTGGCCGAGGGCGGGTCGGCGCGGGCCTGGTTTGGCGACACCAGGGGCTTTCTCTCGTTTCACTGGCACGGCGAGACCTTCGGCATTCCGCCCGGGGCTGAGTGCATCGCATCCAGCCCGCATTGCGCCAATCAGGCCTTTGTGTTGGGCAAACATCTCGGCTTGCAATGCCACGTCGAAATGACGCCCGAGATGATCCGCAGCTGGTGCGAATCCGGGAAGCGGGAGCTGGAACGCTCGGCCGGCGCGAGCGTTCAGACAGCGCTTGAGATCGAAAGCCACCTAGCGGCGCGGCTGGCGGTCCTAAACGCTGTGGCGGCGCGACTCTACGACCGCTGGACCGCGGGTCTCAAGGAATAAAGGATCGCCCGCGCATACCGCTTGCGCGGGCTGTTTAACGGCTCGTGCCTCGCGATGCGCGCCAACCCGGGTGCTGGGCCGGGTCGTCGCGATTGCATGCAGCGTGCGCGGATCAGTCCCGGAAATTCTGGTACTGCAGCGGGATGTCGGTGATGGATTTTTTCACCAGCTGAATCGCCGTCTGCAGGTCGTCTTTCTTGGCGCCCGAAACGCGCACCGCCGTGCCCTGGATGCTCGCCTGCACTTTGAGCTTGTTGTCCTTGATCAGCTTGACGATCTTTTTCGCCTGCTCCGACTCCACGCCGTTCTTGACCTCGACCGTCTGCTTCAACTTGTCGCCGCCGATCTTTTCGCTGTCCTTGGGCTCGAGCGCGCGCACGTCCACGCCGCGCTTGGCACACTTGCCGGTGAACACGTCCATCACCTGCTTCAGTTTGAACTCGTCGTCGGCATAGACGGTGAGCGTGAACTCGGCCTGTTCGATGCGCGCGTCCGAGCCTTTGAAGTCGAAGCGATTCGCGACCTCCTTGTTCGCCTGCTCGATCGCGTTCTTCAGTTCGACCTTGTTGAC
>JAPLRD010000257.1 GCA_026399375.1 Pseudomonadota bacterium
CCGCTATATGTATCAAACGCAGATCGCCGACTGGCTCACGCAGCAGTTCGGGCTGCCGAAAGCCTGAACAAGGACGAACGATGAAAATTACATCGGCAACCGTAGTATTCGTATTGGCAATGGCAATGGCAGCAGCGCTGCCGGCGGTCGCAGCGGAGTCCGCCGCGACCTATCCAAGCAAGCCGATCCGCATCATGGGGCAGGGCGCGGGCAGCACGGCGGACTATCTGTCGCGGTTTCTGGGCCAGAAGCTGACCGAGCGCTGGGGGCAACCGGTCATAGTGGAAAACAAGTCCGGCGGCAATACCGTCATCGCGACCGATGCCGTCGCCAAAGCGGCTCCTGACGGACACACCCTGCTGCTCACCGCGATGCCCTTCGCGCTGAACCCCTTGCTGATCGACAAATTGCCTTACGACTCGGCCAACGATCTTGTTCCGGTAACGCTCCTGACCACCATACCGAACATCCTCGCGATCCATCCTGACTTCCCGGCGAAGAACATGAAGGAGCTCATTGATGCGGCGCGCGCCAATCCGGGTTCGGTATCATTTGCGTCGACCGGTCAGGCCACGTCCACCCACCTATCCGCGGAACTGTTCGCGAAAATGGCCAATGTGAAGCTCACCCACGTGCCCTATCGCGGCAGCGCCCCGGCGCACCAGGACGTGCTTTCGGGCCGGGTGCCGATCATGTTCGACAACGGCATGCTGCAGCACATCAAGGCGGCAAAGATGCGCGCAATCGGCGTGACCTCGGCGACGCGCGTGCCCTGGCTGCCCGATGTGCCGACCATAGCCGAGCAGGGCTTGACCGGCTATGACGCGGTCGCCTGGTACGGCATCTTCGCCACGGGCGGAACGAAGCCGGAAATCATCGGCAAACTCGCCACCGACATCACCTGGGCGATTCGTTCCGCCGATATCGCAACAAAGCTGACGGCCATGGGCGCGAACGCCGAAGGCGGAACGCCGGAGCAATTCCGTCAGTACCTTGCCAACGAAGTCTCGCGCTGGGGCGGACTGGTGAAGGAATTGGGCCTCAAGGCGGATTGAACGGCGGCGCACGAAATGCACAGCCGGGAAGCCACTCGCCCGATGCTGGAATCGAATCGATAACAAAGGAGAATCAACATGTCGGATAGCAAGTTCTCGGTGCTGAACCCCGTCGGGGAGCCGATGGAAAGCGCGGAAGTTTCCGCCGCGCGCGTTCAGGATTTCAACGGCAAAACGATCTGCGCCGTATCCAACGGCATGTTCCGGGCGGACACGGTGACCGACACCTTCGGTGAATTGATCAAGAAGCGTTTTCCCCTTGCCAAATTCATCCCGTGGTCCGAGATGCCGGTGATTTCCGTCTGGGGCGACGTGGACAAGAGCATCGGAGAACTGCGCGAGGCGCTGAAGCAAAAAGGCTGCGACGCCGTCATCGCCGCCACCGGAGCCTGAGGCACTTGCGCGCCCGCCGTGTTGCGGGCGTCCATAGCAGCCGAAAAGCTCGGCATCCCCAGCGTCTCCGTGGTCGTGCCGATGTTCCACAGCCAATCGCTGCTGGTTGCGCGCGGCATGGGCTTTCCCGATCTCGGTCTGGCGCTGTATCCGGGCGCCATCGACAACCATTCCCCGGAGGAAGTGGCGGCGAACATCGGCAAGATGTTCGATTCCATGCTCGAGACCCTGATGAAGCCGCCGAAGACGCAAAGCACCGCCGGCGCCAAGACGGCAGGTCCGAAAGACAGCGTGTTCGAAGGCAGCTTCGACGAGGTCAATGACTTCTTTTACCGCAACAAGTGGACCGACGCGCTGCCGATCGTTCCGCCCACCGCGGCTGCGGTCGAGGAAATGCTTCAATGGACGGATCTTCCTCCGGACAAGGAGATCGCCGTCCTGCCGATGGCCAATCTGAAAGCGACGCCGCGAAAGATCGCCATCAACGCGGTGATGGCCGGCTGCCGCCCCGAATACATGCCGGTCCTGATCGCTGCAATAGAGGCCCTCGGCGACCCGGACTATCAACTCAAGGACATAGGCAGCACGTCCTCGATCAAGCCGTTCATCGTCGTCAACGGGCCGATCATCAAGCAACTCGACATCAACCACGGCACTTCGGTCATGGCCCTGGGAAGAAAGAGCAACTCCACCATCGGACGCGCCCTGGGCCTGATCACGCGGAACATAGCCGGATTCCGCGAAGGCGAAAGCTGGATGGGCTGCTTCGGCTGGCCCGGCTCGCCCTGGGTGATGGCCGAAGACGAGGAACTCTCGCCCTGGCCCCCGTACCACGTTGACCGCGGCTTCGATCGCGGCACCAGCACGGTCACCGGGATGATGATGATGAACATGACGTATCAGATGATGACCGCCGGGGATACGGCCGAACCGCACCTGACTGGCATCTGCTACAACATGGGCAAGGCGTTCGGCGCCACCTTCCTCCTCCTGGGCGAGGAGCACGGCAGCATGAACGTGTTCATCTCCCCCGCCAACGCGCGCGTGATCGCGAAAAGCGGGTATTCCAAGCAGGCGGTGAAGGAGTACATCGCGAAGAACTCCAGACTCACGGTGGGAGAAATCGACGAGGAATTCCGTTTTACCCTGTCGCTGCCCCATACCGTGCACAGCCTGGCGGAGGAAGGACGCATACCGAAGGAGTGGGATCTCGGCAAGAACGAGAAAATTCCGCTCATTCTCAATCCGGACATGATCCACATCGTGGTCTGCGGCAGCGCGGAAAGAAACCGCGACCTGATCATGCGCGCGACTTACTGCACGCCGGTCACGAAAGAGATCAAGCTGCCGAAGCGCTGGCCGCCTGCAAGTTGAACTGCGGAACGATCAAGGAGAACGAACTGTGAGAAACATGATGCTCGCGTCCTGTCTGCTTCTGCTGGCGTTCGCGTCCGGCGGACCGGCCAGCGCGCAGAGCTACCCGACGAAACCCATCCGTATCGTGGTCCCGTTCGGCGCCGGCGCCGGGGTGGACATACTGGCGCGCGGCTTCGGCAAGGCCCTGACCGAGCGGCTGGGCCAGCCGGTCGTGGTGGAAAACCGCCCCGGCGCGGGCGGCAACATCGGAACCGAGGTGGTAGCCAAAGCCGCGCCGGACGGCTACACGCTGGTGATGGGAAGCAACGGTCCGTTTGCGGCGAACGTCAGCCTGTACGACAAGCTGCCCTTCGATCCGCTCAAGGACCTTGCGCCGGTCATCCTGATGGGCAGGCTGCCCATGATCCTGATAGCGAACGACGCCGTTTCGGCAGCCTCAGTCACGGACATGATCCAGCTGGCCAAGGCGCGCCCGGGCACGCTCAATTTCGGCGCAAGCAACACCACCGCACGGGTGTGGATCGAACTGCTCAAGAACATGGCCGGTATCAATGTCGCCACCGTGCCCTACAAGAACGTCGGCGCATTGCTGACCGACCTCATGGGCGGGCAGATCCAGTACGCGTTCGAGAACGTGGGCCCGTCCCTTCCCCTCATTCGTTCCAGCAAGATCAAGGCCCTTGCGGTGACCAGCCAAAAGCGCGCGAGTTTCGCCTCCCAGATCCCCGCATTCGGCGAATTCGGCTTGACGCGCTACGACCTGGTGGTGTGGCTGGCGCTATTCGCGCCCAAAGGCACGCCGGCGGAAATCACTCAGCGGCTCAATGCGGAGATCAACAAGATCATGCAGGAGTCCCCGGAGATCGTCCAACTGATCGCCTCCATCGGCATGGAGCCGGCTGGAGGAAGTCCGGAGCAACTGGGCGAGTACCACAAGGCGGAAATCGCGAAGTGGGACGAACTGGTCAAGGCGACCGGGGTCCGGCTGGATTAGGCTTCAAAAGCCTGTCGCTTTGCGACACGACCAGTCGCTATCCCGCCGACGCTTCCGGCATGTGGGCCGAGCGCATCAGAACAGTCGAGGCGGCCGGAAGCGTCGAACCGCTGCTGGCGATGACGCTATCGCGCTTTTTCTCCGTGCCAATAGCGAAAGCCCACCCCGATGTGGTGAAGGCAATCGCGACCCGCATTCGAACCACCCCTGCACTGGGCTATCTCGGCTGCAGCCATGCGATTCCCAAGATCAATGTGACCGCACGACTGAAGGAAATTCTCTGCCCCACCCTGATCATCGTCGGCAGGGACGATCCGGGTACGCCCGTCGCGATGTCGGAGGAAATTCATCAGGCCATGCCCGGATCGAAGCTGGTGATCATTCCGGACGCAGCGCATCTGGCCAATCTGGAGCAGCCGGACGCGTTCAACGACGCCCTGTCCGATTTCCTTGCCGGGGCAGACAACCGATCTTGATCGAGTCTCCGACAATCGGAGATAAAGCAGGATGAATGTCACACTAGGATCATTCGCAGACATTGCTCTATCCGGGCTATCGGACTTGTTTCTGCTGCGACAATGACGGGCCTGAGTCTGTCAGGCTGCTACCGCGCTCGCGCGCTTGACCAGGCGCACGCTGGCGATCCCCGGCATGGGGCTCGCGTATTCGACCGAGTCCACCGACTGCTCGATTACGTAGAGGCCGAATCCGCCCTCGGTCTCGCCGCTGAAGTCAGTGTTCAATTCAGCGGGCGGGGTGAAGACCGAGCTCGGATAGATCAGTTCGACTGCCAGCGCATCATCCTCGTGCGATATTCGGCAGGTGAGCGTCGCGTCCCCGACCAGCAGCCGTGAGTAGCGGATTGCGTTGGTCGCCGCCTCGAAGCTGGCGAGAATCAGGGCGTCGGCGTCCTCGGCAGGCAGGCTGAC
>JAPLRD010000251.1 GCA_026399375.1 Pseudomonadota bacterium
ACGCATGCTGATCCTGATGGACATGGAAAAGCTGATGACCTCGAGCGACATGGCGCTCACCGACGCCGCTTTGCATTGAACCGCCGCCAATCGATCTATTGAGCGTTATCGAACTCCATGACGGATTCTCGAACGACCGCCCCTCACCCCGGCCCTCTCCCCCGTTCCGGGGGCGAGGGGGAACCCCCCCTCTCCCGCTTGGGCGGGAGAGGGCTGGGGTGAGGGTAGGGCGGTAACGCAGACAGGTAATGCTCAAAAAATGGAGAAATTTCGCATGAAAAGAATACTGATCGCACTTTCGCTCGCAGCCGGCCTAGTCCTGCCTGCGCTCGCTGCCGCGGCCGACCCCGCCCCGGTGGCGGCCTCGCCGCACACTTTCACCGGCAACTTCGGCCTGTATTCGGAATACCGGTTCCGCGCCATCGCCCAGACCTTCAAGAAGCCGGCGATCCAGGGCGGGTTCGACTATTCGCACGCGAGCGGCCTTTACCTCGGCAACTGGAACTCCAACGTCAACGAAGGCGCGGGCTATCCTGGCAGCAACCTGGAAATGGATTTCTACGGCGGCTGGAAGCCGACCTGGGGCGACTGGGGCCTGGACATCGGCGGAATTTATTACAGTTATCCCGGCAGCGACGCCATTTTCAGCACCACCCCCGCATTGAACACCGTGATCACCAATCCCAAGACACTGGCGACGCATACCGGCGCTGTCAACAACAAGGAAGTCTATCTCGGCGGTTCGTGGAAGTTCCTGTCGCTCAAGTACTACCATTCCACCGGCGACTATTTTTCGCAGCCCGGCACCAAGGGCTCGCACTATCTCGACCTCGCGGCCAATTTCGACCTCGGCAACGGCTGGGGCATCAACGGCCACCTCGGCTCCTTCCGGCTGAAGAACTGGTCCATCGGCACCGACGCGACCAACGCCAACTACAACGACTGGAAATTGGGCGTGACCAAGGACATCAGCGGCTGGGTGCTCGCCGCGTCCTATCTCGCGACCAGCGGCAAGGGCAGCTGCGACAGCGTCAATCCGGGTTACTACTGCTTAGGCAACAAGCTGCCGGTCATGGCGGGCGTGGCGACGAAGAACGCCGCCAACGGCACGGCGCTGCTGTCGGTGAGCAAAACGTTTTGACGGCTATGCATAGACAAGACCGCGCGATGGGAGCGACGCAGCGGCCGGTGGGTGAGGTTTGCTGCGCTTCCGTGGGGAACGGTTTGGTCTTTTTTGGTTTTTGTTTTGATGTTTAGAGTGAAAGGAGAAATCATGTCTATCGGTAATTTGAAAATAGGGGTACGACTCGGCGGGGGCTTCGCGTTCCTGCTGATATTGCTGTCAATCATCGTCGGCGTGTCCTACACGCGCCTGATCCAATTGGGCGAGGGCATCGAAAATGTCACCACCGACCGCATGCCCAAAATCCAGATGGCCGGCGACGTGATCGAGAACACGCTGGTCATCGGGCGAGCGGTGCGCAACCTGATCATCACCAACGACAAGGCGATTGAAAAAACGCAGCTGGAGATCATCGACAAGACGCGCAAGGCCAACGGCGAAATCCTGGACAAATTGAAGCCGATGATCAACACGCCCAAGGGCAAGGAGGCCTTTGGCAAGCTCGTCGAAGCGCGAACGGCCTTCGGCAAATCGCTGGATACCCTCATCCCGCTGGCCAATACCTCCTCGCCTACGCACAACGCGGACAAGGCGACGGCCTACCTGTTCGGCGAATACAGCGCAGCGGTCGCGGCCTATATGGATGCATCCAAGACGTTCGCCAACCTCCAGCGGGAAAACGCGACCAAGACCGGTGAAGCCTCTATGCAGGCGGCGAGCGCGGCCGAGACCTTGCTGCTGGCTATGGCGGGAATCGCCTTCGTGATGGCGGTCTTCATCGGCTGGTGGCTGACGCGCGGCATTACCCGTCCGCTGGGACAGGCGGTGGAAGTGGCCAACGCGATGGCAGTGGGCGACCTGTCGAAGAAGATCGAAGTCACGAGCAAGGACGAGACCGGACAACTGCTGGCCTCGATGCAGAAGATGACCCAATCGGTGCAGGCGCTGGTGGCGGATGCGGCGATGCTGTCGGAGGCGGCGGTGGCGGGCAAACTCTCCACGCGCGCGGATGCTTCCAAGCACCAGGGCGACTTCAACCGCGTGGTGGTCGGGGTGAATCAGACCCTGGACGCGGTGATCGGCCCGCTTAACGTGGCGGCGAGCTATGTGGATCAAATCTCCAAGGGCGCGATCCCGGCGAAGATCACCGACAGCTACAACGGCGACTTCAACACGCTGAAGAACAATCTCAACATGGCGATCGATGCGATCAATGCGTTGGTGGCGGATGCCAATTCGCTGGCCAAGGCCGCGGTCGAAGGCAAGCTCGAGACGCGTGCCGACGCAGCCAAGCACCAGGGTGACTTC
>JAPLRD010000315.1 GCA_026399375.1 Pseudomonadota bacterium
AAAGAAACGACAACTACGGGAGGACGTCAAAACCAGCGAATACGCTACACTTATCCACAGGCCGGCCCATGATGGGCGGGCAAAAGCCCCTGGTCAAAATTCAACGCGCAGAGCTGGTCAAATTTAAACGCGCGCCGACAGCCCCTGCTTCCCGCCTTCCGGCGATGTCTGCTTTTCGGCCATGCCTATTGGGTTTTCTTCCTTGATATTTGGCATTATCAATTCTTTTTCCGTCTTGCCTTGAACGCCGACACGCGCTGGGAAAATTCCGGAGAATCTTCCAGGACGGCCATATGCGAGGAAATGGTGTCGAGGTGCGCACGCAGCGACGAATGCGCATTCATGCTCTGATACACGGCGCGCTTGGTAAAGCGTATCGCCTGCGTCGGTTGCCTTGCAATTCGTTCGGCCAATTGCACGGCATCGCTGAGAACGCTACCGTCCGGCGAGACCCGATTGACGAGCCCGATCTGCAGGGCGGTGGGGGCATCTATGTCGTCGCCCGTCCACAGCAATTCCAGGGCGCGTGGAACGCCGACAAGCCGGGGAAGGAAATAGCTGCCTCCGTCGCCGGGCATCAAACCCATGGCGATATAGCTTTCCGCGAGTACAACGGACGCGCCCATTATGCGCAGGTCGCACATAAGCGCCATGTCGAGCCCGGCACCGCGCGCCGTGCCGTTGAGCGCGGCGATCACCGGACAGTCGATGCGTTCGAGCAACAGCGGGATTTGATGGACGTTTTCCCACAAGTAGTCTTTCTTTTCGGACGCGTTCATTGTCAGGAACGATTCCAGTTCATCCATGTCGCCGCCGGCGCAGAATGCTTTGCCGGTGCCGGTGATGACGAGAGCTCGGATTTGTCTGTCGGTTGCGACGCGAACCAGCGCTTCGCGCCAGAGTCCGAGCATTTCCAGGTTAAAGGCGTTCAGACGCAGTGGCCGGTTCAATGTCAACACTGCAACGCCGGTGGATGGGTGAACATCGAACAATATGGTTGACTGAGTCATGTGACGCCTTTTGCTGATATGGGTCAGCTGATTCTAGCGCGTACTTTCGGCCACGAACAACCGCTGGCGAGGAAATAGATCGGCCCCGCTGAGCATCTGGTATGTGTGTGCGACTACGGACGTTATTGATGTTGAGCACAGCGGCTTACTACCGCTATTCGACGTTCCGCTATTGCTTACGGGATAAAAGCCAGGGAGCGATACTTTCGGTACAGCTCATTGAATCAGGCGCTCGGCGACGCCTCCACGCATACGAAACTATCTCGTTCTGCTTTCTCGACGCTGCAAAGAAGATGCATGTTCTACCGGATCAGCTGCTGGGCGCTTCTGGGCATAGGCGTCAAGCTGATCCATGACGGCGCGACACGATCGCAGATCGGAGATTCCGCGTGTGTCCGATTGTCGCCACAGCCTACTTCCACCACCTCGCAAAATCCTCCACGTTCATTCTCGTGCTCTGATAGGTATTGAGCTTTGCCGCAGGGTCCGGATAGCCAAGCGAGACCCCGAGCACCAATTTTCTGTCCTTGGAGAGGCCGAGGAACTCCCGGACGGCATCGGGGTAGTGCGCCAACAACGCCTGCGGGCAGGTGCCCAGACCGACGCCATGGGCGGCCAGCGCCAGGCTTTGCGTGAACAGCCCCATGTCGAACGTCGACCACGGGCCGAGCGATCCGTCCATGAAAAGAAACAACGCGCATGGCGCCCCGAAGAACTTGAAGTTCATCAGCCGCAATTCGTTCCTCGCCGCGGCATCGTGCCGTTCTATTCCCAGGGAGTTGAACCTGCGGGCGCCGTGTTCCTTCGCCCGCTTGTCGAGTTCGACCGGCCAGCTGGCTGGCGTCGGCGTGTCGGGATTGGCAGGCACTCCGGAATTCGCCAGACCATAAAGAATCGCGCTCAACTCGTCACGTTTCTTGCCCATGACCACTGCGACTTCCCACGGCTGCGTATTGGTGTAGGACGGACTGCGGCCGGCCAGCTGCAGGATATTTCTTATCGTGTCCTCCGGAACCGGCGTGGACTTGAATCCGCGGATGCTTTTTCGAGTCTCGATTCCTTGCAGTAATTCCATTGCTGATCCTCCTGAATCAGGTTGATGGTTCATTTTCGAGTTCCGAAGGGTATCATCGTCCGTTATTCTTGCGCGGCGCGGGAAATGGACGTCCCGTTTCCCGCGTTGCGAGCTCGGCTGTCAATTTCCAACCCCTCTTGATCAGGAACTGAACCATGACCCATTTATTCGAACCCCTTAAGCTGCGCGACGTCGTCCTCAGCAACCGCATCGGCATTCCGCCGATGTGCCAGTACTCGGCGAGCGAGGGCATGGCGGCCCACTGGCATTTCGTGCATTACGGTAGCCGCGCGGTCGGCGGCGCCGGGCTGATGATCATCGAGGCAACAGCGGTATCGCCGGAGGGACGCATCAGCCCGGGCGATCTTGGCCTGTGGGAGGACAGGCAGATCGAGCCGCTAGCGCGCATCGCGCAATTCTCGCAGGAGCAGGGCTGCGTGGCCGTCGTTCAATTGGCGCATTCGGGCCGCAAGGGAAGCGCCGGGCGGGGCTGGCAGGCTCAGCGCACCGTGGACGCAGGCGAAGGCGGCTGGACGACCGTCGCGCCCTCTGCGATATCCTTCGGCGAAGGCTACGCCGTGCCGAGAGAGCTCGATGAAGCCGGCATCCGCCATGTGGTCGCGCAGTTTGCCGCCGCGACTGAGCGCGCGCGTGAGGCTGGATTTCAGATGGTTGAAATACATGGGGCGCACGGCTATCTCTTGCATCAGTTCTTGTCGCCGCTCTCCAATAAGCGAACGGATGCCTACGGCGGCAGCTTCGAGAACCGTACGCGTCTGGTGCGTGATGTGGTGACTGCCGTCCGCGCGAAATGGCCCGAGAGGCTCCCTTTGCTTATTCGCTTGTCGGCGACGGATTGGGTAGACGGCGGTTGGAACGTGGAGGAGACCATCGAGTTATGTCGCAATCTTCGGAACCTGGGCGTCGACTTGGTGGACGTGTCGTCCGCCGGCCTCGTGCCAACGGCGAAGATTCCCGCCGGCCCGGGTTTTCAGACCGAGTTCGCCGGGCGGATACGCAGGGAAGCCGGCGTTCCGACCGCAGCCGTCGGCCTCATCACCTCGCCGGCGCAGGCCGATCACATCATCCGCACCGGTCAGGCCGATATGGTCCTCCTTGGCCGCGAGATCCTGCGCAACCCTTACTGGCCGATGAATGCCGCCCAAGCGCTCGGGCAGGCGGCACCTTGGCCGTCTCAGTATCTGCGCGCGGCGCCAGCAGGTTCGGTGGCGCGCCAGGGTGGCGGACATTAGCTTGTACCATCGCCTGAATGGCCGCTGCTGACGACTTCGGACACTTGAGCCACAGAATGTTGCGAGGCCGGAGTGGGGCGGGAGCGCCATTCCGCATTGTTCTTGAACAAACGCTCAGCCACACCGCGTCGAAGGCAAAGCACGCCAGCCTTCCGATACCTTCCCAGGCTAGGGTCTGTTTGACCCTGGGGCGCGCGTTTGACATGGATCAATATCTCTCACATTAGGCCGATTCGCTTCCGCTACGAGGCTTTCATTTCCGCGGCGCTAGTCGCAAAGTGGCAATCTGCAGCATTGGTTCACTGAGTTGGCCAAGCTGGGCGCGACGAACAACAAAGGAGGACGATGATGAGTAACATGAATCGGCGAGATTTCTTGAAGACCGGGACCGCAGCTCTGGGCACAACCATCCTAGCCGAAGCAGCTTCGAACCTGCTGCCGAACGGAGGAGCAATCGCGAATGCCGCCGGGCCGGCGCCCGAATACGAGATATATGCTGCCAAGTACGGCGGAACACTTGTGCGCAACGCGGCCATCGCTCTTTGGAATACAGGGTGGAACGAGGAAGGGCAGATCAACTTCTATGTCTGGGCCATCAAGGCAAAGGATGGCTCTGTCACGTTGGTGGACACAGGGCCGAGCCCCGAGTTGGGCGCCGCACGGAAGATACCGAACTACGTAAATCCAATCGACGTGGTTGCGCGGATCGGGGCCACGGCTAGCAGCGTGAACCGGGTGATTATCACGCACATGCACTATGATCATGTCGGAAATATTGCGCGATATCTCACGGCATTCCCGAATGCCAAGTTTTATCTGCAAAAGCGGGAATTCGATTTCTGCGTGAAAGACCCGGTGTGCGAGAGAAAGCCGATCGTGGCCGTATTCGATCCGCCGTCGAATAAAGTCATCGCCGGCCTGGAGCGATCTGATCGTCTTGTGATGGTGGACGGGGACTTCTCGATAGCGCCGGGCCTCGATCTAGTATTGGCACCCGGTCACACTCTCGGCATGCAGGTCGTTCGCGTCAACACAGCCAAGGGGCCAGCGATTGTCGGATCTGACCTTGCGCATGTGTTTCGCGGGTACAAAGAGGACATTCCAAGCGTGTACATCATGAATCTGCCAGACTGGATCCGGAGTTTTGACAAGGTGAAGGCGATGGCTCCTCTGGAGTACATTTTCCCCGGCCACGATGTTCTTATGTCATCTAACTACCCCACAGTTGCAGAAAGCGTAACGCGCCTGGTCTAGATCGGTAGACGTGCGCGGCGTGCAGTGGCGCGCCGCGCGACGTCGGTGGCAGCGACCTTCTTGATATTCAACGACTGCTCTACAGCAATACCGCAGGTGTGTTCGGACGCAGGCGGCACACAAGCGCTCCGTGAGCTTCTCTCTTCGCCTACAACGGAGCCCCGATGGCCGACAAGATCCAGCAGGTTTATGTGATTCAAGGGCGCGGTCAGCGCGACTACTCAGATTGCCAAACCGTGCTGGCCCGGCTTCCGGCGCAAGTGACAGTACTGCCGTTCATCGCCACGGAGGAGGAGGTTATTGCCCGCACGAGTGATGCAGACGCGCTCGTGGTCACGTCCTCGCCGATCAGCCGAAGAGTCTTGTCCGCGCTTGAGGACCTCAAGGTCGTAGTGCGTACGGGAGTAGGTTACGACGTCATCGACATTCCCGCCGCGACCGAGTTGGGCGTCGTCGCAGTGAACATTCCAGACGTCTGGGTGCGAGAGGTTGCCAACCACACAATGGCGCTCCTCCTCGCCTGGAACCGAAAGATCATCACGCTCGACCGCAACGTGCACGCGGGCAACTGGGGCGCCGGAATACCCGGTGAGTGGACGGGCTCCGTGTACGGGGAGACGGTGGGCATCGTTGGCCTGGGCAATATCGGCAGCGCCTTTGCCCGGCGTGTGGCTGCCTTCGAGGCCAGCATCATTGCCCACGATCCCTACGTTGGCGACGCGCACTTCAAGGCGCTCGGCGTCGAGCGCGTATCGCTCGAGACACTGGCGGAGCGGGCCGACTACGTATCCGTCCACACACCGCTTAATGCCGAGACGCGCCATCTCATCAACGAAGCCTTTTTGCGCCGCATGAAGCCAACGGCCATGCTCATCAATACTGCGCGCGGTCCGGTGGTGGACGAGCAGGCGCTGGCCCAGGCGCTGATGGAGAAGCGGCTTGCGTGCGCCGCGCTCGACGTGTGGGAGCACGAACCCGTCGCCGGCGACAATCCGCTGCTGCGCATGGACAACGTCATCGCCACGCCCCATGCGGCCTTTTTCTCGTCGTCCGCGGTAGCCCGGGTGCCGCGGCGGTGCGGCGAGGAAGTCGCGCGCGCGCTCACCGGCCAGCAACCGCTCAACGTGGTCAATCTCGAGCTCTATGCACCTGGGGCAGCCCGGCGGGCCCGCTAGGAGGCTCTCTCATTGACATGCGGCTCAAAGGCAAACACATGACTGTGAACCACGCGCTTTCTTGGAGACGCGCTAACGCGCGGTATTCAGGCGGGTGTTTGGACCAACCATGCGTGACTAAACTCATTTTATAATCAACAGCATATAACTTGCGGGCCAGAAGATACTCCTTCACAAACCGCGCAAACTGAAGTGCCTCTCATGTCAGGCTTCGCACCGCCGATGCCTCCTTTGGCACGCCCCGGCGACGAACATGACCACGACAGTCTGGGCCATCTATTTCAGCCAGTCGGACTTTAACCTGCTGTATGCCGGCTAGAAGGGCGCGTGCAGGCCGCCTCGCATGGCGTTCGACGCCGCCTGCAGGTTGGACTGGACTATCTGGGCGGCGATGCCATGCCTGCCGCCTTGCGCCTCGACGCGCACGACCCGGCCTTTGCAGTTCCAGACCATCTTCGGGCACCCCGGGTTTTCGAACGTCATGGAGAAATCGATTTCGCTGCCGGGAACGCAGTCCACGTCGCTCTCGAAGTACACCCCGGTGGAATTGGCGTCGCGAGTGATCCCCTCGCCCCCCTGCAGGGTTATCGGAATCCTGACGAACATGCGATCCGCCCGTCTGCGCTCTCTTCCCATGGCTCTTCGATCTTTCGCTACGTTCCCGTGGCAGGCAGAATCGGAATCGGCGGCCTATCGCAGTGACATTGCGATGGCGATGTAGTTGCTGACGAGATTATGTGAATTAATTCCGCCTGGCCATCGCTCGAAGCATGAAAATGGCCTAACTTGAAACGCTAGCGACGGACTTTCCCCGCCAATTGTCGAACCACGCCGGCAGGTCCGCCGCGGGCATCGGGCGCGCAATGCCGTATCCCTGGCCGAAATGGCAGCCGAGTTTGATCAGCGCGTCGCCGTGGCGCACGGTTTCCACGCCTTCGGCGATGACGTCGTGATTGAACGCATGCGTCATGCGTATGACCCCGTCGACGATGCCGCGGTCCTCCGGATCGTCGAGCATGTCGCGCACGAAGCTGTCGTCGATTTTCACCGATTTCACCGGCAGGCGGCGAAGATAGGTGAGCGAAGAAGAGCCGGTGCCGAGCGGTTGCCGTGCTGGGTGAACGTCCTCCTTGATCTGAATTACGCTTTATCTATCTTTGACAATACGCAATACATGCTCACCTGACGTATGCGAGTCTTGCATGAGAGTTGTTTCATTCGCCCGACAAATGGTGTGAGTTCCAGTTCACATATTGGTGCGACATCGCTGAATACCCAGATGTTGCAGGCCAAGGTCACACCCTTGGTTGCGGCAACAATCTGACAGGAGCAGCAACAGTGAAAAGCATAACTATGTATTGCGGTATCACTCTGGCGTTCGTTGCATTTTCCGCTCAAGGGGCAACAAGCGCTGATAAGGGTTCAGCAATCGCACAAAAGGCCGGCTGCACCAAGTGCCATGCGATTGATCGCGCAAAGGTCGGTCCGACATGGCAAGACCTGCATATAAAATACCGCGATGATGCGGGTGCGCAGAAACGAGTTAGTGCGAAGCTGAAGGACGCTGGTTCCGAACATCCGGAAATCCCGGTACGTTCCAAGGACATCGACGTGCTGATTCCATGGATCGTTGCTGGACCGGAGAAGTCCCCTGAAGCCTACAAGAAAGGCTTCAGCAAGGCGGACAAAGCAGGCTGCACCAAATGCCATAGCATGGACAACAAGAAAGTTGGGCCGGCCTGGAAGGACATTGCCGCCAAATATAAGACAGACAAGGGTGCGGAGATACGGCTCGGCGAGAAACTGAAGAATGCTGGCGACGATCACCCTGAGATAGTAGTCAACGGTGGGGACCGGAAAATTCTCATACCTTGGGTGCTTTCCCTCTGAGGCTCATCGAATACCTGCTGATCCGAGCCAGGATATTATTGCCACACCCAGTTGAGTAACTGCGCGAGGCGCGCTCCCGATTTGACAAGCTGCCCACCTTGCAACTGGCGCTCACGTCTCGCGCGCGTGGGGCGGGTTAGAACATGTTTCTGGCACGGCCTCATGCGGAATATGGCGCCGATCGGCCATGCATGCGCTTCTTCGGGCGAAAGCTGGACGCGTGTAAGAATCGTCCTACACTGCGTCGCCGCGGATTCCTACGCAAGATTGCGCCATTTCTGATAAGGGCCTCCACGCACCGGGCCGATAATTCCGATGAAGCTTCGTATCGGCCATTGTTGAATGAAGCCGGGCAGGCAGCCGCCTGCGACTCACAGCCAGTGACCGCGTTGACGCGCTCCGCGCGCGCAGCGCGAGCAGGCCAAGAGTGCAGAGCAAGGTTACCCGCAGGGTCTAAAAGGGGACGAAATCCTGCTTGAAGCGCGGATCATGGCAGTGGCGGACGTGGTCGAGGCCATGACCTCCCATCGGCCGTACCGTGCCGCGTTGGCAATTGACCAAGCGTTGGCCGAGATCGAGCAAGGACGCGGAACCCTCTATGACCCCGTTGTCGTCGATGCCTGCCTGAAGTTGTTCCGGGAGAAAGCCTACGCCATTCCGGCGTAGTCTGAGGTAATGGTCGGAGTGCGCGAGTGTTTGCTGCCGATTGCGGATTCAACCGATCGACGCGCTTGGCAGTGAACGTCGCTTCCGGGTCGATTGTGAAGGTTCAGGTTTTTGAGATGCTGACGCTGGCTGGAATTTCGGTAGACCGAGGGCACGATGGGGTACAACCGGCCAGGAAGAGCCGCTCAAGCACTCATGAATTCGTGTCCACGGACGAAAGGCCTTGGCGCTTGACCGGAAACGCCTCGAGGTCGGCTGCAGTCCATCGCAGCAATTGAACGATATTCCTGTTGCTAATTGAGGGAATGCGCGCTGCCGGCTGAGGTTAGTGTGAAATGTTTCGACGGTGAACTTCTTGTCTTAAACTCTTGCTCTCATAACCCAAGGATCTCTCGCTATGAAGCGTGTCAACCGGGCCATTGCACTGGGCCGTCGTGTTCTTCTCTTGGGTTTCGGCATTGCTTTCGCAGCCGGCGCGCTAGCGGCCGAGCCGGATCGGCTCGCGCGTATCCAGTCGGCCAAGGCGCTGCGCGTGTGTATCTGGCCCGACTACTACGGTATTTCATTTCGCAATCCGAAGACACTGCAACTGGCGGGGATCGATATCGACAATGCTCGCGAACTGGCGAAGGATCTGGGCGTTGAAGTTCAATTTGTGGATAGTTCGTTTGCCAAACTGATTGAGGATGTGACTTCCGATCGTTGCGATATCGCCATGTTTGCCATAGGCATCACCCCCGCGCGAAAGGAAAAGCTGCGCTTCACCGAGCCCCATTTGGCCAGCGATATCTACGCCATCGCCACCAAGGCCAATCGCCGCATCCAGAGCTGGGCCGACGTCGACAAGGCAGGCACTGTGGTGGCCGTCGCCAAAGGCACGCTCCATGAAGGCGTGATGAAGGAGAAATTGAAAGCAGCCGAGCTGCGTGTTCTGGATTCGCCACACGCGCGGGAGCAGGAAGTCCAGTCTGGACGCGCCGATGTGTTCATGACCGATTTTCCCTTCAGCCGCCGCATGCTGGACAACAGTGACTGGGCCCGCCTCGTGGCTCCGCCGACTACCTATCACATGACACCTTACGCTTGGGCCATGAAGCCCGGTGACGAACGCTTTCATGCCCGTGTCGAGAAATTCCTGGTAGACATCAAGCGAGATGGTCGATTGCTCGCCGCGGCAAAGCGCTACGGTCTCGATCCCATCGTCAGCCGCTGATGGCGTTACCCCCGGCCCGGCCCCGTCGTATTGGGGCCTTATTGCTGGCGCTGCTGATAGGTGGCTGGCTGGCGGCGTTTGGCTTCACCATCGGGAGACTACATACCAAGGCGCTGGACGAACGTCTTTCCACCGCATACACCCACACGCGCAACTTTGAAGAGCACCTGACCCAAACCTTGCAAGTGATCGACCTGATCGCAACAAATCTGGACCCAGGGACCAGCGCCAAGCTGAAGCCCGATGAGATGAGCACCCTCGCCAAAATTGCGCTGCGACCTGCGCCGTATCTTCGCTCGCTTTCATTGTTGGACGCCGAGGGCAGAGTCATAGGAAGTTCAGCCAAGCAGAACCTTGGGCAGCGAGTCGATCTTGGAGACTTCTTTCCCGTTGGGGATCCACGCGCGGAGGTGCTGCGAATAGGCGCACCCAGGCCCGGGCGCGACATCTCCGACAATGCGGCGGCGAGCCAAACGCTGCCCCTCACACCGACGGCTGTGAACGTGATTCCCGTCTTGCGCCGGCTTCCGGGCCAGCCCGCCAGATGGATACTGGCTTCGATCAATCCGGACTACTTCATCAATCACTTCGCGCAGTTGCTCGACCCGCACGAGGGTCGCGTGCAACTGCTGCGCTATGACGGCTTGCTGCTTGCATCGTCAGGCCTGAACGACCCCCCCGGGGCCAAAGAGGTTGCGGGGGACGTCACGCGCCGTCTGGAGCAGGGCGAATTCGGTCGTTTCGAGCAGACGCTTGGTGATGGCAGGCGGGTGCTCAGCGCCTATCGGGCATCGAGCAGATTTCCCGCATTGATCGCAGTCCACATCGATCGCGAACAAGCGCTTGCCGCGTGGCGCGCGGAATCACAGCACATGGCCGTCATCTTTCTGCCTGCGCTGGCCGCGCTGTCGATCGCGGGCTTGCTGGCATTGCGGCGACAGGCGCGTATCGCCGTCGAGGAGGCCGAACGGCATCGCCAGGCTCGACTGTCTGCAAGCGTCTTCGACTCCAGCAACGATGCCATCGTCCTGACCTTGCCGAATGAGGAGATCATCTCCTGCAATCCGGCCTTTCAGCGGATCACCGGGTACGAAAAGGCGGACGTTTTGGGAAAAACTCCACGCCTACTCCAATCCGGCCAACAGAACGCAGAGTTCTACCGCGACATGTGGGCTTCGATCATCCGCGACGGTCGCTGGCAGGGCGAACTCGTCAATAGGCGCAAGGATGGCAGCCTTTTTACGGCCCTGGTTTCGATCAATGCGGTGCGCAACGAAGCGGGCGAGTTTCAGCACTATGTGGGCGTCACGAGCGACATCACCGAGCGCAAACGCGCGCAAGCTGCTGAGCGCGAAGCCGCGCTCAAGCTGCAGCAGGAAACAGTTGAGAAGATGCTTTTGCGAGAACAGACCATCCGTGATGCCCTGACCGGCCTCTACAATCGCCGCTACCTTGACGAAACCTTGCCGCGTGAAATCGCGCGCGCAAAGCGTGAAGGTTATCCGCTGGCGGTGATCATGGTGGATATCGATCACTTCAAGAAGATCAACGACACTTACGGCCATCCGGCCGGAGACGAAGTGATCCGCATCCTTGGACGTATCCTAAGCGAGGGCGCGCGCGAAGGTGACGTCGTCTGCCGCTACGGCGGGGAAGAGTTCGTCGTCGCGCTGCCGCGCATGGATCTCGACGCTGCCGTGGCGCGAGCGGAAAAGTGGCGCCTGACCGCCGCTGAATACTGCGTGAGGCATGGCGAACTCGAAATTCGCTTTAGCCTGTCTGCCGGCGTTGCCAACTTTCCAACTCACCACGCCGATACAGATGCCCTGCTGCAATGCGCGGACTCAGCGCTTTATCGTTCCAAGAACGATGGGCGCAATCGTGTGACGCTCTACGAGCCTCAGGTCCAAATATTTAGGCGATCGACTTGAGCCGGATTCATTACTGGCCATGGTTCGGAGAAGGCCGTCGTTGTGGTCTACGACCGCTAATGGGCATACCGGTCACTCGGCGAACTTGGGAGCGAGCGTCGCCATTCACGGAAAAGCCGACTGGAAGCCGGTGGACAACGAGGTTCTTAAACCACATGGGTCATAAAAAGCTGGTGATTATACCGACCATCACCCGGGGTGGGCTGATGAAGTCCGCCTTAAGTCGAATGACTCAAGCGGCGCGCAACCTGGCGCCTGAACAAAGTGCTTTAGATAGAAGTTGGCAAAAAAAGCGTACCGAATTCGCGTAGTCAACAGGTTCTGAGAGAAACGGCCTTTAAGACACCAGAATAGGCGTTTTTGGAAAAAGCGAGGTCAACAGGCATACAGAAAGCGCCCGCCTCTACCGATTGCCAATAATCGTTGAGATCATACCGATTGATCAAGTCAGGCGAACTGTAGTTCGATCTTGCCGGCGCGGCGGCGTACAGGTTCCACGACAATCTTCACGTCGTGACCCAACTTGGCCACCAGTTCCAGCAGCTTGGCTTCGCTGACACCGCGAAACTGTCCTCGGGTAATGCGCGATATCTTTGACTGATCGATGCCAAGTAATGCGTCGGCCCCGGCTTGCGTCAAGCGGCGCGCTTTGATCGCGCGCGCAATTTCGCCGGCGAGCTGTGACTTGCGTTGCCTTTCTGCCGCGTCGGCATACCCCAAGTCGGCATAGACGTTGGTGCTGCCTTCTTTGATGGTCACTTCGTCGCGCTGGATCATCATCATGCATCGCTTAGGTTAGCGCTTGCAGCCCACGCTTTCTAACCACAAACAGCAATTTCAGCGCCATTCCACTGGGTCGCTTGGTCCCCGCTTCCCATTTCTGAACAGTTGATTCACTCGTGTTCAAATATCGCGCAAATACCGGTTGGCTGACGTGATTTTGCTCTCGTATTTTCTTGATGTCCTCGGAGTCAATCTCTGGCGGTTTGGTCAGACACGATTCATCGAATTCACGCATCGTCGTCTTGTCGATAGCGCCGGCCTCCAATAAAGCAGTGGCCGAAGAGTGAATGGCCTCGAAAGCATCGCTCTTAAACTTACGTTTGGCAGTCATTGCAGATCTCCAAGAATTTCCGATTTGCAATCAGGTTCTCTATTTCCTGATCCGTTAGCTTTCCATAGATTGCGGCAAGAGATCGAAAAGCAACGAGTTCGTCGTCATCGATATTGTCTCGATCCTGCTTTGCAAACAAATACTCATACACCCAGAAACGACCGCCTTTTGCAAGAATGATGGAGCGGTGCCGGTTGTCGTTCAATCGCTTCTTGAACACCCCTCCTCCCAAGTCATCGGCTTGTCCACGCATCACCTGCGATATGGCCAGGCAGAGGTCTGCATCTCCAATATGAGCCTTCCTGGCTATCTTGGCGAACCACGCGGTTTTGAAAACCCGTGACTGTGGCTTTGTCTTGCCCATGTAGTATGGTAGCACCTGGTGCTATATATTTCAAGACTTGAAATTGGACTTGAGTCGTAAGCGTCGTCCCTGCACCGTCTGGACGGTTCGCAGGAGGGCGACCATGATCGCGTGTCTGGGCGCATTGGAGTTGTGTCCACGAAGGAGATCATGGACACAAATAGCCTCGGTATCAATTACGGCCAGCCTTCCACAGTCGCGACAAAAAGGCCGCAACCTTGACTTCCTTCTGGGATTAAGTGAGTCATACGGTCATCACGAAACCAAAAGGAATCCGACATGCAGGCACCGACCTACCCTGTAACTGCGCTGCGCCAAATCGCAATCATTCTGGCTCATTGCGTCTTGCGAATCCAAAACAAGCGATCGACCGCTTCACTTCCGACTTGACCATACCCCAGTTCTCAAGGATTAGCGTAGCGCATACCAGACCCCACGGCCACTTCCATATAACTTCAGGTGGCCCTTTTCGACCAAGGACCGGAAATGTTGCTTGAGCGTGTTGCGACTCGACCCCGTCAGATTGATCGCCGCGCCAATCGTGACGCGACCGTGCTCGCGAGCAAACTCGACGATCTGTAATGAGAGTTCCGGCAGCGTTGCCAGGACAAGTTTCTCCCGCTCCACTTTCTTTTCCAGGCGCTTTACCTGCTCGGACAAAGCTCGCAGAAAGAACATCAGCCAAGGCTGCCAATTCGGTGCATCGGTCCGGATCGAACCCTGCGTCTGACGAAGCGCAAGGTAGTAGGCTTCCTTGCTGTGCTCGACCACACTCTCCAGCGAACTGTAGGGCACGTAGGCATAACCGGTCTGCAGTAGTAGCAGCGTGGTCAGTGCGCGACTAAGTCGTCCGTTGCCATCCTGGAACGGGTGAATCTCAAGAAAGACCACCACGAACACGGCGATGATCAACAGCCGGTGCAGTTGCCCCTTCTCGATTTCCTGCCGGGTCCATTCCACCAATTCAGTCATGAGCCGAGGCGTATCGAACGGCGTTGCCGTTTCAAAGACGATGCCGATCTGCGCACCGTTCTCATCGAACGCCGCGACACTGTTCGAGTTTGTCTTGTAGTTGCCGCGATGCCAGTCATCCTTTTCGCTGTACTGGAGCAGGATCTGGTGCAACTGCTTGATGTGGTTTTCGGAGAACGGAATGTCCTGCCAGGAATTGAACACCAGGTCCATCAACTCGGCGTAGCCGGCCACCTCCTGCTCGTCTCTGGTTGTGAAAGACTTGATCTGGAGATTGGAGAGCAGCCGCTCGACCTCACGATCAGACAACTTGCTGCCCTCGATCCGTGTTGATGAACCGATGCTCTCGATCGTGGCGACGCGGCGCAGTGCCGACAGGCGATCCGGCGCAAGGGTTCCCAATGCCCGCCATGCGCCTTTGAACTCCTCGATCCCGGCGATCAGGCTCAGAATCTCGGGGGTGATTTGGAGAGTGTCGGAATGAATCATGAAACCAATACTACACCCATTTACACCCAATAACAAAGACACCCATTCTAACGCCCGATTACACCCATTTCAGCGGCTTATCTCGCATCCGCGCCTTCCACCGTCAGCAAGCTTTACGCTCAGGTCCACAGAGAGCTGCGGATATCCGAATATCGAACCCTTGTAACCAGCTGTGACGAAGACGTTCAGGGATCGCCAGATGGCCAAGTAGGTCTGCAATCCAATGTTCTGGCGCAAAGCCTGTGAGAGTGATGAATGCCCCGGCAATGCCCCAGTGCGTTAGGTATTCTCTTGTAGAGTGCCAAAACTGCTTGAGCCGGCTATCGGAAGCGCCAGACGCCATGATTGTGCATTCCCCCTCCCTGGGCATACGCCCATTATGCCCGCTTGGGCCAACAGCGGCAGACGAGCAGGTTTTTGACGGCGCGAGGGTCGTTTCCGTGTTGAGCAACCGCTTCGGGCACCTCTACTGAACTTCCGGTTATGGCCGGGTGCGGAAACCAAGGCAACTATACCCCAATGTCGGCAATCCGATTGGCTCCCGACGCTCCAGGCGAAAATATGGATTTCGCATTGCGAGCGTCCGCTTCCGCTATTTCGGTGTTCGCCGCGAAGGTCCGCTGTCATTTTTCGTCGGCGTCGGGTTAGGGTCGTTACCGGCCCGCCGAAAAACGATCGCAACCACATCACTGCTCCGCGACATTTGTGCGTTGCGGAATTACCTGAGCGAGGGCTTCGAGCGAAATTCAGCTCGTTTTCCGATCACCCGCGACATAGCGCTCGCGTAT
>JAPLRD010000402.1 GCA_026399375.1 Pseudomonadota bacterium
CATCCGCGGGCACCATCCGTGCCTCTGGCTCCGAGATCGCGCGCATGTCGGGCATCTGGGTCGCGCCGCCGGCACCCGAAGGACGCGCGCTCAATCCCTTGCCATGGGAGAGCAGTCACGCCGCAATCGTTCCGTCGCTTGCACCCGCAGAACTCGACCCGCTGGAGAAAAGCGTCATGCGCCGCATCAGGCAAGCGCTGCACGATGCACCCCACGGCGGGTTCCTGCGCAATCTTTGGCATCCTGATGTAAGACACACGCCGCTAGGCGCGGCCTCGCGGCTTGCCGTGGGCATGCACGTCGGAAATCGCGTCGGTCACGTGCAGGGCGGCCTGCTGCTGCATGCGGCACTCGCCACCGCGATAGGCGCGGTGCCGCATCACCCCTTGCTCACTGCCGCCAGCGCCTGGTTCATCAGCCCCGGCCAGGGCAAGGCGCTGCGCTCGCGCTCGACGGTGCTGCAAAAAGGCCGCCACGTCGCCGTGGTCAGGACCGAAGTATTCGCCACCGGCGGCAAGCGCGTACTGGAAGCCGTGTCCAACCACGCGATCGCGGCCCGGCCCTGATAGGGGCTGGTCCTCGCACTTCGACACCGGCGCGTGCCTGCGCCAAATGGCCGCGGCGAGCGAGATTTGCAGCAGCACGCAGCTGACGCGTGTCGCTTACAATGCGCCGGGTAGCCAGCTATAGACGCCGGAACGGTGGTCCATGGCGCACAAGGAGAGGAAGATATGAAACGAATACTTGCCGCGTTGTTGCTGTTTCCATGCCTGGCATTGGCGCAGGCCTACCCGTCCCGGCCGGTGCGCATCATCGTGCCGTATCCGCCTGGGGGCGCCACCGACGTGATGGCGCGGGTGGTGGCGCAGAAACTCAGCGAATCCTGGGGCCAGCAGGCCTTGGTCGATAACAAGCCCGGAGCGAGCGGCTCCATCGGTTCGGACCTGGTCGCAAAATCGACGGCGGACGGCTACACGCTGCTGCTGCAGGGCACGCAGCACGCGATCAACCTCTCCATCTACAAGCAACTGCCCTACGACACACTGCGCGATTTCACGCCGGTCGCGTATATCGGGCTGGCCCCGTTTCTGCTGGTGCTGCACCCCTCGGTCCCGGCCAGTTCGGTGACCGAACTGATCGCATGGATCAAAACCAAACCGGGTGGCGTCAACTACGGGTCGAGCGGCGTCGGCGGCGCCGCGCACCTCGCCGGGGAGATGTTCAAAACGGCCGCAGGGGTTCAACTCACGCACATTCCGTACAAGGGCGCGGCACCGGCCATGGCAGACCTGCTCGGCGGCCAGGTGCCCATGGTGTTCGACCCGATACCGACCTCGCTGCCGCATGTGCGCGGCGGCCGGATCAAGGCGCTCGCGATCACCAGCGCCCAGCGCTCCCCCTTGGTGCCGGAGGTGGCCACCGTCGCCGCATCGGGCCTGCCCGGCTTCGAGGTCGCCGCATGGTTCGGCCTCTACGCTCCCTCGGCGACCCCTACGGACATCGTCGGCAAGCTCAATGCCGAAGTCAACCGGATACTGCAGTTGCCGGAAGTGAAGGAAAAATTCGCCGCCCTTGGCGCCGATACCGCACCCATGAGCGTGGACCAGTTTGCGCTGCACCTGCGCGCCGAGATCACGAAATTTGCCAAAGCGATCAAGGATTCGGGGGCGAAGGCTGAATAGCCTCCTCGCGCAAAGAAAGATCGCCTGAAATTGGACAGCGCGGGCGGCTGCGCAGCACCGCCGCCGCGCGAGGTAACCCAGCCTAC
>JAPLRD010000455.1:0-968 GCA_026399375.1 Pseudomonadota bacterium
TACGCTGGTCATCAACGGCAAGAAGACGATTCTGCGGCTGATCCCCTCGGGCATCCTGCGCGAGGGGGTGGCCTGCTACATCGGCAACGGCGTGGTGCTCTCGCCCTCCGCCGTGCTGCAGGAGATCGATGAACTGGAGTCGGCCGGTGTCGCAGTCGCCAGCCGGCTGCGCATTTCCGGCGCTTGCGTGCTGATTCTGCCGTATCACGTGGCGATCGATCAGGCGCGCGAAACGGCCAAGGGCGCGGACAAAATCGGCACCACCGGGCGCGGCATCGGGCCGGCCTACGAAGACAAGGCCGCGCGGCGCGCTATCCGGTTGCAGGATCTGTTCAACCCGAAGCGCTTTGCCGAAAAGTTGCGCGAAGTGCTCGATTTCCAGAATTTCGTGCTGCAGAACTATCTCAAAGCGCCGCCGGTGGATTTTCAGAAGACGCACGACGAGACGCTCGCCTTCGCGCAGCGCCTCGCGCCTATGGTGGCCGACGTATCCTCGGAGCTATACCTCGCGGCCGCCGCGGGCAACAACCTATTGTTCGAGGGTGCACAGGGGTCCTTGCTCGACGTCGACCACGGCACCTATCCCTTCGTCACCTCGAGCAGCTGCGTCGCGGGTGCCGCATGCTCGACGTCGACCACGGCACCTATCCCTTCGTCACCTCCAGCAGCTGCGTCGCGGGTGCCGCATCCGGCGGGGCTGGCGTGGGGCCGCAGATGCTGCACTATGTGCTCGGCATTGCCAAGGCCTATTCGACCCGCGTCGGCAGCGGCCCGTTCCCGACCGAACTGGAGAACGCGATCGGCGAACACCTGCGCGCGAAAGGCAATGAATTCGGCGCTGTTACGGGCAGGCCGCGCCGCTGCGGCTGGTTCGATGCCGCGGTACTCAAGCGCTCGATTCAGATCAGCGGTGTGTCCGGCCTGTGCATCACCAAGCTCGACGTGCTCGATGGCATGGAAACCATCAA
>JAPLRD010000455.1:1077-1847 GCA_026399375.1 Pseudomonadota bacterium
GTGAACCGGCTGGAATCGCTGCCGGCCAATGCGCGCGCTTATCTGTCGCGGCTGGAGCAGATCTGCGGCGTGCCGGTGGCGATGATTTCCACCGGACCGGACCGCAACGAGACCATAGTCGTAAGGCATCCATTCGAGTAGGCAGCTGCCAGTGGAAACGGCAAGAGGCGACAGCGTGCTGCCGCTGCAGCAACTGCCGCATAAGGAAGGCGCGGACCGGGACACGATACGCATGCTCGAGGGCGTGCGGGTGCTCGACCTGACCACTTCCATCGCGGGGCCCTACGCGACCCTGCTGCTCGCCGATTACGGCGCCAGCGTGATCAAAATCGAACGCCGCGAAGGCGACGACGCCAGAGGCTGGGGTCCGCCCTTCCTTGCCGGGGAGTCGCTGTGGTTTCTTGCGGTCAACCGCAACAAGCGCAGCGTCACCCTCGATTTCAGCACGAGCCAGGGGCGCGAACTGCTGCACGCGCTCGTGGCCCATGCCGATGTGGTCGTCACCAACCAGGTCGGGCGCAGCCAGCAAAAGCTGGGGATCGATTACGCCACCCTGTCGGCGCTGCAACCGGATCTGATCCATGCATCGATCACCGGTTTCGGCGTCAGCGGCGCGCGCAGCGACCTGCCGAGCTACGATCTGATCGCCGAAGGCTACAGCGGGGTCATGGACTTGACCGGCGAAGCCGACGGGCCGCCGCAAAAAGTCGGGACGCCCGCAGCCGATATGCTCGCCGGGATGGATGCGGCGATGGCGGTTGCCGCAGCCC
>JAPLRD010000444.1:0-685 GCA_026399375.1 Pseudomonadota bacterium
GCGCCGCGCCGGCCTGCCCGGGCGCGGGCAGGATCTTGTCTGTGTCACGCAGGATGGCGACCACGTTGTCCCGCAGCGTGTCCCAGAAATGGTTGGTCGCCTTGTTGGTGATCGACGTCGTCGACATGTTGCCGCCGCCACCACCACCGGCAGCACCTCTGACGCCGGGCGGTGTCGTCACCTGGGTTGAAGTGCCGACTTTGCTGTCGGTATCGCGCTGCATGTTGACGTAATCGATCTTGTAGATGCGCAGATAGGGCGTGTCACGCATCACAGCCAGATTCGGGCCGTCGAGTTCATAGCGCATGTCCACCTGCTTGGAGATGCGCGAGAGCAGTTGCGGCAAAGTCTGGTCGATGGCGTTGAGCGTGACGCTGCCGATGATGTCCGAATGGATGTCTACGTTGAGCTTGGCGTCGCGCGCCAGTGCGAACAGCAGTTCCTGCACTTTGACGTTGTTGACGACGACGCTATAGGTTTCAGGCCGCGCCGCAGGCTTGGGCTTGGGCAATATGGGAGTGGTGCGCACGGTCTCCGGGATGTCGCCCACAGGCTCAGGCGGAGGCGCTTGCACGTGCGCGGTCGAGGGCTTCATCTTCATCGACTGCATGCTGCCGCAGCCGGCGATGAGCAGACTAGCTGCAAACATCAGCCCTACTTTAAGATTCATGTTGTTCGTCATTGA
>JAPLRD010000444.1:702-2033 GCA_026399375.1 Pseudomonadota bacterium
ATAGTTTCCGCGTTCCGATTATATAGCACCGGCGTGTTAGCGCAACCGGCTCCTGGAACAGCCTGCCGCTTGCCGCTCGGCAGGCTAGGCCGCACGCCCGCAGCGGCAAAAAAAAGCTACTGCCGGTTCTGACTGCGCATGCGCTCTACGCTGCGATAAAACAGGCCGAATTGCCGGTAAGCCGCGGGCATGCTCTTCACGCCTTGACTGACTTCGACCAGATCCGGATAGAGTCCGTAAGCAAGTCGATAGTGCTGCTGGTCGTTGATCTTGACGCCGTAGACGTAGAAATCCGACAGCTTCAGATCTTTTCCTGGCGCGCGAGAGAGCACGTCTTCTATGCGGTGGAGGTCTTTGACGTTTGAAGTGAGAATCTGGACCGAATACTGGCCGCCGGGCGCAGTCTTGAGCCACTCCTGCGTCGCGCTGAAGCGTTCGCGCGTGAGTTTGCCCGCCGGCGGCGCCGGAGGCACGTAGTTCTTCGATCCCGGTTTTGCGCCCGTCGCTGGTTCCGGCTCGGCGGAACTGGCGGCCGCGGCCGCGAGGCCGGGAGCAGGCGCCGCTTTGGCGGTTGCGGCCGCGGCGATCGGCTCCGGCTGTGTTTTCGTCGCAGGCGCTGCAACCGCCTTGGCCGCAGCCGGCGCTGCGTCTGCCTGCTGCGCCGAAGGTGTCGCCGGGCTGGGCGCGCTTGCCGTCGCAGGCGGAGCGGGCGGTATCGGTGCTGCGCTGTTCGCCTGCACGCCTGGCGGCTGCGCCGGCGGGTTCGCCGCATCCGTCGCGGGCGCGGCGAGTGGTACAGGGGCCGCAGTGATAGCTACGATTTGCGCTGCGGGCGCAAAGGGCGTTGGTGCAAATTGAATCGGCGGCGCCAGCAGGTAATGCAGGCCCAGCCCCAATGCGAGGCCCGCGGCGACACCGCCCGCCGCGAGGCCGATCTTGGCCTTGCTGAAGGCGGGGCGGTAGAACTCGGAGTCGCGGACTGCGCGATCGACGTGCTTTGCGGTAATGCCGTGCTCGTTGTCGGCGAATGCGGCAAGCAGAGACTTGTCCGCCAGTATGTTCACGCGCCGGGTCAGTCCCTCGGACGCCTTTACGATGCGGCGTACGGCCTTGGGGTTGAATACGTTCGGCCCGCGGTAGCCTGCCGCGCGCATGCGAAAGTCCAGATAGGCTTCGATATCGGAGCGCAGCATCGGTTCCAGGCGAAAGCTGTGGGTGATGCGCTCCTTGAGTTGGCGCATGTGCGGCATGGACAGATGCGCATCGAGCTCCGGTTGGCCGAAGAGCACGATCTGCAGCAGCTTCGAGTGGCTGGACTCGAGGTTGGAGAG
>JAPLRD010000002.1 GCA_026399375.1 Pseudomonadota bacterium
TCCTCGAATCTCATCTTCCGTATCTCCTGCAGCACTTGCGTCGGCGTCATTTCCCACCCCCTTCGGGGCACTATGACAACCGGACAGATGTCGTGCTATAGAACCGGACAGATCATGAACTCGCGACAGAACCTAAAATCTATATTGCCAAAATTTGCCAAACCATCTAACCTTGGTCCATGAGCACGATGAATATCTCCTTGCCCGATTCGCTCAAATCATTCGTCGACGATCAGGTTTCGCAGCGTGGCTACGGCACCTCCAGCGAGTATGTGCGGGAACTGATCCGCAAGGATCAGGATAGGCTGCATCTGCGGGGACTCCTGCTGGCCGGCGCAGAATCGGCGCCGGCAGCGCTGGCCGATGCTGCTTATTTTGAAGCACTGCGCCGCCGCGTCCGTAGGCCTTCCCGGGGGTGAAGCCAAAGACCGTCATCCCGCGTGAGCTGGCTCACCGGGATGTCGATGACGCCGTCAGCTACTACCTGACTGAAGGCGGTCGTCAAGCAGCATTGGGTTTCATCGAAGCCTTGGAGCAGGCATACGCCCACGTTGGCCGCCATGCGGCTACTGGGTCGCCCCGCTACGCGCACGAACTGAACTTGTCAGGTCTGCGCGTCTGGCCGTTGACGAAGTACCCACAGGTGGTCTTCTACATCGAGTGCACCGATCATATAGACGTCTGGCGCGTTTTGCATGGCGAGCGCGACATCCCGGCGTGGTTGCATGAGCCAAAGGTAGATTGAGGATGTGTGCCTGGCGTCACTTTGGTCAAGGGTTCGATTCTCCACTCGACGCTGTCCAAAGCAATGCCAGACGGTTTTCCAAACACCCGGTCTCGGATCCCGGTTGCGTGCGCTTTCCACGGGTATTACAATAAAATATTCCGTAATACTTCAGGAGGTGTGGCATGCCAACAACGCTCACTAGTAAAGGTCAGGTCACTATCCCCAAGCAAATTCGCGATGCGCTTAATTTGGCACCGGGCTGCTCGGTTGATTTCGCCGTCAATCGTGAAGGCGACGTGGTGATCCGCAAGGTAGGGGCTCGGCCCAGCCGCAAGCCCGACCGCTTTGAGGCCGCCCGTGGCAAAGCCGACGTCAAATGGCGGACTGACGATCTGATGGCCCTGCTGCGCGGCGAGGACTGATGTTGCTGGTAGATACCAACGTGCTGGTCGACGTTCTGGAGAACGATCCAGAATGGGCGGACTGGTCTATTGGCCAATTGCGCGCCCAGGCGAAAATTCAACGACTGGCAATTAATCCGATCATCTACTCCGAACTGTCGCTGACCTTTTCGACCGTTGAAGCGCTGGATCGGACCATAGACAGCCTGGGTTTGACCATGATCGATGTGCCGCGCCCAGCACTCTTTCTCGCCGGCAAAGCGTTCTTGCGCTATCGCCGCCAGGGGGGCACGAAAAGCAACGTGCTCGGCGATTTCTTCATTGGTGCACATGCTGCCGTGTCCGGGCATGCCATTCTGACTCGTGATACACGGCGCTTCGCATCGTATTTCCCCAGCGTGAAATTGGTCACGCCGGATAACCCGGTATGAATGCCTTGCTTGAGTGCCTCATTGTCGCTAGGCGGAAGAACCATAAATTTGGTTATGGCGTGGGCGACGACATAAAAACCCTGCTGGCCGAATATGGCTTCAAGGAGTGAATGTGATTCCCCGGGCGCGCTGCGGGCGGAAAACGCCCGGCTGATTGGGTTGCTGGAATCTCACGGGATAGAGTGGCGCTCGCCGCCGGTGCACGTTCCGCATGTTTCCGAGCCGGAACACTCCCGACTGTCCACTGCCGAAAAGGTGGAGCTCTTCCGTCGCCTTTTTCGCGGCCGGACGGACGTCTACCCAATCCGATGGGAAAGCAAGACAACTGGCAAGACCGGCTACGCGCAAGCCTGCGGCAATGAATGGCTTGCCGGTATTTGCGGAAAGCCACGGATTAAGTGTGGCGATTGCGATAACCGCCAGCTGATTCCATTGTCGGATGCGGTCATTTACGACCACCTCGCGGGCAAGTACACCGTCGGGGTTTATCCGCTACTGATCGATGACTCGTGTCATTTCCTGGCGGTCGATTTCGATGAGGCCGAGTGGAAGGAGGATGCCCAGGCGTTTGTCCAGTCGTGTCGTGATCTGGGTGTGCCGGCTGCTCTCGAAATTTCCCGCTCCGGCAAGGGAGCGCACGCTTGGGTGTTCTTTGCCGGCAGCGTGTCAGCACGTGATGCCCGGCGGCTGGGCACCGCCATTATCAGCCACACCTGTGCCCGCACGAGGCAACTGAAGCTCGAATCCTACGATCGGCTGTTTCCAAGTCAGGACGCCGTGCCAAAGGGTGGGTTCGGCAATTTGCTTGCGCTACCCTTGCAGAAGACGCCGCGCGAAAACGGCTTCAGTGTGTTCGTAGACGGAGCACTGCGCCCGTATCCTGACCAATGGGCCTATCTGACCTCCATTCAGCCGATGGCACCACACGACATCGAGCCCACCATCCTGCGCGCCACCGGTGGCGTGCATCCGCTGGACGTGTCCTTTATCGACGAGGAGGATCTCAAGGAACCGTGGAAACGGGCGGCGCCTGCGACCAAGAAATTGCCTGGGCCGATGCCGAAGGTGCTCACGATGACGATGTCCAATCTGGTATATTTTGAGAAGGCCCAATTGCCGCAACCGCTGGCCAATCGACTGATACGACTGGCCGCCTTCCAAAACCCGGAGTTCTACAGAGCGCAGGCAATGCGCTTAACGGTTTGGGACAAGCCACGTGTCATCGGCTGCGCGGAGAACTTTCCGAACCATATCGCACTGCCGCGCGGCTGCCTGGAGGCCGCACAGGAATTATTGAAGGACAACGGTATTCGCTGTGACTTACGCGATGAGCGATTCGAAGGCGACGCGCTTGACGCAGCCTTCACCGGTACGCTGCGATTCGATCAGGAAGCGGCTGTGGTCAAGATGTTGCGGCACGATGCCGGAGTGTTTTGCGCGCCGACCGCTTTTGGCAAAACGGTAACCGCCGCAGCAATGATTGCCCGGCGTGGTGTCAATACCCTGGTATTGGTACATCGCAATGAGTTGCTCAAGCAATGGCAGGAACGCCTGCAGTCCTTCCTTGACGTCGGCAAGGGGGTGATTGGCACCATAGGTGGCGGCAAGGCAAAGTCGACAGGAAGGATTGACATCGCTGTGATGCAGTCCCTGTCGCGTAAGGGCGAGGTTAGCCCTTTGGTCGAAAATTACGGTCACGTCATCGTCGACGAGTGTCACCATGTCGGGGCCGCGTCGTTCGATGCGATCTTGAAGCGGGTAAAGGCGAAATACGTGCTCGGACTCACCGCCACGCCGATTCGCCGTGATGGCCAGCAGGCAATCATCTTCATGCAGTGCGGGCCGACCCGTCACACGGCGATCAAGCCGGCGGGTGCGCCACATGATTTGGAAGTGGTTCCGCACTCACTGTGCAAGCGAATCGACATAGCGCAGGAAGCAGCCATCCAAGACGTGTTCCGTCATATTGCCAATGATCTGGATCGCACCGCCGCAATTGGTATTGAGATTGAGAGCGCGTTTAACCAGGGCCGGAAGGTGCTCGTGCTGACCGAGCGCACCGAACATCTAAATGCCATCGCGGCCGCCCTCGATGGAAGAGTGCCGCCTCCGTTCGTATTGCACGGGCGGATGTCTAGGAAGCAGCGCGCTGTATTGATCAAGGAACTCGACGCCTTGTCACCGGATGCGCCCCGCATTCTGCTTGCTACCGGGAAATTGGTCGGTGAAGGGTTCGACCATCCGCCGCTGGACACCCTGGTTCTGGCGATGCCCATTTCATGGAAGGGCACGCTCCAGCAGTACGCAGGGCGTCTGCACCGCGAGCACGCGACCAAGACAAGCGTGCGGATTCTCGACTTTGTTGATGCGGGTCATCCGGTGCTGCTGAGAATGTGGGACAGGCGCCAGAGTGGCTACCGGGCGATGGGATACAGAATCAGGGGATAATCCGCAATCGTCTCTCGGGATTGTGCTGTCTTACTCATTGGCGCTAAGCAGTTCGATTGTTGAAACGGGGATCGAACTCTCGACCATTCATCGAAGCTAAGAGCGAGCAACCTCGCCCGAGTAGAGCGCCTGGAGAGCATCCTTAATCGTGGGATAGCAGGGCGTGATCGGCTGCGGCTGGTCCTCTTGCATTCGCGGTTTCCCACTACGCAGAGTTCCATCACATTTGGTGAGTACGGTCTCTTCAAACCTTTCAACGTCGCAAGGTCGATAGCGAACATATTTACCAACTCTTAAATAGTCTGGGCCTGCATGCAAGGCACGCCAGCGCTGCAAAGTTTTTGGACTCAAGCCCCAGCGTTCGGCAACCTGGGTTTCACTGAGATACGAGACTGATTCCATTTGCGTCCTCGCGCGTTATTTACTCCGACACATTACGCAAGATATACGGAATTATTGCAAGGCATGGATAGTAATGGGCATGATTAGAAAATGTTGTTGGCAGCCCCGATACCGCTACCCCATATATGAAGCTCTTGGCCAATTCGTGCGCCAAAAGGAATCTTTGGGAAGACGAGACTTGTTGAGGTGTTTCGAATAAATGTATATAATCGAAACGCTGAGAAAGCCTTGAAGGAGACGCCCCGTGCGTTCAACTACTGTCACACAGCTAAGTGTCAAACGCGAGCCTAGTTTGCGCGGTGCTTGCGAGAAATCAGCACGCTCTCTCATCCCCGTTATCCGTCGTGCAACTCCGGGAAAGACATCTCTCGAAGCGATGGCCGACCTGGTTGATTCGCTGACTGGTGTTATCGAGCAGACAGCGGAATTGCTCCTTGCCGGCAAACGCGTCCGTGTAATCGAGGACGATGAAACTATGACTACACAGGAGGCGGCAGACCTCCTCAATGTCTCGCGTCCGCATCTGGTCAAATTGCTCGAGACGGGAAAAATTCCACAATTGCCCAAGGTCGGTCGCCATCGCCGGGTCGCTCGGGTAGCTGTCCTCAAGTACAAGCGTAACCGAGATGCCCTGCGCGAATCGGCACTCAAGGAACTCGCAGCTTTCTCGCAACGCCGCCGTCTCGGCTATTGAACGTGCCGCCGGTTGTAGTGCTCGACGCCTGTGTACTCTATCCGGCGGCGCAGCGCGACCTTTTTATGTGGCTGGCGGCGGGAGGTGCAATTCACGCGCACTGGACGAACCAAATCCACGACGAGTGGATTCGCAATGTCGAGCGCGATTACGGGGTCGAGCGCAGCGTTCTGGATCGCGTTGGCAAGCTGATGGATCGTGCAGCTGGAGATGCCTTGATTGGAAGGTATCGCCAGCATGAGCGATTGTTCCCGAAAACCGATGCCAAGGATCGTCATGTTGCCGCCGCTGCGCTCGCCGCGCGCAATAACTCCGGGGCGGACATCGTCACGATCATCACCTGGAACATCGAGAACTTTGACTGCAAGGAACTGGCAAACGCTGGCATAGCAGCGGAAAATCCGGATGTCTTCTTGTGCCGCATGCTTGCCGAGTCACAGGAGCGTGCTGTTAAGGCGTTTATACGAATGCGCGACAACCTCCGGAACCCACCCAAGTCCACACGGGAGTGCGCCGATACTCTCGCCGCACAAGGCTTGAAGAAGTTTGCGGGGTTGATAGTGGCAATACTTGAATGATCTTGCCTGCCTCCGCCGGGATATACGCTGACCATCTATTACCATCTAGTACCTAGACAATCCCTGACATAGCCGGACGAAGACGGGTCGCCCCCGCACCACCAATCCCGAAGGGCCGGAATTCGTTCCGGCCTTTTTTTGCCGCAGCCCCCGCGTTCGCGGATGCGGCGGAATTGGCCCTGGCATACAAGTTCAACACACTCTGCGGAGGAACAAATGATCGGCTACGTGACCCTCGGAACCAACGACCTGCCGCGCGCGGCGGCGTTTTACGATGCGCTGCTGGCAGAGGTCGGCGCGAAGCGTGTGTGGGAGTTTGACCGCGGAATAGCCTGGGGTGTGGCGCAGGACAAACCCAGCCTCGGCGTGATGAAACCCTTCGACGGAAAAGCCGCTACCGTGGGCAATGGAGTCATGGTCGCGCTGGTGGTCGATTCGCGCGACAAGGTCGATCGCGTCTACAAGAAGGCAATCGAACTCGGCGCAAAGGACGAAGGGCCGGCGGGCCCGCGCGGTGAAGGCTTCTACGCCGGGTACTTCCGCGATCCGGACGGAAACAAGCTGGACGTCTTCTGCGCCGGGTAGACTCTTCGGCGGTAGGTACCATGGAATATGAAGGGCAAAGGAATGGCTGTGCCCCTTCCTTTCGCGTGCGTACCCGCCTGTGCAGTCAGGAAGCTAGTTCTTTATCCCCATGCCCAGCCGCTCGATCAGGGGCTTTTCTTCCTCCATCGTCTTCTTCGCGAACCTGGTGTAGTCCTCGCCGCTCATGTAGATCACCGGCTGGTCGTATCGTTCCAGCATCGAGATGACTTTCGGGTCGTCCATCGCCTTCTTGAACGCATCGTGCAGGATCTTGACCACCTTCGGGTCCATGCCCTTGGGTCCGCCGAAGCCGAAGGGCGAATCGGAAACGGTATCGTAACCCGCGTCGAGCAGCGTCGGCACTTGCGGCCAGCGCTTGGTGCGCTTGCTGCCGTAGGTGGCGAGCAGGCGCATCTTGCCCGCATCCACGTGCGGTGCCCAGCCGGTGGAATCGGACAGCGCCAGAGTGTGTCCGCCGAGCAGGCTCTGCGCATTTTCGGCAAAACCCTTGAAGGGGATGTGTGAAAGCTTGATGCCGGCCTTGAGGGCGAACTGCTCGACGGCGAGGTGCGGCGTGGTTCCGGTGCCGGGTGTGCCGTAGGTGATCTTCTCCGGATTCGCTTTGGCGTAGGCGACGAACTCGCTGATATCCTTCCACGGCGCGTCGGCTCTGACCACCATGCCGAAGGTGTAGCCGGTGACGTTGATGATGTAGGTGATGTCCTTCAGCGGATCGAAGGTCATTTTGTTCATGAGCGGCGTGCGGAACACGCTGATCGGCAGCTGCGTCAGGGTGTAGCCATCGGGCTGCGCGTTGACCAGGGTTGCGGCACCCATGGTTCCGGAGGCGCCGGGCCGGTTTTCGACGATCATGTTCTGCCCCAGCTGCTTGCCCACCGCCTCGGCGAATGCGCGCATGACCAGATCGGATGCGCCGCCCGCGGGCCAGGGGCAGATCAGCGTGATCGGCTTGGTCGGAAACTGCTGTGCCGACGCAATGCCCGCCGCCAGCGTCAGCAACAGAACGGCGGCGCGTACAATCGATTTCAACATGATCCCTTCTCCTTGTTGGGGTTCTCCGGTTGCGATTGTAGTCCAGCCTTTGCTCATTGGTTTGCGTCGTGGCTGGGGTTTGCGTCGTGGCCGGTTTATGCGGCCGCCGGTCTGCCGCCATGATGCCTTTTCCCGGACGCCTCGAATCAGCGCCGCAGTCACTTTCGTCCGGGGTGGCGCACCGCGCGGCAGGTTTCCGGAATATGGAAAGAACCAATCGTTCTTTCCCCCGAACCGGGGACTGCGGTATCGTCGCGTGGGTTCATTGTTCCGCTTGGGCGTCGCGTGTAAGATAGGCCTCCACGCGACATTTAAACGGCATACCCATGAGCGAAGAAGATCTCCGAGAGCAGTTGAAGGGTGCGATCAAGAGCCGAGCGCTGTTTTATCTGGCGGTCTATCGTGAGATGGCCGCCGAATTCGGGCCCGAGCGGGCGGAAGGGGTGATGAAGCGCGCGATCTACAAGCGCGGGGTCGCGGCGGGCGACCAGTTCAAGCGCTATGCGCCCGACGATTTCGCCGGTTTGCGCGACGCCTTCATCGATTTTGTCCCGGACCACGGCGGCATGTTTCAGCCCGAGGTGCGCAAATGCGCGAACGGCGCGGGCGGCGGGCTCGAAATCAAGTTCCACGCCTGCCCGCTGAAGGAAGTGTGGCAGGAGGCCGGGCTCGCGGAGTCCGAGGTCGCGGACATGTGCCGCATTGCCGGCGTGGTGGACAACGGCACGTTCGAATCCGCCGGATTCGCAATACAGTCGCAAACCTGGACCCCCGGCGACAGCGGCTGCTGCCTGCTGAAACTCAGTCCGGCCAAGACCTAGGGCAGCACGAGGGGGCGCGTCCCCTCGCGCCGAAATCAACAACCGATTACTTTTTTCAACGAGGTGACACCATGAAGCTACTGAAAACCCTGTCGCTGGGGGCAATTCTGTCGATCGCGGCGCAGGCCCCGGCACTTGCGCAGAACAAGACGGTCGCAATCGGTTACCAAGCGCCGCTAACCGGCGAAAACGCGCAGTACGGCATCCTGTTCCGCAATTCGGCCACCATGGCGGTCGAGGCGTTCAACAAATCGGGCAAGCTGCCCGGTGTCACCATCGCCCTCAAATTCGAAGACAGCAAGGGCGACGCCAAGGAAGGCGTGAACATCGCCAAGAAATTCGTCGACGACAAGGATATCGTCGGTGTGCTGGGCGATTTCAGCTCCACGGTGTCCATGGCCGCGGCGCAGGTGTACAAGGAGTCGAAGATGCCGCAACTGTCGCAGACGGCGTCGCATCCGGATTACGTCAAGATCAGCGAGTGGCAGTTCCGCAACATCACCACCCAGGCCTACGAAGGCCCGTTCGTCGCGCGCTGGGCGCTGGGCAACGCGAAACTGAAGAAATTCGCCGTGGTCGGCATCCAGAACGATTGGGGCCAGTCCGCGGTGAAAAATTTCGTCGACGGCATCAAGGCCAACGGCGGCGAGGTCGTGTCCACCGAATATTTCAACCCGGGCACGCGCGACTTCCGCGCGATCCTGACCAAGGTCGCGCGCGAGAAGCCGGATGCGGTGTACATGGCCATGTTCTACGAAGATGGCGCGGCCTTCCTGCAGCAGCGCCAGCAGATGGGCCTGAAGACGCCGGTATTCGCGACCTCTTCGCTGTATTCGCCCAAGGTGATCGAACTCGCCGGGCCGGCTGCGAACGAACTGTTCCTGTCGAGCACGTTCATGAAGGAAAGCACCTCGCCCAACGTGCAGTCCTACGTCAAGGAATACACGGCGCGCTACAAGTCCGACCCGGACCAGTTCTCGGCGCAGGCGTTCGACGCCACCAACATCATGCTCGACGCAGTGGTGCGCTCCGGCGGCGCGGGCGCGACACGGCAGAAAGTGCGCGACGCGCTGGCCGCGACCAAGGATTTCCCCGGCGTCACTGGAAACACCAGCTTCGACCCGGTGACACGCGAGCCGTCGAAGACGCTGGCGCGCATGCAGATCCGCGACGGCAAGTTCGTCGCCGTCCAGTAGGGACGCGGTTCCGCCGGCTTCCGTGACGGAGGCGGGCGGTACCAGCGTGAAGTCGCCGCGCAAGTGCCAAATATGAACAGGCCCCGAGGGCATCTCTAATAGTCAATATTCTGTCATTCCGAGCGAAGCGAGGAATCTGCTTTTCGTAACGTATAAGAAGCAGATTCTTCGGCCTTCGGCCTCAGAATGACAATTCTTAGAGGTTTCCCGATCGTGTTCGACATCTTCTTCTTCCAGCAGTTGGTCAACGGCGTCGCCATCGGCCTGGTGTACGCGCTGATGGCGATCGGCTTCACGCTGATCTTCGGCGTGCTGAACGTGGTCAATTTCGCGCACGGCGAGGTCTACATGATCGGCGCCTACGCCGGGCTGCTCGCAATCACCGCGTTCGCGCCGCCCCTCTTCGTGGTGGTGCTGATCGCGCTGGCCGCGGGCGCGCTCACCGGCTTCGGCCTCGAGCGCATCGCCTTCCGGCCGTTCCGCCGCTTTCGCGACGAAGCCTCGCTCAAGTCCAAGGCCATGCGCGAGGCGACGTTGCTGTCGTCGCTCGCCGTGTCCATCATCGCGCGCGAAGGGGTCGAGATCGTCATGGGCTCCAACATGCAGCCGATCCCGCAGCAGTATCTGTTGTTGCAGCCGGTGGAGATCGGCGCGCTTACCTTCGCCCGCGGGCAGTTCCTGATTTTCGGCGTGTCGGTGGTGTCGCTCTTGGCGCTGCAGTGGCTGCTCAACCGCACCCGCATCGGCCTGTCGATACGCGCGGTCGCGAACAATCCGATCGGCGCCATGTACGTCGGCATCAACACCAACCGCACCATCATCGCCACCTTCGTCATCGGCTCCATGCTCGGCGCCGTCGCCGGCATCCTGGTCGGGCTGTACCAGGGCACGATCTTCCCCGGAATGGGTTTCACCCCGGGGGTCAAGGCCTTCGTCGCCATGGTGATGGGCGGACTGAACTCGATCGTGGGCGCGGTGGCCTGCGCCATGATCCTCGGCGTTTCGGAAGCATTGGCCACCAATTTCATCGCCCAGGGCTGGGCCGATCTGATCGCCTACAGCTTTCTCGTGATCACGCTGGTGTTCTTCCCCACCGGCCTGTTCGGAGCCGCGCGTGAACGGATCTGAGAGCGTATTTCAGAATGAAAATTCAAAAAATTGTCATTCCGAGCGTAGCGAGGAATCTGCTTTTGGGTTTAGGCAAGAAAAGCAGATTCCTCGGGCTGCGCCCTCCGAATGACAGGCGATCGTCATATGAACTCTAGATTCGCGCCGCTCTTGGCGCTGGGCGCGCTGTTCGTCGTGGTGCCGCTGGTGCTCTACCTCTCCGGCTCGGGCTACGCCTTTCGCGTCGCGACCACCATAGGCGTGTTCGCGATCCTGACCGTATCGGCCAATTTCATCACCGGAACCACCGGGCTGCTGTCGCTCGGCCACGCCGCGTTCTACGGCGTGGGCGCCTATGCTGCGGGGCTCTCCGCCACCGCGTTCGGCTGGCCCTTCTGGATCACGCTGCCCTTCGCCGGCCTGGTGACCGCCTTCATCGGCATTCTTCTGGCGCTGCCGACCATGCGCCTGGTCAGCATCCACTTCGCCGTGGCCACGCTGGGCCTGGGCGAGATCATCCACGTCACGCTGCTCAACTGGGTGGATTTCACCCGCGGACCGATGGGCATACCGGCGATTCCCGGCATCGCCGTTCCGGGGTTGTTCAAGGCCTCGGACGTGGGCAACTATTTCGCCGTCGCAATCGTGCTTGCGATCGCGGTGTTCGCCATCCACCGCCTGACGCATTCGTACTACGGCAACGCGCTGCGCGCGCTGCGCGAGGACGACCAGTGCGCCGAGACCATGGGCCTCGATATCGTGCGCCTGAAGATCGAGGTGTTCGCCGTGTCCTGCTTTTTCGCCGGTGTCGCCGGCGCCCTGTGGTCGCACACCACGGGCTATATTTCGCCCAACGATTTCCGTTTCAACGAATCGATCCTGATCCTGGCGATGATCGTGGTCGGTGGACTGGGGAGCATCCCCGGCGCGATCGTCGGGGCGACGCTGCTGCTGGCGCTGCCCGAGGTGCTGCGCCCCATAGGTGATTACCGCATGATCGTGGTCGGCAGCGTGATGTTCCTGTCCATCCTGTTCCTGCCGCGCGGCATATTCGGCGAAGTGTCGGCGCTCGACCTCGTGCGGCGCCAGTTCGGCGCGGCGTGGCGGCGCGACGGACGCGTGGGCTGGCGATGAACGCGCTGCTCGAAATCGACAACGTGACGCGCCGCTTCGGCGGCCTGACCGCGGTCGACGCCTTTTCCGGCGTCGTGCGCCGCGGCGAGCGCGTCGGGCTCATCGGCCCCAACGGCGCGGGGAAGACGACCCTTTTCAACCTGATTTCCGGCTTCACCCCGGTGTCGTCGGGGGAGATCCGCTTCGACGCGCGCGTGATGTCGGGCATGAAATCGTTTCAGATCGCGCGCCTGGGCGTGGGACGCACGTTCCAGAACCTGCGCATCTTTCCCAACATGACGGTGTTCGACAACGTGTCGGTCGGCGCCATCGGCTGCGCCGGGCATTCCATGTGGCGCGCGCTCGCGCGCAATCGCGGCGCGGCCGAGAAGGTGAGCGTGGGCACCTGGGCGGCGCTGGAGCGCACCGGGCTGACCGATCTTGCGGGGCAACTCGCCGCGAACCTCTCCTACGGCCGGCGCAAGTATCTCGAGATCGCGCGCGCGCTGGCGCTGCAGCCGGAACTGCTGATACTGGACGAGCCGGCGGCGGGCCTGAACGACACCGAGACGGCGGAACTCGCCGACTTCGTCGAACGCCTGAACGCGGACGGCACCACGGTGCTGCTGGTCGAGCACGACATGGGCTTCGTCATGAATCTTTGCCAGCGCGTGATGGTCATGGCTTCAGGGCGCAAGATCGCCGACGGCACGCCGGAGGAAATCGGGCGCGATCCGCTGGTGCTGGAGGCCTACCTCGGCACGGAGGAAGACGAATGAACGTGCTCGAGATCGAGTCGCTGGTGGTGCGCATGGGCCAGCAGACCATACTCGCCGAGGCTTCGCTGGTGGTGCCCGAGGGCCGCATCGTGTCCGTGCTCGGCCCCAACGGCGTGGGCAAGACCACCCTGATGCGCGCGATTTCGGGCATCTACCGCGCGACTTCCGGCAGCGTGCGCTTTCTGGGCGAGGACATCGTGCGCTGGCCGCCGCACCGCATCGTCGCCGCGGGACTGGCGCAGGCGCCGGAAGGGCGGCAGATTTTTTCCAATATGACGGTGGACGAAAACCTGCGCCTGGGCGCCGGGCCGCGTGCGGGCGCGGCGGCGGCGGGCGATCTCGCGCGCGTGTTCGGCCTCTTTCCCGTGCTGCGGGACCGGTTGGGGCAGAAGGCCGGTTCGCTGTCGGGCGGCGAGCAGCAGATGCTGTGCGTGGCGCGCGCGCTGATGGCGCAGCCCAAACTGCTGCTGATGGACGAGCCTTCTCTCGGCCTCGCGCCCAAGCTCGTGCGCCAGATTTTCGATTTGATCGCCGCCATTCGCGCCGCAGGCACCGCCATCCTGCTGGTGGAGCAGAACGCCAGGGCCGCGCTGCGCGTGGCCGACACGGCCCACGTGATGGAGTCGGGCCGCATCGTCATCTCCGGTCCCGCGGCGGAACTCGCGAGCGACGAGCGCATACGCTCGGCCTACCTCGGCGGCCACATTCACAAGAGCGAAGCATGACGCAGCACGCGCAATCGGACAGTCCGGTTTCGCTCTGGGCCGACACGGCGCCCGCCGCGCCCGCGACCGACTCGCTGCCCTCGGGCGAGCACCGTGCCGACGTGCTGGTCATAGGCGCGGGCTTCACCGGGCTTTCGACCGCACTCGCAGCCGCCGGGCGCGGCGCGGATGTCGTATTGCTCGAGGCGGCCGAGATCGGTTCGGGCGGTTCCGGACTCAACAACGGGCAGGTCATACCCTGCCTGTCGCGCGCCGATCCGGACGAGATCGTCGCCGCGCGCGGCGCCGGCAAGGGCGAAGCGCTGGTCGCGCTGATCCGCGATTCGGCGCAGGCCACGTTCGATTTGATTCGCCGCCACAAGATCGCCTGCGACGCCGTGCAAAACGGCTGGCTGCAGCCTGCGCACACGCCCGGACGCGTGGAGCGGATTTCGAAGCCGCGTTTCGAGCAGTGGCGCCGCCGCGGGGCGCCGGTCGAATTGCTCGACCAGGATGCGGTCGCGGCGCTGACCGGTTCGCGCTATTGGCACGGCGGCTGGCGCAATCCGACCGGCGGCCACGTCGATCCGCTGGCGCTGGCGCGCGGCCTCGCCCGCGCTGCGATGGACGCCGGCGTGCGTTTGCATACGCGTTCACCTGTTATCGGCATGGAACGGGCGGGGGAAGGCTGGCTCGTGCGCACCGACGCGGCGACGGTGCTGGCGAAGCGCGTGGTGATCGCGACCAATGCCTACGGCACGGATCGCGTCTGGCCCGGGCTGGATCGCAGCTGGGTGCCGATGCGCTCCTACCAGATGGCCACTTCTCCGCTGCCGGACACCGTTCGCCGCAGCATTCTGCCGAGCGACACCGCGATGTCCGATACCCACGGCGACCTTTACTTCTGCCGCTTCGACCGGCGCGGACGCCTGGTTACCGGCGGTGCGCTGATTTTCGACCGCGATTTCGAACCGAGGCTGAAACGCCGCATCGGCGACCGGATGGCGCTGTTGTTTCCGCAGATCGGAGAGCCGTCCTTCGACTACGTCTGGCACGGACAGCTCTCCATGACCGAGGACAAGCTGCCGCACATGCACGCGCTGGCCGAGGGCGTGATCACCTGGGTCGGCTGCAACGGCCGCGGGGTGGCGCTGGGCATCGCGCTCGGGCCGGTGCTCGCCGATGCCGCGCTGGGGGCTGCGCCTGCGGACCTGCCGCTGCCTCTGACCGAACTGGGGCGCGTCCCCGCGCACGCTCTTGCGGCGCGCATCGCGCCGTGGATGCTGGCTCTGTTCCGCTGGCGCGACGCGCAGGCTTAGTCGCCGTATCTACATGACTATTTCAAAAGGCGCTGTCATTCCGAGCGCAGCGAGGAATCTGCTTTTTGTTAAATCCAAAAGCAGATTCCTCGGCCTGCGGCCTCGGAATGACAGTTTCGAGTATTGTCTTTCCGAAATACGGCCAAGACCTCAGTAGACGTCCAGATAGCGGCGGCGGTAGGTCTCGATCAGCTTCCAGCGCACGACGGGAAGGCTGCCGGCAAGTTCGAGCGGCAGCGCGTAAGTCTTGGTGCGCTCGCGAAAACGTATCTTCGAGCCGCGGTGCGCGGTCCCGCCCATCGGTCCGAGGCCGACGTGCGAACCCGACGCCAGCAGTTCCGCCGAGCCGTCGGGCTTCTCCAGCAGGGCCGAGCCCGAATGGATCAGCAGCAGGGTCGCGTCGGGCGGCTCGCATTCGCTGTCCGCTTCGAATGTCCGCAGTTCCGATGCCTGGACCAGCCGGTTCAGCGTCAGTCCGGACACCCCTTCGGCAAAGAGCGAACTTGAGCGCAGGAAGTCGCTTTCCTGCCGCGATTGCACGATGCCGCGGTAAAGGGAATTGCGGATCACGAAATCACGGTAGATGTCGCGCGGCACCCGCAGGGCCTGGACAAAGCTGATGGCGCGATAGGCTTCCTCCGCCGACGTGCCGAGCAGGGCGGACATTTCGCCGAGCATGGACCCGCCGAACAGCACGTATCTGGCGCCGGTTTTCGCACCCAGCATTTCCGCGCTGCCGCTCAGTATCAGAAAGGCGTCGGATGCGGCCTGCCCTTCCTTGATCAGCAGGGCCTCCGGATTGATCGTCACGATCTCGTTGTTCATGAGATGGCGGATCCAGTGCATCTGCACCGTCGGAAAATACTGGCGCAGATAATCGAAGGCGTTCCGGCGCAGTTGATCGGTCGCACCCTCGATCAGCACGTCGACCGTGCCGAAAGGCGCGCCGCTGCCGATCGCGCGTTCCTGCTCGGTCAGGAGCCGGTGGGTGTGCGCGAGGACCAGCCGGTCCGACGTGTCTCCGTGGAAATCGCCGGCGGAGCCATGGATCAGGCCGCCGCCGATGTCGATCTTCTTCACGTTCGCCGGCGCGGCGTAGTCGCGCCGCGTGGTCGCCAGCCGCTCGGCGCTGATTCCCTCCGGCGCGTCGTCGGCGGACAGCATCTCCTGCAGCACTTCAAAGGAGGCGATGTCGGCGAGGTGCGAGTAGGTGCGGTAGCCTTTTTCCCAGAACACGCGGAACTGAAAGCAGGTCGTCTCGACCGGGTGGGGCGACAGTATCGGCCTGACTTCGAGGCCGTCGATTTCGTTCCATTCGTCGAGCTGCAGGTCGCGTACTTCGAAGAAATCGCGAAACTCGAGCTCCGTCCCTCCCAGCATCGCCGCGAGCTTTTTCGCCACGGTCGCGCGCACCATCGGCACGGCAAAATAGGGAATGCGCCGGTCGCTGCACATGAGTTGCGTCAGTCCGGCGAAATGATCGTCGTGGCAATGCGTCTGGAACACGCCTTCGATTTCGTTCACCCCTATGCCCAGGGCGTCGAGCGAGGCCTGGATGTTCGGACCGGCGTCGATCAGGTAGCCCCGCCCCTGGAACAGCACGATGCTGCTCATCGCCGGCCGGTTGATGTCCCAGCCGTCGCCGTCCCCGCTGTGCACCACGGAAAAATAATCCCGCCGCAGCAGATGGCTCTCGAGCCGGTAGGAACACTCGTAGTTCTCGCCCGGCGCGAGCGTGAGGTCGACGTCGACGTGCTCGTCCTTGTAAGCGATGCGAAACAGGTTGAGCCCGCTGCGCGACACGGTGACGCCGCCGCCGATGTCCCTGGGGCCGCCTTCGACGTACACCGGCTGCAGCAGCTCCTCGGAGGGCCGGATGCGGCCGAATGCGAACGCGCGCTTCATGCGCATCAGTTCGCGAGCGAGCACGGCGGAGGCGCCGGCTTCGAGCAGTTCTTCCTCCGATTCGAGGCCGTAGTTGCCGCGAAATATGTAGGCCATCTGCGCATCGACCTGCCGGCGCGAGCCGATCAGCATCGGCAGCGTGCCCCGGTTGTTCGGGTGATCGGGGACGATCATGCCCTGCATGTACAGCATCTGCAGCACCGGAAACTCGGCGTAATTGCTGACGCGGCCGCTCTGAATGGTGAGGTCGGAGAGCAGAATCGCGTTCGGACCGGTTTCGAACTCCCTGCCGTCGCGCTCGACGCTGGCGATGAAACCCTTCTTCACCAGATGCTTGATCGCGTCGGTCGGGCAGCCGCACAAGAGCCTGAGACCGGCGTCTGCGATCTCGACCCAGAAAATTCCGGTGCTGACCGAAATCTTTCGAATGGCTGACATGGTGGTCGGCTGCGGCAAGGTGCGCGACGTCAGCCGCGCACCGCGCTCCTGCTCCGCGTCAGCCTGCCTTGCGCGCGGCGAAAAATGCCTCCAGTTCATCGCTCTTGCCCATGCTGACTTCGTCGTAGTGGTAGCCCTTGGCTTCGAGCAGCGCCTTGGCGCGCGCGCAGTGCGGGCAGCCTGGCTTGGCGAATATCAACACCGGCTCCGGCGCCGCCGCCTTCGGGTTGATGTGCTTCAGCATGGTGTCGGCATCGGACACTTCGAACGGGTCGCCGGGCTTGTCCGGTTCGATGAACATCTTTTCGATCACGCCGTTCTTGACCAGCATCGAATAGCGCCAGGAGCGCTTGCCAAAGCCGATGGCAGTCTTGTCCACCAGCATGCCCATGCCGGCGGCGAACTCACCGTTGCCGTCCGGAATCAAAACAAGATTGCCCGCTTCCTGGTCCTGGCCCCATTCGTTCATCACGAACGCGTCATTGACCGACATGCAGACGATGGAATCCACGCCGTTGGCCTTGAACACGCTGTAGAGTTCGTTGTAGCGCGGCAGGTGGGTGCTGGAGCAGGTCGGCGTATAGGCGCCGGGGAGGCAGAACACGGCTACGGTCTTGCCTTTGAAAATATCGTCCGTGGTGACGTCTTTCCACTGCTGGCCGGTGCGGGTTTTGAACGTGACTTTCGGTACCGGCTTTCCTTCCAGGCTGGATGCGCTGGGTAACATGGCATTTCCTTTCTTCGATTAAAAATTCTGCCTCCGGGGACGCGCGGCAAAGCATATTTTTCCGCGGGCCGATCCAGAGGGGCGCGAAGGGAAACCTCCCCCCGCGTTGTTGCAAAGCTTACGCCAGGTTCGCGACCGCGAACGCCACCAGGCCGGCGGCGCCGACCGTCAGCAGCAGCAGGTCGCGCAGATTGCGCCAGTCGGACGGGGTGATCCCTTCCTTTTTCTTGCGCATCATGTTCCATTCGACCAGGACGAACAGCAATCCGAGGCCGGCGGTGATCAGTGCGGATTTCATAACGAGGGTCATGGAAAATCTCCGTAACGGTTGGCGACTTGGAGCTTATTTCGAAACGAGGGGATATCCCCTACGGGGACTTCCTTCGGGGCGCATCCCCTCGTGCTCCCCTAATTCGGGGCCATTTCGGAAATTCTGAAATGGCCTCTCAGGCTTATTGGACGGCCGTGTTCCGCGATGTTCCGGCCATCCTCAAATCTTCATCGGCAAGATTACCATTTGCAGGCCGTGCAGGTGCAGGCGGCGCTGGATCGCCAGCGGCGCCTGGTTGTGCAGCAGGCGCACGAGCCAGTTTTCATGGTCGAAAATCAGCTTGCTTGCAAAGAAGATGCAGTTCGGAAAGTCCGCGTGCACCTGCTCTGCCAGTTTGGTGACTTCGTCGACCGGGTCGGTGCCGAAACTCAGATAGGACTTCGACGCCCAGCCTTTGCTGTGGCAGAAGTTGACGAAGTAAGTAAGCGCGACGCCGGCTTCCATTTTCACCATTTTCATGTCTTCGTTGCCGCCGTAGCTGTGCGAGTCGACGGTGCGCACGTTGACGAAAATGAAATTGCGGAAATGCTCCGGGAACATGCGCTGCACCCATAGCAGTGCATGCAGTCCGCCGCCCCGGCTGGAGCCGACCAGAAACACCGCGGTCGGCTGGGACGGATCGGGTTTGGGCGCACCTACGATGCTGCCGAAGGGCTGGTTGGCGAATATTTCGTCGACCTTGCGGATCTGCTGCCTGGTCCAGTCGTAGTGATTGCGTATGATGATGCAGATGCCGATGATGGCGCCGATGATCACCGCGGTGAGCCACCCGCCTTCCGTGAATTTCTCCACCAGCAGCATGACCAGGATGACCGTGCACACGACGAAGCCGGTCGCCGAGAGTCCGAGGCGCACGATCCATTGCCCGCCATCTTTGCGATGGCGCCACCAGTAGACGCAAAGTCCGTACAGGGAGATGGCGAAAGTCAGGAACACGCTCACGCTGTAGAGCACGATCAGCAGGGACACGCTGCCCCGGGTCCAGAGCAGGATGCCGAGCGCGGCCAGGCCCATCACCAGAATGCCGTTTTCGGTGACCAGGCGGGTGGAGAGGTAGCGGAACTTGTGCGGCACCCAGGAGTCCGCGGCCATATTGGACAGTACCGCCGGGCCGCCGAGAAAGCCCGTGTTGGCGGCGACGAAAAGCAGGCCGCCTTCGAGTGCGAGCACCGTCCACAGCGCCGTCTTGTTGACCCAGGGCTCCCAACCGAGGCTCTCGATGATGGCGCCGAACGCCACCGCGTTCAGCGTCTGGCCTTCGACCGGTTTCGCGTCCCACAGCAGGTACAGCAGGATGATGCCGCCGGCGGTGAAAGCGAGCGACAGGGCCATGTAGAGCATGGTGATCTTGCCGGTTTTTACGCGCGGTTCCGCGAGCACGTTGACGTTGTTCGATACCGCTTCGAGGCCGGTGTAGGTGCCGCCGCCCTGGGAGTACGCGAGCAGCATCAACGCCGCCACATGCGCCCACCCCAACTGTCCCGCCAGAGAACTGGTTTGTTCCAGCGTGGCCGGAACCAGACCCGGCAACTGATCCGCATGCGCACCCAGGCCGTAGATGATGAGGAAGGCGTGCGTGGCGACGAAGCCGAGGAAGATCGGCAGCAGCACCTTGATCACCTCTTTCATGCCGCGCAGGTTGAGCACGATGAGCAGGATGATGAGGCCGATTTCAGTGGTCAGCTTGTACTCGTGGAAACCCAGCGGCAGCAGACTGAACAGTGCGTCCACGCCGCTGGCGATCGAAATGGCTATGGTGAGCACGTAGTCGAGCACCAGTGCGGCGCCCGAGGTCACGCCCGCATAGGGCCCGATCAGTTTGGTTGCGACCCGGTAGCCGCCGCCGCCGGTTGGGAACAACTCGATGACCTGGTTGTAGGCGAGGGCGATGATGAACACAGTGGCCGCGGTGGCCAGGGCCAGGTACAGGCCGAGGCCCGTATGCTCGCCCAGTGCCCGGAACGATTCCTCGGGGCCGTAGCAGGAGGAGGATATGCCGTCAGCACCCAGGCCGACCCAGGCGAAGAACGCCACCAGGGCGATGTTGTGGCGCGTCTCAGCGCTCAGCGGGTCAAGGGGTGCGCCGATGACCTTGGTGCGCAGTTCGGTGTATAGGGACATGTCTAGGCGTCTTGGTTCGGCGGAGTGGGCTCGAGTTGCTTCTGGATGCGCCTGGCGAAGACCGTCATTTCCTTTGCCGCCTGCAGGTCGCCCTTTTTTTCCGCCACTGCGATGCCCCGCCGGTACGCGGCCAGCGCCGCCTCGGCCCGCCCGTCATCGGCGAGCGCCCGGCCGAGCAGCTTCCACGCCGCCGAATAGGCGGGGTCGTGCGCCACCGCTTCGCTCAAATGCAGCCGGGCATTGGCTGCGTCGCCGAGTTTCAGGTACTCGTTGCCCAGGGAAAAGCGCAGCAGGGCGCCATCGCGCGGCGTGCCGATGAGTTTTTGCAGATTGGCGATGACAGCTGAGGTCATTGTAAGATTCGGCCATGACGGAACACAATCGGCGACCGTGCCGCGATTATAGACCGCACGCGCCACATCAGGGGAACAGCCAGCCATGACAAAGACCGCGATATCGACCCCGGCCGCGCCGGGCGCCATCGGCACCTATTCGCAGGCGGTGCGCTGCGGCAATACGGTCTATCTCTCCGGCCAGATCGGCCTCGACCCGCAGAGCATGCAGCTGGTGGAGGGCATAGACGCGCAGATCAGGCGCGTTTTCGACAACCTGAAGGCGGTGGCCGAAGCCGCAGGCGGGTCCCTGGCCGATGCGGTGAAATTGACGATCTACCTCACCGATCTTGCCCACTTCGCCAAAGTCAACGAAGTCATGGCCGCTTATTTCAACCAACCGTATCCGGCGCGGGCGGCGATCGGCGTCGCCTCGCTGCCGCGTGCGGCACTGGTCGAGGCCGACGCGATCCTGGTCATTCAGTGACGAAAACAGCGGGGGAGGGCGCGGACAAGGGCGCGAACAAGAACGCGGACGGCGGCGGCGCGCGCCCCGCCGCCGCCGGGCGTGTTCGCGCGCGCAAGAAGGACGAGCCGACGCCCCCCGCACCTGCAAACCCGCTCAAGACCAAGCTCGCGAAACTCGGCATCCGGCGCGATTTCGATCTGGTTCTGCACCTGCCCCTGCGCTACGAGGACGAGACCCGGCTGACGGCGATCGCCGAGGCGCGTGAAGGCGCGCCGGTGCAGATCGAGGGCACGGTAATCGAGACCCAGATCGCCTATCGTCCCCGGCGCCAGCTCGTGTGCAAGATCGAGGACGCCAGCGGCCTTCTGATCATGCGCTTCATCAATTTCTACGGCAGCCAGGCGAAAGCGCTGGCGCCCGGCGCGCGCGTGCGCGCCTTCGGCGAAGTGCGGCCGGGTTTCTTCGGCGCGGAAATGGTTCACCCGCGTTACCGCATCGTGCGCGAGGATACGCCCCTGCCGGCGGCGCTGACCCCGGTCTATCCGACGACAGCCGGGCTGCCGCAGGCGGCGTTGCGCCGACTGATAGAGAAGGCGCTGGGCCAGAGCGAGCTCGACGAAACGCTGCCTGCAAGCATTCCCGCGCGCTTCGGCCTGCCTTCATTTCGCTATTCGATCGACGCCCTGCACCATCCGCGGCCCGGCGACGACGCGCAGGCGCTGAGCGAGCGCACTCACCCGTCCTGGCAGCGCATGAAGCTGGAAGAGTTGCTGGCGCAGCAACTGTCGATGCGTCTGCATTACCGCGAGCGCAAGGCGAAGTCCGCGCCGATGCTGAAGCAAGCGGGTGCGCTGACGGCGAAACTGCTGGAGCGGCTGCCGTTCCGGCTGACCCGGGCGCAAAGCCGCGCCTGGGCCGAGATCGAGCGCGACCTGGGCGAAGCCCATCCGATGCACCGCCTGCTGCAGGGCGACGTGGGCAGCGGCAAGACGGTCGTAGCGGCGCTGGCTGCCCTGCGCGCAGTGGAAAACGGGATGCAGGCCGCGGTGATGGCGCCGACGGAAATCCTGGCCGAGCAGCACTACCGCAAATTCTCCGAATGGCTCGCACCCCTGGGGGTGCAGCTCACATGGCTCTCCGGCAGCCAGAAGAAGAAAGAGCGCACCGCGGCGGCGGCCGACATCGCCTCGGGCGTGACACGAGTCGCCGTGGGCACGCATGCGCTGTTTCAGGAGGGAATCGCATTCCAGTCATTGGGCCTGGCCATCGTCGACGAGCAGCACCGCTTCGGCGTCGAGCAGCGCCTCGCGCTGCGCGCCAAGGGGTCGAACGACAAGGGTTCGAACGCCGCGAAGTCGAGCGACAGGAGTCCGGTTTCCGAGAGCACAGGTGTCGAGCCGCACCAGTTGATGATGAGCGCCACGCCCATACCGCGCACGCTGTCGATGAGCTATTACGCCGACCTGGACGTGTCGCTGATCGACGAACTGCCGCCGGGGCGCACTCCGGTGACGACCAAATTGATCGCCGCCGAGCGCCGCGACGAAGTGCTGGCGCGGGTGCGCGATGCCTGCCGCGAAGGACGGCAGGCCTATTGGGTGTGTCCCCTGATCGAGGACAACAGCCTCGAACTGGAGGCGTCCGCGGCGCAGGCACGCGGGCGCGGGCAACATCGGGCGGAGGCATTGCAGCTGCAGAACGTGATCGATACCCATGCGCGCCTGGCCGCGGAATTCCCGGAACTGAAAGTGGGCCTGGTGCACGGCCGTCTCGCCGGGGCGGACAAGGCCGCGGTCATGTCCGAATTCTCCGCCGGAAAGATCCAGTTGCTGGTCGCGACCACCGTGATCGAGGTCGGCGTCGACGTGCCCAACGCTTCCTTCATGATCATCGAGCACGCCGAGCGCTTCGGCCTGGCGCAGCTGCACCAGTTGCGCGGACGCGTCGGGCGCGGCGTGGCCGACAGCGTGTGCATCCTGCTCTACCAGAAGCCGCTGGGCGAAATCGCGCGCGCCCGGCTCAAGGTCGTGTTCGAGTCGAGCGACGGTTTCGAAATCGCGCGCCAGGACCTGTTGCTGCGCGGGCCGGGGGAATATCTTGGGGTGCGCCAGAGCGGCGCGCCCTTGCTAAGATTCGCCGACATCGAACGCGATGTCGATCTGCTCGAGGCCGCGCGCGATCTGGCGCCGCAGCTGCTGCAGGAGCATCCGGAACATGCGCGCCGGCATCTGGCGCGATGGATGGCGGGGAAAAGCGAATTGATGAAAGTTTGATCGATGAAAATCCAAAAGCGTAATGCAGAATGAAGATGCCAAAAATTGTCATTCCGAAGCCGAAGGCTGAGGAATCTGCTTTTTTGTTTTACCCAAAAGCAGATTCCTCGCTGCGCTCGGAATGACAGTCAATTTTGAAATGGCCTCTTAGAAGATGAATTTCGCCGCCATCAAACAGCGCCTCGCCCTCTACGCAAGGCTGACCCGGCTGGACAAGCCGATCGGCACGCTGCTGCTTCTGTGGCCGACGCTGTGGGCTTTGTGGATCGCGTCCGACGGCAGTCCGGGATGGCTGATGGTCTGCATATTTTGCCTGGGCACGCTGTTGATGCGTTCGGCCGGATGCGTCATGAACGATCTGGCTGATCGCAATTTCGACGCGCACGTCGAGCGCACCCGGGACCGGCCGCTCGCCGCCGGCCTGGTGAGCGTGAAAGAAGCGCTATGGCTGGCGGTGATACTGACGCTCGCGGCGTTTTGCCTGGTGCTGGCGCTCAACCGGCTCACCATCGCGCTTTCGTTCGCGGCGCTTGCATTGGCCGCCACGTATCCGTTCACCAAGCGCTTTCTTTCGGTGCCGCAGGCCTATCTAGGCGTGGCCTTCGGTTTCGGCATTCCGATGGCGTTTGCCGCCCTGACCAACCGCCTGCCGGACCTCGCCTGGTGGCTGTTGCTGGCGAACGTCTTCTGGGCCATCGCCTACGATACGGAATATGCCATGGTTGACCGCGACGACGACATGAGGATCGGCATCAAGACCGCCGCGATTACCCTCGGCCGCTTCGACGTCGCCGGTGTGATGTTGTGCTACGGTGCGATGCTGGCGGTGCTCGCGGGCGCAGGCGCGAGGCTGCAGTTCGGCATGTATTACTATCTGGGTCTGGGCGCCGCCGGGCTGATCATGCTGTATCACTACACCCTGATACGCGGGCGCCGCCGGGAAGATTGCTTCAAGGCGTTCCGCCACAACAACTGGGTCGGCGGGGTCGTTTTCGCCGGCATTGCGGCGAATTACGCGTGGCGCTGAAGCAGTTCAATTGAATACGCGCCGACTTCATTCTGTAGAACAATGCGGCGCACGCGCCGCGAACTGGAGCTTGAAATGAAGCTGGATCTGGACGGAAAAGTGGTGCTGATCACCGGCGGCAGCAAGGGCATAGGCTACGCCTGCGCCGAGGCATTCGCCGCCGAGGGCGCGCGCGTGGCGCTGGTATCCAGAAGCGAGGCCAATCTCGCCGCGGCCGCAGCGCAGCTGGCAAAGCAGGGGCACACCGTGCATTGCGTCAGTGCCGATTTGACCCGGCGCGATGCAGGCGAGAAGATCGTGGCCGAGGTCGAACGCGCGCTCGGTCCGGTGGAGGTCCTGATCAACTCGGCCGGAGCGGCCAAGCGCTATGCGCCGGAGGAACTAGATGTCGCCGCCTGGCACGACGCCATGGACGCGAAGTACTTCTCCTACGTACATGCGATCCAGGCGGTGCTGCCGGGCATGCTCGCGCGTGCACGCGGCGTCATCGTCAATATCATCGGCATGGGAGGCAAGGTGGCCGGCCCGGTGCATATTCCCGGGGGCGCCGCGAATGCGGCGCTGATGCTGGTTTCGACGGGACTCGCCCACGCCTACGGCAAGAAGGGCATACGCGTGAACGCGATCAACCCCGGCCTTACGCTGACAGGACGCGTGGAAGAGGGGCTGGCGGCAGAATCGCGCCGCAGCGGCGTCGCACCGGCCGAACTCCTCGCCAGGGGCGCAGAACGCATTCCTCTCGGGCGCATTGCCAGGCCGGAGGAGGTCGCCAGCGTCGCCGTGTTCCTCGCGTCGGGCCAGGCAAGTTACGTTACCGGTGCCATCGTGCCCATGGACGGCGGGACGAACCCGGTGATATAGGAAATCTGACATGCGCTACAAAGATCTGCGCGACTTCGTCGCGCAACTGGAACAGCTGGGTGAGTTGAAGCGAGTGACAGCGGAGGTGGATCCGCGCCTCGAGATGACCGAAATTTGCGATCGCGTTCTCAGGGCGGGCGGCCCGGCGATCTTGTTCGAAAATCCCAAGGGTTTCGGCGGGGCGGGCGTGCGTGCGCGCGTTCCGGTGCTGGCAAATCTGTTCGGCACGCCGCATCGTGTGGCCCTCGGCATGGGGCAGGACTCGGTCGAAGCCTTGCGCGAAGTGGGCAAACTGCTTGCATACCTGAAAGAGCCGGAACCTCCCAAAGGTCTGAAGGATGCCTGGGACAAACTGCCGGTGCTGAAGCAGGTGCTCAACATGGCGCCGAAGCTGCTCGACCGTGCGCCCTGCCAGGAAATCGTGTGGGAAGGCAAGGACGTGGATCTATCGAGGCTGCCGATCCAGACCTGCTGGCCCGGAGACGCCGGACCGCTGATCACCTGGGGCCTGACGGTCACCCGCGGGCCGCTGAAACCGCGGCAGAATCTGGGCATCTACCGCCAGCAGGTGATCGCGCCGAACAAGGTCATCATGCGCTGGCTGGCGCAGCGCGGCGGCGCGCTCGATTTTCGCGATCATGGTTTGCATCACCCGGGCCAGCCGTTTCCGATCGCGGTGGCGCTGGGTGCGGATCCGGCGACCATGCTCGCGGCGGTGACACCGGTGCCGGATTCGATCTCGGAGTATCAGTTCGCGGGCCTGCTGCGCGGCGGCAAGACCGAACTGGTGAAATGCGTGGGCAGCGAGCTGCAGGTGCCGGCGGGTGCCGAGATCGTACTCGAGGGGGTGATACATCCGGACGAAACGGCGCTCGAGGGCCCCTTCGGCGATCACACCGGCTATTACAACGAGCAGGAGCGATTCCCCGTGTTCACCATCGAGCGCATCACCCTGCGCCGCGATCCGATCTACCACAGCACCTACACCGGCAAGCCCCCGGACGAGCCGGCGGTGCTGGGCGTGGCCCTGAACGAGGTGTTCGTGCCGCTGCTGCAAAAGCAGTTTCCCGAGATCACCGATTTCTACCTGCCGCCCGAGGGTTGTTCCTACCGCCTCGCCGTGGTGAGCATGAAGAAGCAGTATCCCGGCCACGCCAAGCGCGTGATGTTCGGGATCTGGAGTTTTCTGCGCCAGTTCATGTACACCAAA
>JAPLRD010000153.1:0-9988 GCA_026399375.1 Pseudomonadota bacterium
CGCGGCGCAAAAGCACCTTGTCATGACCGATGCCGTGCATCGCGAAGGCGGCAAGATCTGCCTGCAGGTCCTGCATCGCGGCGGCCACGCGCACTGCCCGCAGCCGGTGGCGCCCTCGCCGGTGAAGTCGCCCATCGTTGCGGTCGTCCCGCGCGCCTTGCTGGACGACGAGATCGAGCAGATCATCGACGACTTCGCGCATTGCGCCGCGATGGCGCGCCGCGGCGGCTACGACGGCGTCGAGATCATGGGCTCCGAAGGCAATTTGATCAACCAGTTCCTTGTTCTGCGCACCAACCGCCGCGAAGACCGCTGGGGCGGCCCGTACGCGAACCGCATGCGCTTCGCGCTGGAAGTGGTGCGCCGCACCCGCGCCAGTGTCGGCGCCGATTTCATCATCATCTTCCGCCTGTCGCTGCTCGACCTGGTCGAAGGGGGAAGCACGTGGGAGGAGATCGCGGCGCTGGGCAGGGAACTCGAAAAGGCCGGCGTCGATATCATCAACACCGGCATTGGCTGGCACGAATCGCGCGTTCCGACGGTCGCCACCATGGTTCCGCCGGGGGCGTTTGCCTGGGTGACACGGCGCCTGAAAGGTGAACTGGGCATTCCGCTGGTGGCAAGCAACCGGATCAACACGCCGGAGATCGCCGAGCGCATCCTCGCGCGCGGCGACGCCGACATGGTCTCCATGGCCCGGCCGCTGCTGGCCGATGCCGAATTCGTCACCAAAGCGGCTGCCGGCCGCGTTGACGAGATCAACGTCTGCATCGCCTGCAACCAGGGATGCCTGGACGAACTCTTTTCGCGCCGCCCTTGCTCCTGTCTGGTCAATCCGCGCGCCTGCCGCGAGACGCAGATCGTGATCAGTCGTGCCCCGGCGGGAAAGCGCGTCGCCGTAGTCGGCGCCGGACCGGCCGGGCTGGCCGCGGCGAGCACGCTCGCCGAGCGCGGCCACCAGGTGACCTTGTTCGAAGCGTCAGGCGAGATCGGCGGGCAGTTCAATCTCGCCAGGCGCATACCGGGCAAGGAGGAATTCGCGCTGACGCTGCGCCACTTCGGCGCAAAGCTCGCTCTTGCGGGCGTCACGGTAAAGCTGGGAACCCCGGCCAGGGCCGCGGCGCTAAGGGAATTCGATCATGTGGTGTTGGCCACCGGCATCGTTCCACGCACCCTGTCGATACCGGGGATCGACCATCCCAAGGTCGCGAGCTACATCGACCTGATCCAGGGGCGCAGGCAGGCGGGAGAAAAAGTGGCGATCATAGGCGCAGGCGGCATCGGCTTCGACGTGGCCGAGCTGGTCAGCCACGCCGGGGTCTCGGCCTCCATGGATGTGGACGTCTTCGCCGCTGAGTGGGGCGCTCCGGTACGCAGCATCTGGCTGTTGCAGCGCAAGCCGACCAAGGTCGGACAAAGTCTGGGCAAGTCGACCGGCTGGGCGCGCCGGATGGTGCTGCAAAAGCGCGGCGTCGCCATGATCGGCGGGGTCGAGTATGTGAAGATAGACGATGCGGGCCTGCATATCGTGCATGAGGGCAAGCCCAAACTGATCGAGGCCGACACCATTGCGATTTGCGCGGGCCAGGAACCTTGCCGCGATCTCGCCGACGAATTGCAAAAGGCAGGGATATCTTTCACGCTGATAGGCGGCGCCGACAACGCAGTCGAACTCGATGCCATGCGTGCCATCAGTCAGGGCGTGAGCGCAGGGATGGCAATATGAAATGTTCTCCATTCCAGATGCCTGGCCGAGTGGCGATTGAAACGGGGTGCTCCGCCGGTGCGGACGCTCGAGCGCCTCGGATGGTCTTGCGATCACAACAACAAACGGAGGCGTCCACGTGACGGAAAAGAGAGTTACGGTGATACGCGATGAATCGGTCCTGGTGATTCGACTTTCGAACCCGGAGAGCCGTAATTCGCTCACGACGGAATTGCGTGACGATCTGGGGGCGGCGATCGCACTGGCCGAGAGCGAGCGCGCGGTGCGCGCGGTTTTTCTCACCGGCGACGGCCCGACGTTCTGTTCGGGCGGCGATCTGAATATGCTCAAGGACGCCTGCGAACCCTGGCAGGTTCACCGGCGCTTTCGCGGCCTGAGCCGATGGCTGTTTCCCCTGTTGTGGCTGGACAAGCCGGTCGTGGTCGGCATAAACGGACAGGCTGTGGGCGGGGGCATGGGCCTGGCATTGAGCGGCGACGTGCTGATTGCCGGCGAGAGCGCGAAATTGATCGCAGGGTTCTTCCGCCTGGGGGCGATTCCGGATATCGGCATCATGTACCACCTTCCCAGGCTGATAGGCATGGCGCGGGCGAAGAACTTTCTTTTCTCCGGTGGCAGTTTTTCCGCAAAAGAGGCGGCGGACCTGGGATTGGTGTCGCGCGTCGTGCCGGATGAGAAGCTGTACGAAGAAGGATTGCGCGAGGCCAAGCGTCTGGCGCAGGGGCCGGCCGAAGTGATGGGGTTGGCAAAGACGCTCATGGCGCGAAGCTTCGAGACCAGCATGACCGACATGTTTGCGTTCGAGGGTTTCGGCCAGGCGCTGGCGATGGCCAATCCGGAGTTCAAAGAGGGCCTGGCGGCCGCGCTTGAGCGGCGCCCCGCGGATTTCGCCGCCGCCGCCAAGCCTGAATCAAAATAGGAGGAGCCGACATGAACCAGGAACTGCCAGCGCCCATAGTCAATCCCGACTCGCAAGCGTACTGGGATGGCGCCCGCAATGGCCGCCTGATGATTCGCAAATGCAAGGCCTGCGGGGTGCTGCATTTTCTGCCGCGCTATCTTTGCCCCTCCTGCTGGTCGACGGATCTGGAGTGGATCCAGAGCAGCGGCCGCGGAACCGTGCACAGCTTTACCATCATCCGGCGGGCGCCGCTGCCAGCCTTCACGGATCGCGTGCCTTATGTCGTCGCCTTGATCGAACTCGAGGAAGGCCCGCGCATGATGGCGAACATCCTGGGCGAAGACGCGCTGGCGACCGGCATCGGAGATGCGGTCGAAGTCTGCTTCGAGGAGCGTGGCGATGGCGCGAAGATTCCGCAGTTTTCGCGCCGGAAGTGATGCCGCAGGCGCGGCCTTCTTTCCGGCGCAAAGATCAGGAGAGGGCAGGAGAACCGTGGAAGTGCTGACCGTAGGTGAGGGCAAGGGAGAAAGACAATGAGTGCTGTTTCAACACTGCGCAACAGCGTGGCCATCGTCGGGGTGGGCGAGTCGGAAATCGGCGCACAGGCAGCCAAGCGCGCCCTTGACGACGCCGGGTTGAAGGTATCGGATATCGACGGACTGCTCACCGCGTATTCGTTTACCGAACCCTATTTCATGCTCGGTACGGTCATGTGCGAATACCTCGGCCTGCAACCGCGCTATAACGCGTCGATGATTGTGGGCGGCGCCTCGCCCGCGGTGATGCTGAAGCACGCGGCCGAGGCGATCGTTACCGGACAATGCAATACGGTGCTGGTGTGCGCCGGTGAGAACCGGGCGACGGGGCAGACGCGGGACCAGGCGGTCGCCGCGCTCACCGCAGTGGGTCACCCCTATTTCGAACGTCCCTACGGCCCTTCGATCCCGGGGTTCTACGCAATGATCGCGCGGCGCCACATGGCCGAATTCGGCACGACCGCCGAACAGCTTGCGGCAGTGGCGGTGACCAGCCGGTACCATGCAAGCCTGCATCCCAATGCGCATATGCGCACGCCGATAACCCTGGCTGACGTCCTGAATTCGAAACCGATCGCGGATCCGCTGCGCATACTCGATTGCTGCCTGATCTCGGATGCCGGCGGCGCATTCATCGTCACTTCGGCGGAACGTGCCAAAGACTTGCCGGGCAAGCCCGCGTATCTGGCGGGAATCGGCGAAATTCACACGCACGAGCACCTCATCTGCGCACCCAGCCTGACCGAGTTCGGTGCAGTCCAGTCCGGGCGCGCCGCGTATGCAATGGCGGGTCTGGGCCCGACGGACATCGACGTCGCCCAGTTATATGACTGCTTTTCGATCGTGCCGATCATCGAAATGGAAGAGCTGGGTTTCTGCCCGCGCGGCCAGGGCGGGCGGTTCTACGAAGAGGGCCACGCCAGGATCGGCGGGAAGCTGCCCGTCAATACGCACGGCGGCATGATGTCCCACGCCCACGCAGGCTCCGCGGGTGGGCTGTTCGGCATCGTCGAGGCGGTGCGCCAGCTCAGGGGCGGGCTGGGGCCGCGGCAGGTGGAAGGGGCCGAAGTGGCGTTGGTGCACAATGAGGGCGGAATTCTGTCCTCGCATTGCACTGTGATCCTGACGGCGCAACCGCGCTGATCGGGCCGTCTTTTATCGGAGGCATGCGAGAAATGAACACGGAAACAAAGAGCACCGAAACAAAGCGCGGGCGCTATTTCGAGGACTTCGAGATCGGGCAGGAATTTCGCACGCCCGCGCGCACGATCACGCAGACTGACATTGTCAATTTCGCCTGCCTGTCGGGCGACTTCAACGAGGTGCACACCAATTTCGAATATTGCAAGACCACGCAATTCGGTGAACCGATTGCGCACGGACCGTTGATCTACGCCATCATGGGGGGGCTGCAGTATGCGAGCGGGATCAATGACGGCACCTTGCTTGCTCTCTTGCAAATCGACGCCTGGCGCCTGCTCCAGCCCGTCAAGCACGGCGACACCATTCACATGATGTCCAAAGTGGTCGAAAAGAAGGAATCGAGCAAGCCGGACCGGGGGGTGGTGACGTTCGAGCGCCGCTGCGTCAAGCAGGACGGTTCGGTCGCGCAGGAAATGCGGGCCACGCTCCTTTATCGCAGGCGCGGAGGGTGACCCGGGGTGCTTCCGTGATATCAATTGGTACACCGGCCGGAATCGTCAAGGCTATGCGCACCGTGGTTTCGAAGCAGGGGAGTCTTTAGCGCGACATCGAAAACGTTTATCAATTCTTTTCCACAAGAGGGCGAAAAGTGAACGCTCCGGAAACGAACAAAAAGGAGGACGAAATGTTGATCGGCGGCAGAAGAAGCATCCTGGCGGCGTTGGCGGCCATGCTCTGCATGGCGGCTCCCGCGATGGGGGCGGAGGAATATCCTGTAAAGCCCATCCGGATCGTCGTGCCCTTCGGGGCGGGCGGGCCGACCGACGTCATGACGCGTGCATTGGCGCAAAAGATGACCGAGGCATTTCGCCAAAGCATGATCGTGGACAATCGGCCCGGGGCCGGCGGCAATATCGGAACCGATATCGTCGCCAAGGCGCCGGCGGATGGCTATACCTTGCTGATCTCAACCAACGGGCCGCTGGCGGCGAACCTGACATTGTTCGGCAAATTGCCTTACGACCCGCTCAAGGATCTAGCGCCCGTCACCTTGTTCACCTATCTGCCCAACATGCTGGCGGTGCACCCCAGCGTTCCGGCGCGAAACGTGCCGGAATTGATCGCGCTGCTGAAGGCCAAGCCCGGCGAGTACAGTTTTGGTTCAGGTGGAAACGGGACGAGCTCGCACCTGTCCGGCGAACTGTTCAAGACCCTGGCCGGGGTGCGCATGAACCATATTCCGTACAAGGGCGACGGCGCGTCCATGATAGACGTCATAGGCGGCCAGGTTCCCATCGTTTTTTGCAGCGTCCTCGCCGGCATGCGCTACCTGGAGTCCGGCAGACTTCGCGCTCTTGCAGTCACCTCGAGCAAGCGAGTGCCCGCAGTGCCTGATCTCCCCGCCATGGAGGAGACAGGCCTGCCCGGATACGACCTGGCCGCCTGGTACAGCGTCATGGCCCCGGCCGGGACGCCGCGCGAGATCATAGAAAAGCTGAATTCCGTGCTGGTAAAGATCATTCGCAACACGGACCTCAAGGAGAAGATCGAGTCCATGGGTGGCATACCGGTGGGAAGCACTCCGGAAGAAGTCACCGAACTCATCAAGGCGGAAATACCGCGGTGGGGAAAGCTGGTTAGAGAATCCGGTGCAAAGGTGGATTGACGCCATCCGGCGAAGGCGGGCGTTCTCGCTGCAAGGGGTTTGATTGGCGGATATCCGCGGGTGGTTGCAGCAGAGCTGTCTTTTACGACGTAAGCCAATCGGAGTGGCGCGATCATGTGCACGTTGAGAAAAGCCGTCTGGATACTTGGTATGTTCATGGCCGCAGCCTTGCCGGGTCAGGCGGCAACGGCGGCGGAATTTCCGGACAAACCGATCAGGCTGATCTGCCCTTATGCCCCGGGCGGGCTGTCGGACATACTCGCGCGCATTCTGGCCAAGCGCCTGTCCGAGAAAATCGGCCAGCCGGTCATGGTCGAAAACCGCGCCGGTGCGGGCGGCATCATAGGAATGGAGATCGTGGCCAAGGCGGCGCCCGACGGCTATACCATCATCATGGTCGGGCAGGGGATGGCGAGCGTCAATCCCAGCCTGTACAAGAACCTGTCCTATGACACTTTGCGCGATTTCGCTCCAATCGCCCAGGTGGCGCGCTTTTCCATGGTGCTCGTCGCCAATCCCGGCCAGCCGCCGAAATCTGTAAAGGAGTTCATCGAACTCTCGCGCGCGAAGCCGGGGTCGATGAGCTATGGTTCGGCGGGCAACGCCTCGACCGCGCATCTGATGACGGAATTGTTCAAGCACAAGGCCGGCATCGACGTCGTGCATGTGCCCTTCAAAGGCGAGGCGCCGGCGATAACCGAAATCATGGGCGGCAGATTGTCGGTGATGTTCGCCACGCTGGGCGGGGCGCTGTCGCACATCCAGTCGGGCAAGCTTTCTGCGCTCGGGCTGGCGACGAAGGAGCGGTCGCTTGTTGCGCCCGAGATTCCGACGCCCGCCGAAGCGGGCGTTCCCGATTTCGAAGTGCAGGGCTGGTATGGAATGCTCGCGCCGGCCGGTGTGCCCAAGCCCATCGTGAATCGCCTGAGCCAGGAATTCGTCGCCATCGCCAACGAGCCCGAGTTGCGCGAGCGGCTGGCCGCAAGAGGCATGGACTCGATCGGCAGTTCTCCGGAAGCGTTTGCAAAATGGATTCAGGACGAGATCGACCGCTGGCGCAAAGTGGTGAACGACGCCAATATCCGGACGGATTAAGAATACGTTGCAAAATGAATTTTGCAACGGCCAATTTAGGGGAGTATGAGGGGATCTATCCCCTCATATTGTAAGAGACCCTAAGCGGCACACTCTCAACAAAGGCGAAAAAATGACTTCATCCGTAGTGCTCAGCCGGCAGGACAGCACCCTGATCGTTACCCTCAACAGGCCCGAGAGGCGCAACGCGTTCGATCTCGAGATGCGCAAGTCGATCGCCGACGCCGTTTTCGTCGCACGCGATACCGATGACGTCAAAGTCGTCGTGCTGACGGGCGCGGGCGGCACATTCTGCGCCGGCGGCGACCTGAAGTCGTTGGGTGAGAAGGTGCGGCCGGTCCTCGCGTGCCGCGACCGCATACGCAAGCTGCATCCGTGGTTCCGGGAAATGGTGAACCTGGAAAAACCGGTCATCGCGGCGGTGGAAGGAGCGGCGTTCGGCGCCGGATTCAACCTGGCGCTGGCGTCGGATTTCGTGATCGCATCCAGCGATGCGCGCTTTTGTGCGGTATTTGCGCGCATCGGCCTCGTGCCAGACTTGGGCGGACTGTACCTGCTCCCCCGTATCGTCGGCTTGCAGCGCGCCAAGGAAATCGTATTTACGGCGCGGGAAGTGAAGGCGAAAGAGGCCCTTGCCCTGGGCATCGCCTATGCCGTCTGCCCGAAGGGGAAAGCACTGGAAGAAGCATTGGCGCTGGCGGCGCGCCTCGCCGACGCGCCGACGCAGGCGCTTGGCATGGCAAAGAACATATTGAACCGTTCGTTCAACCTCGATCAGGATACGCTGGCGGAACTGGAGTCGTATGCCCAGGCGCTAGCTATGCATACCGAGTATCACCGGGACGCGGTTGGACGCTTTCTCGCCAAGAAGCCCCTTGCGTTCAACTGGGACAAACCGGGGTAAGGGCGTGTCGTCGGTGCTGATGCGCGCGTGCCACCGCGCCGATTCGCTGAATGTGAACAGGGCCTAATAGCGTGCGCTACCCGGCGTGCGCGGGAAGGGAATCACGTCGCGCACGTTGGCGAGGCCGGTGATGTAGGACACCGTGCGCTCGAAGCCGAGGCCGAATCCGGCGTGCGGCACGGTGCCGTAGCGGCGCAGGTCGCGGTACCAGCCGTAGTGCTGCTTGTCGAGCTTCGCTTCGTCCATGCGCGCGTCGAGCACCGCTAGCCGTTCTTCGCGCTGGCTGCCGCCGACGATTTCGCCGATGCCGGGCGCGAGCACGTCCATGGCGGCGACGGTCCTGCCGTCGTCGTTGAGGCGCATGTAAAACGCCTTGATCTCTTTCGGGTAGTTCATCAGCACCAGCGGGCCGCCGACGTGCTTTTCGGCGAGATAGCGTTCGTGTTCGGATTGCAGGTCCATGCCCGGCCTCACCGGAAATTCGAATTTCTGCTTCGCCTTTTCGAGGATGCCGATCGCCTCGGCGTAGTCCATGCGAACGAATTCCTTGTCGACGATGCCCTGCAGTTTGGCGATCAGGCCTTTCTCGATGCGCTCGTCGAAGAAGGCCATGTCGTCGCCGCGCTCGTCCAGCACCGCCTTGAGCACGTGCTTGAGCAGGCCTTCGGCGAGGGTGGCGTTGTCACCGAGGTCTGCAAACGCGATCTCCGGCTCCACCATCCAGAACTCCGCCAGGTGGCGGCTGGTGTTGGAGTTCTCGGCGCGGAACGTCGGCCCGAAGGTGTAGACCTTCGACAGCGCGAGGCAGTAGGTCTCTACGTTGAGTTGGCCGGACACGGTGAGAAACGCCTCGCGGCCGAAGAAGTCCTGCGCGTAGTCGACCTTTCCGTCCGGCGTGCGTGGCAGGTTCGCGAGGTCCAGCGTGGAGACGCGAAAGAGCTCGCCCGCGCCCTCGGCGTCGGATGCGGTGATGATGGGCGTGTTCACCCAGAGGAAGCTCTGCTCGTGGAAGAAGCGGTGTATCGCCTGCGCGATGCTGTGGCGCACGCGCGTCGCCGCGCCGATGACGTTGGTGCGCGGCCGCAGGGGGGCGACTTCGCGCAGGGTCGCGCCGATGACATTGGTGCGCGGCCGCAGGTGCGCCACTTCGCGCAGGTACTCCATGGTGTGCGGCTTGGGCTGGATCGGATAGGTGTCCGGGTCCTCCACCCAGCCCACGACCCGGATTTCGCTCGCCTGCATCTCGAACGGCTGGCCTTTCGCGGGCGACGGCACGACGGTGCCGGTCGCCTCCAGCGCGCAGCCCGCGGTAAGGCGCGTGACTTCGGCGCCGTAATTCGCCAGCGTGTTCGGCGCCACCACCTGCACCGGATGAAAACACGAGCCGTCGGAAACGTGGACGAATGAAATCCCGGCTTTCGAATCGCGGCGGGTGCGCACCCAGCCTTTGACGGTCACGGGTGTGTCTTGCGGCGCGCGGCCGCCGAGGATGTCGGCGCAGGTGCAGGTGGTCATTCGAGGATGCTTGCGGCGCAGGACCGATCGCGTTCAGTCACGGAAAATGCGTTCGGGACCGCCCGTGCCTGCGGTCTTTTCATACACGCCCTGTTCGACTTTCTTGTACTGCGTCAGGCCGGACTGCTGGATCTTGCTGTCTGTCAGCGACCAGTTGCCGCCGAGCGCGACCGCGCTGATGCGACGTTCGCACGGCTGGCCGCAGGTCGGGCAGGCGGTCAGCTTGGCGTCGGCCAGACGCTGCATCACCTCGAACACGCCCTTGCATTGTTCGCAATGGCCCGAGGTGGGGGCATATTCGTATATCGGCATGGGCGGATTTTACAGTGGATGGGTACGGCAGTGTGCACGCCCTAACCTGTGCGCCCTGATTCAGGGCGCGTTACATCCTTGCGCGGTGCTAAAGAGGCGGAGGCAGGGCGACGCGCAATTTTTCCGCCCACGGTGCGAGCGCCGGCAGGATCGCGCCTTCGAGTTCGACGCCTTGCTGCAATTTCTGCTC
>JAPLRD010000153.1:10027-10923 GCA_026399375.1 Pseudomonadota bacterium
GTTGCCCGGGAAGTCGAACGCGGTCGAAACCTTTGCGCGGTGGATTGTCCACGCAGGCTTTGGCCACCCAGTCCATTTGCCGGTGAAAATCCCCAACGCCGGCGAATGCCGCCGGATCCATGATCTGCACGAACACGCTGGCGTCCAGCGGTTCCGGCGGATCGGCGCGTCCGCGGCCGGACAAACCCGCCGTCAGCGCTTCAACCATCAATGCCAGGCCGTAGCCCTTGTGGCCGGCATCCAGCCCGCCGACCGGCAGGATGGTTCCCTTGTGCGGCGCCGCCAGCACCGTCGGGTCGTCGGACGGTTCGCCCGCTTCGTCGATCAGCCACGGGTGCGGCAGGCGCTTGCCTTCCTTGCGCAGACGGGTGGTCAAACCGTTGGTGGTGATGGAGGTGGACACGTCCACCAGCACCGGACCCTCGGCGGTCGGAAAGCCTATGGCCAAGGGACTCGGAGAGAACACGGAGCGCAGGCCGCCGTGCGGCGCGACGCTGGCGCCGGTGGGAGCGGACGTCAGGAGCAGCATCACCAGGCCGGCGTCGGTTGCGCGTTTTAGATAGGAGGCGAGGCAGGCGATGTGATGGCTGCGGCCTATGGCCACGGTGCAACTGCCGTAGGTCTTTGCGCGCTCGGCGGCGAGTTCCATCGCGCGCAGCACCAGCCAGGGACCGGGCAGGCGCTGGCCGTCCCAGGTGATGGCGGCGCCGCGGTCGGAAATCGTGATCGGCTCGCCCTCGAGCCGCATCTGCCCTGCTTCGATATGCTGCAGATAGGAGGCAAGCAGCTGCAGCCCGTGCGTGTCGTGGCCGAGCAGGTCCGCCTCGACCAGAATCTCGGCCATGTCGCGCGCGCGCTCGAGCGGCATCTTCGACTCCGTCAGCAGCGACTGGGCG
>JAPLRD010000446.1:0-2262 GCA_026399375.1 Pseudomonadota bacterium
CGAAGCTGCCGACTGCGCCGCCGCCCGTGCCGCGGTCGATATCGAGGTCTTTTCCCATGGAGGCGCAGTGCGCGACGACCACGCGCACCCCGTGATCGAGCGCGCGCCGCAGACGCAGCGGATTGCCCAATTCCTGCGCGTCGTGCCCGGTGAGCGCCCGCTCCAGTCCCGCATGCGTGATGAGCGGCGTACCCAGCCGCGCCATCGCGGCGTAGAAGGGATCGCAAAGCTTCGAAGCCGGATCTATGCCCATCGCCGAAGGCAGCCATTTCAGCGCGCGCGCGCCCGCTGTCACCGCTGCCTCCAGCCGCGCCACGCAATCGCGGCGATACGGGTGCACCGAGGCCGCCCATTCGAAAGCCTGCGGATGGCGCTTGGCCACTGCTGCGGCATAGCGATTGGGGATATACAGACTGGTCTGCTCCCAGGACTCCCCTCCCTTCTCGTCGACGCAGGCATCGAGCGCGAGCAGCAGCAGCTTCGCTCCGGGCCGCATGCCGCCCTGAAGCTGGAGCAGACGCTCGACATAGCTTAGATCCACCTGCCCCGGCATATCGCGCACACAGCCTGCGTTCATGAAAAACAGGCGTTGCGCGCTACGCAGCGGATTGAATCCGCCCTTCATGGAAGGATCGAGATAGATACCCCGGTCCGAAGCCGCGGCACTCTGCGTTCCGGTCTTGCCGGCATTCGCGACGCCCTCGTCCGAGTCGCCGGTACCGGCCAGATGGCAATGCGCGTCCCAGACCTTGGCTGCATCCAGGCCTTCCCAGGCGGCGCGCACGAGCTCGTGCTGCGCCAGCGGTGCAGGCAGTCCTGCACGGCAGGGATTGATGAAACCCTGATCGGGCCAATAGCGCCAGGTGGCCAAGGCGCCGGCGCCCAGCGCGACGCCGCCCGTGAGCGCAAGAAATTTTCTGCGGGAAAGGCTCAGAAGCGCACGCTTAGTTCGGCGAATCCTTGATGTAACCCTTGAGCATGCGATTCTCGAACGCCTGCTCTTCCAACACGGCTCGTGCAACGTCGTGAAACGAAAGCACGCCGACCAGGGTTTCGCCTTCGGTCACGGGCATGTAGCGGATGTGGTGCTCCAGCATGACGCTGCGCAGTTCGTCCACTTCGACATCAGGCGCGATGGTCCTGGGATTCTTGACCATGATGGCATCCACGCGCAGGCCCTGAATCGAGCCCTTGCTCTTGTGCAATGCCTGCAGCACTTCACGAAAGGTGAGCATGCCCACCAACTTCCCCTGACTCATCACCACGAGCGAGCCGATATCCTTTTCGCTCATGATATTCACCCCATCGCTCACCATGCCCTCGGGGGCCACGGTTACCAGCAGGTTACCTTTTATTCTAAGAATTTCGCGTAGTTGCATGATGCCCTCCTTCTCCTTTAGGCAGGCACAGTGTAGACCAAGCGGCGGGTGACTGCCAGCATGGACAATCCTCCGCGAAGCGCCACGCAAAACGCCACGAAAGGGCGCGCCGCGCCGTCCGCGTCTATACTGACGGCCTTCACGGCCTGCTCTATCCTGCTCTGCGCAACGGGCGCCGGCGCGCAAGGCAGCTACCCCAACCGTCCGATCACCATCATCGTAGGATTCTCCGCCGGGGGCACCACCGACATCATCACGCGGCTGATTTCGGACGAGCTGCGCAAAGGCCTGGGTCAACCCATCATCATCGAGAACAAACCCGGCGCCGGGGGCAACATCGGCGGAGAAATCGTGGCCAAGGCGAAACCCGATGGCTACACCCTGCTCATGGGTTCGGTCGGCCCGCTCGCGATCAATGCGAGCCTGTACAAACGCATGGCCTACGACAACCTGAAGGACCTGGCGCCGATCACGCTCGTCGCGCACGTGCCCAATATGCTGGTGGTGAATCCGCGCACCGTGCCGGCGCAGACTTTCCAGGAATTCGTCGCACTGGCGAAAGCGAACCCCAACAAGTATTTCTATGCCTCCACCGGCAGCGGCACATCGTCGCATTTGTCCGGCGTGCTGCTCAATCTGCAGGCGGGCCTCGATCTCACCCATGTACCCTACAAGGGCGCGGTCGCGCTAAACGACGTGCTCTCGGGCGAACAGGTGCAATGCATGTTCGCCACCATCCCCTCGGCGATACAACTCGTGCGCGGTGGCAAGCTGCGCGCCCTGGCGGTAACCAGCCTGCGCCGCTCGGGCGGGGTGCCCGATGTGCCCACAGTCGCGGAATCCGGCTTCCCCGGTTTCGATGCCTCCTCCTGGTTCGGCCTCG
>JAPLRD010000446.1:2359-2860 GCA_026399375.1 Pseudomonadota bacterium
AATTCATCCAGCAGGGCGCCGACCCTAGCGGCAACACGCCGGAAGAATTCGGCCAGTACATGAAAGACGAAACCGCCAAGTGGGCGAAAATCGTCAAGGCCTCCGGCGCACAGGCGGATTGAGGTGACGGTCGTAGAGCGCTTCGCCGCATTCGCGCAGGACTTCCGCACGCAAACGATTTCGGCCGAGGTATTGCATCACGCCAAGCGCGCGGTGATCGACTGGTATGCGAGCCTCCTGCCCGGCAGCCTCGTTACACCGGCGACCGTGCTTGAACAGGCACTGGCCGAAGACCTCGATCACGGCAAAGCGCGCCTCGCTTCGGGCCGCGCCGCCACCATCCGCGCCGCCGCGCTGATCAACGGCGCGGCTTCACATTCGGTCGAATTCGACGACATCTATCGCGACGCCGGTTATCACCCGGGCAGTCCGATCATCGCCGCCGCACTCGCCGCGGCGCAGGCCACCGGCGCTTCAGGAGAATTGTTCCTGCGCGGCGTC
>JAPLRD010000446.1:2904-5069 GCA_026399375.1 Pseudomonadota bacterium
CGCGCATCGGCGAATCCGTGATGCCCTCGCATTATAAATACTGGCACACCACGGGCACGATCGGCTCCTTCGGCACCGCTGCCGCGGTGGCCACCATCCTCAAATTAAACCCGACGCAGATCGCGCACGCACTGGCGACCGTGGCGACCATGGCGGCCGGCCTGCAACAAGCCTACCGCATGCAGGCCATGTCTAAGCCGCTGCACAGCGGCCACGCCGCCGAAGTCGGCGCGCTGGCCGCGATGGCGGCGGCAAAGGGCATGACCGGCGCCACCGACATCCTCGAAGGCGAAGTCGGTTTCGGCAACGCGATGAGCACGGGTGCGGACTGGAGCAAAGCGACGCGCGATCTCGGCACGCGCTACAACATCAACGTCATGACCTTTAAAAACCACGGCTGCTGCGGCCACACCTTCGCGCCGATCGACGGCGCGCTGCATTTGCAGAAAACGCACGGCTTCAAGTCGAGCGACATCAAACGCATGAAAATCGCCACCTACAAGGCCGGCACGGACATTGTCAACAACGCCAATCCCGAGGGCGATTACCAGGCGAAATTCAGCGTGCAGTACGTGACCGCGCACGCGCTGGTGCACGGCAGCGTGCGGCTGGTGGCGTTTTCAGAGGAACGCATGAATGATCCGAACGTGCGTTCGCTGCTGTCGAAAATCGAAGTTGAGACCGATCCGGAACTGTCGAAAAATTATCCGAACCAGCGCGCCGCGCACGTTGAAGTGGAGCTGAACGACGGCACGGTCTTCAAATATTTCCAGCCGACGCGCAAAGGTGACCCGGAAATGCCGTTGACCGACGACGAGCTCAATGAGAAATATTTCGAGCTGGCCGAACCGGTGCTGGGCAACGCTGACGCGAAGAAACTGCTCGACGTCTTGTGGGCCTGCGAAAAACTGACCGACGTCGATTTTAAATTCACCGCACGCCCGCGCATCCGCGCCGCGAGTTAAGGAATCCACATGGAACGCATGACTTCACGCCTGCGCGCCTTGCTCGCCCGCCCCGGCTGCATCGTCGCCCCGGGTGTCGCCGACGGCCTTGCCGCGCGCCTGGTTGCGATGGGCGGCTTCGATGCCGTCTATATGACGGGCTTCGGCACCAGCATCACGCGGCTTGGCATGCCCGACGTTGGATTGCTGACGGCGACGGAAATGATCGACACCGCCAGCCGCATCGTCGATGCTTCCAACCTGCCGGTGATCGCCGACGCCGACACCGGTTACGGCAATCCGATCAACACGCGGCGCACCATCCGCGACCGCACCATCCGCGACTATGAAAAAGCCGGCGTCGCTGGCGTGCATATCGAAGACCAGTCGTGCCGAAACGTTGCGGCCACCTCGCCGGCAAAAAGGTCATCCCGACCACCGAGATGGTGGCGAAGATCAAGGCCGCCTGCGACGCACGGCGCGATCCGGATTTCGTCATTATCGCGCGCACCGACGCGATTGCCGTTGAAGGTCTCGATGCCGCGCTCGAGCGCGGCGAGCGTTATCGCGAAGCCGGGGCCGACATGCTGTTCATCGAAGCCCCGGTCGGCCGCGCTGAGGTCGAGCGCGTGGCAAAACACTTCAAGGGTGTAGCGCTTTTGTACAACATGGCGGCCAGCGGCAAGACGCCGGATCTGCCGGCCGACGAGCTCGGCAAAATCGGCTTCAAGCTGGCGATCTATCCGAACTGGGTCATTCTCGCGGCGATCCCGGCGATGCAGAACCTGCTTGCCGAACTGAAGAAGACCGGCTCAATCGCACATATGCGCGACAAGGTCGCCACCTTCAAGCAATTCACCGAGGTCGCCGGTCTGCCGGAAATCCAGGAACTCGAAAAACGCTACGGCGTGCCCGACGACCAGCGCGCCGGACTATAAATTCATAGCCACAGAGGGACACAGGGTTCACAGAGGACAATCAAAAGCGATGCGTCGAAATAGTCGCTTGCTTACTCTGCGTGCTCTGTGCCCTCTGTGGCAAAACGCTTTTAAGGGTTAAAGCATGGCGACGCCACAAACAATGTTCGAAAAAATCTGGGACCGCCACGTCATTGTCACGCGCGGCGGCAACGAGTGCCTGCTGCACATCGACCGCAACTTCGTGCACGAGGGTTCATTCCACGCCTTCGGCGCGCTGGCGCGCGACGGTCGCAAGGTCAGG
>JAPLRD010000350.1 GCA_026399375.1 Pseudomonadota bacterium
CAGGCCTTCGATCGAGCCTTGATCGTTTATCACGAACAGCAGGCGTACACCTCGTGCCACCATAATCTGCGTTGCCTTTGGCAATTTCAGATCTGCGGTGATCGTGGCGGCAGAAACACTTTGCAGATCCGTCATGACCTCGATCGCAGGTGAGTTGGCCCGCACAGGCCGATAGGTTGCCGGCGCATGTATGTTTGCTCGCGAATGCAATCTGCGGAAAGGCAGCGTTTTGTAGATTCCTCGTTCCATGGATTCTCCTCGAAATTTGTCAGTTTCAACTTGGCTTCATGCGCCAGCATTGGCCAACCTGAGGCAATAAATACGCAACAGCTTCGTTACTTGATCGCAATGTATCAATTAGGGTTTTCCCGGGGCGGGATATGTGACGTTGCGCGCAATAGCATCGTGTCGCGGATTAGGTGTCCCCGAGTTTTCTCGGGTCAGCGGCTCAACCCGACCCTGACCTGCCTCTCGACTTGTTACGGCTTGAGTGCCCGGAGTAGCCTGCGGCCGTTCGCGTCAGGTTCAATTCACCATCGTCATCTAACACGACCAGCCGTTGATGAATTTGCCTAACCGAGAAAATGCTTCACAATTGGATTTACAAGATCCGGGTGCGTCAGTGGCGCCATGTGCCCAGCCTCAGGTATCGTGACAAACGTCCAGTGGGGACAGGTAGCCCGAAAAAGGTCCGCAATCTCCCGCAACGCCAGCCTGGTATTCGCGCCACTTATGAGGAGCGTCTTCGCGCGCAATTTTGCGAATACCCCTACTGTGGTGACATCGCTCTGAACGCAATCCCATTCGTAGTAATTCGGCAGCAGCAGCTTTGCAAACGCCACTTGCCGCTCGGCTGGCATCTGCACCCACGATCCATCGCCGGAGAAATACTCGGCGAAGCGCTCGGCCAGCGCCATCCAGTCCCCTTTCTTCCCCAGTGCCTTTACATCGTCGTGCAGGGCCATCGCTTCGGAGAATGCTTCAGCGCGACCGTCCAGGTCCAATAGGTAAAAGGGATTCGGTTCATACAGAGCCAGGTGCGAAACACGCTCCCCCAAGTTCGCGGCGACCTTCAGCGCGACCGCTCCGCCAAACGAATGGCCGACCAACCGGATCGGGCCGTGGATGCTATCGCAAATGGTTTCGATCAGGGTAACGTGATCCGCGAGGGTTTGTGTCCCGTCCTCCTGCCACGGTGTTGTTTCGCCGTATCCGTAAAGATTGGGAGCTAGGACGCGGAACCGGTCCTTGAGTTCCTGAATTAGCCGCTTCCACTGTCGATTTCCGCTAACGGAACTGTGGATTAGGACAACGGTCTCCCCGCTACCGTCGTCACTGAAGTCTATCTTCAACCCGCCGCGAGCCAAAATTGGCATACGCTCACTCCCTTTTTAGGCTTGTTGCGCGACGGTGATAACCCGCCCCTTAATCACCTGCTACCCCAAGCGCAGAGACAAGTGTTCCAATCCTATTTGCTGTGTATGCTTTGCGTCAATAGGAATGACACGCATTCCGCGTTCTTAGTGTAGAGTGGTTCGCGCTGCAGGAATCAACCCGGAAGGTTGGGCGACCGAGCCGATCCACGAGTTCACATTGGAGCCGTCAGGGTTCTCTCGCGGTACAGACCTGTACCACTCTGACAAGAAGCGTGGCAATTGGGTGCGGCTGCATTTCTGACAAACAATATATTTTTTGCAAAGGATGGAGTTATGAAGAAAAACTACAAGGCGGCATTGGCGCTGCTTGCTGGAATCACTCTCGGGGGAGCATCAATCCAAGTGCTTCATGCCCAGACAAAGTCGGCAGTACCGGTCTATGTTGTCAACGAAGTGGATGTCACCGATCAAGCAGGGTTTAGGACCTATTCCGAGCGCCAAGAGGTGCTAATCAAGAAAAATGGCGGGCGTTACATCATCCGGGGCGGAAAAATCAACGCGATTGACGGTACTCCACCGAAGCGGTTCACCATCTACGTATTCGACAACGTGGAAAAGTTGCAAAGTTGGCAAAATGACCCAGCACAAAAGGAACTGATGGCGATGCGCAGCAAGATTGCGAAGTTCCGATCCTTCGCCGTTGAGGGTATCTTAAACGAATGATTGCAACACCCATCCGAGCCGAGAAGCCGATTTAGTTACAAGGGAGGAAGGAAAATGAAAATGTATCGTCTGTCGCCGGCCATTGTCGGCGACTTACTTACGGGAGATCAGCTCTTCTGAATATGCCATTTCGTGCAGCGTTCGGTGAGAGCGCATCGTGTCATTCTGGCCTCTCTCGCGACTCCCTGAAGCAGTTGATCACGCTGGGTGACCACATCAAACTTTATTAATCCATGATTTGGCGAGGTGGGACAATGTTTAAGAATATTCTGATTCCGACTGATGGTTCGCCAATCGCGGGCAAGGCGGTTGATTCCGGCGTGGAACTGGCAAGGCAATTAGGCGCTGCTGTGACCGGCTATTGCGCGTTCAAGACCACGGCCGTGAGCACCGTTAGCGAGGG
>JAPLRD010000101.1:0-6797 GCA_026399375.1 Pseudomonadota bacterium
CAAAGCAGGCGAACCAGCTGGCCGCGGGCGCCTCGGAAGTCGCGGTAAAAGGCGGGAAGGTGGTGGGTCAGGTGGTGACCACCATGAGTTCGATCAACGAGAGTTCGAAGAAGATCGTCGACATCATCAGCGTGATCGACGGCATCGCCTTCCAGACCAACATCCTGGCGCTGAACGCGGCGGTGGAAGCGGCACGGGCCGGGGAACAGGGACGGGGCTTCGCGGTGGTGGCGACCGAAGTGCGCACGCTGGCGCAACGGAGCGCTTCGGCGGCGAAGGAGATCAAGGAGTTGATCGGGGATTCCGTCGAGAAGGTCGGCGCGGGCACGAAACTGGTGGACGAAGCCGGGGCGACGATGCAGGAGATCGTGAGTTCGGTGAAGCGGGTGACGGACATCATGGCCGAGATCACGGCGGCGTCGCAGGAGCAGAGCGCCGGCATCGAGCAGGTGAATCAGGCGATCACGCAGATGGACGAGGTGACGCAGCAGAACGCGGCGCTGGTCGAACAAGCGGCGGCGGCGGCCGAGAGCATGCAGGAGCAGGCGGGGAACCTCGCCACGGCGGTGGGCATCTTCAAGCTCAACCAGCAGCCGGGGCGCGCGGTCCAGGCGAAATTGCCCGCGCCGGCTAGGCTCACCAGCGTGTCCACGCAAAGAAAGCCGGTCACGGTGGCGCAGCCGGCCGCGCCCAAGGCCAACGGCCAGCATCCGCCGGCCAGGGCCAAGCCAGCCAAAGGCGCGGGCGAAGAGTGGGCCGAGTTTTAAATAGACCTCCAGGAATTGTCATTCCGGCCAACGCGGGGAATCCGCTGTTTTATTGAGCTTTCCTTAACAAGTGACGAAACACTATTCGGTCCTGTCATTCCGAGGGCGCAGCCCGAGGAATCTGCTTCTTGGATATGAAAACAGCAGATTCCTCGCTGCGCTCGGAATGACAATTGCTTGATGAACGGTGTCGCGTATTGTGGAAAAGTCAATAGTTATGCAAGAAGCAGATTCCTCGGCCGATGGCCTCGGAATGACATTGTTCAGGAGTTCAAAAAGTTTCCCCACGCCGGATGGCGCAAACAATATTGGGCAGGAGACAGATCATGACGCAGGCAGCACAGGTCCAGGAAGGCAACGCAGCGGCGCAGCAGCAGGCGGCCGTCGCCGCCAGGCAGGCGAACGAGTTTCTCACCTTCACCCTCGGGCGGGAAGAATACGGCGTGGAGATCCTGAAGGTGCAGGAGATCCGCAGCTATGAAGCGCCGACGACCATCGCCAACGCGCCGGCCTTCCTGAAGGGTGTGGTCAACCTGCGCGGGGTGATCGTGCCGGTCATCGACATGCGCATCAAGTTCGGCCTGGCCAAGGCCGAATACGACCAGTTCACGGTGGTGATCATCCTGAATGTCGCGCACCGGGTGGTGGGCATGGTGGTCGACAGCGTGTCCGACGTGCTGCAGCTCTCGGGCGAGCAGGTGCGCGAAGCGCCGCAGTTCGGCGCGAGCATGGACGCCGAATACATCATCGGCCTGGGGACGGTGGATGAGCGCATGCTGATCCTGATCGACATCGAGAAGCTGATGACCTCGAGCGACATGGCGCTCACCGACCAGGCGCTGCAGTAGCAGCCGGGCGGACCAAGCTTCCCATGCATGCAGCACGGGTTTCACCCGCGCCTGCGGCGCCGGCCGCAGGAGGCGCGCGTTGCGCCGCGGTCATTGCCCGCAGATCGGCCAGGGACGCGGCGTTCCGGGCAGCCGCCCCCTGCCGCGCCGGCGCCCGCCGGGCAGTGCGGAGCCGCGTCGCGTGAACCTGCACCTGCTCCAACGCAGGTCGCTGCGGGCCAGGGTGACGCTCTTTGCGCTGGCGATTTTCCTCGGCGGCATCTGGGCGCTCGCGTTCTACGCCAGTGCGATGCTGCGCCACGACCTGCTGGATCTGGTGAGCGAGCAGCAGCGCTCGATGGCCGCCTACGTCGCCGCCGGGATCGATAACGAACTGGAGGAGCGTTTGCGCGGCCTGGAAAAAGTGGCCGCACGCGTGACCCCGGCCATGATGGGCCATGCGCCGGCACTGCAGGCGTTTCTGCAGGACCGCCCGCTGCTGGCGACGCTGTTCAACGCCGGCGTCGTTGTCCACGGGCCCGACGGCGTCGCGCTTGCCGAGCTTCCGCTCTCGGGACGCACGGGCCTGGACTACATGGAAGTCGACACCGTGGCGGCCGCCTTGCGCGAAGGCAAATCGGGCATCAGCGCGCCGGTTCTGGGAAAAAGAATCCAGGCTCCGCTGCTCGGCGTGGTGGTGCCGGTGCGCGACGCGGCGGGCCGGGTGATCGGCGCTTTGTCCGGGGTGATCAAACTCGGCGAGCCCAATTTTCTGGACAAGCTGACGCAAAGCCGCTACGGCAGGACCGGCGGCCATCTGGTGGTCGCGCCGCGCGAGCGGCTGATCGTCACCGCCACCAACAAACACCGCATCATGGAAACGCTGCCCGCTCCCGGGATCAGCCCGATGATAGACCGGTTCATCGAAGGCTACGAGGGCAGCGGCATATTCGTCAATCCGCTGGGCGTGGAAGTGCTGCAATCGAGCCACCGCATTCCCGTGGCCGGTTGGTACGTCGGAGTGCAACTGCCCACTGAAGAGGCCTTTGCACCGATTGCCGCCATGCAGCGGAACATGCTGCTCGCCGCGGCCTGCCTGACCCTGCTCGCGGGCGCGCTGACCTGGTGGATGCTGCGGCGCCAGTTCGCGCCTATCGCGGCGGCGGCGAGGACCCTGACCGCCTTGTCGAAGGTGGATGAGCCCTTGCGGCCCCTGGCCTACGTGCGCCAGGACGAAATCGGCGATCTGATAGGCGGCTTCAACCGACTGCTGGAAACCCTGGCGCAGCGCGAAGCGGCGTTGAAGGGGAGCGAGGCGCGCCACCGGGCGATCACCCAGTCCGCCTACGACGCCATCATCAGCAGCGACAGCGCCGGATTGATCGTGAACTGGAACCACGGGGCCGAAGCCATGTTCGGCTACACCGAAGCCGAGGCCGCGGGGCAGCCGATGATGCGGCTGATGCCGGCGCGATATCACTCCGGGCATCTTGCCGGGATGCGTCGCATCGGCTTGGGCGCAGAGTCTCGCGGCGCCGGCCTGGCGCGCGAGCTCGTCGGGCTGCGCCGGGACGGGAGCGAGTTTCCTCTGGAAATATCGCTCTCCAGATGGGAAGCCGGCGGCAGCTGGTTCGTCACCGGCATCGTGCGCGACATCAGCGCGCGCAAAAAGGCGCAGGACGCGGTGATCGAACTCGATGAGATCCACCGCAGCGTGCTCGCGACCTCGATCGACGGCTATTGCATGACCGACCTGCAGGGGCGCCTGCTCGAAGTCAACGACGCCTACGCGCGCCTGTCGGGCTACTCGCGCGGGGAGCTGCTCGGGATGCGCTTTGCCGAGCTCGACGCGACCGAGTCGGAGCAGGACATCGCGGCGCGCATCCAGCGCTGCTTTGCCTCGGGCGGAGACCTGTTCGAGAGCATGCACCGCAAGAAAGACGGCTCGCTGTGGCAGGTCGAAATCAACATGCACTACGGGCCTGCGGCGGGCGGGCGCGTGTTCGCGTTCGTGCGCGACATCCATCAGCGCAAGCGCATCCAGGGCCTGAAGAAAATGCAGCTGGGCTTCTCCGAGGTGATGCTGCACGGCAGCCTCGACGAGTTGCTGCGCGCCGTGCTCGACGCGGCCGAAATGCTGACCAGCAGCCGCATCGGATTTTTTCATTTCGTCGATCCGGACCAGGAAAATATCCGCCTGCAGGCCTGGTCCACGAACACCCAGGCGCACATGTGCCGCGCCGAGGGCAAGGGGCAGCACTATCCGGTGAGCGAGGCCGGCGTCTGGGTCGATTGCGTCAAGGCGCGCAAACCCGTCATCCACAACGATTACGCCGGCCTCGCGCACAAGAAGGGCATGCCCGAGGGGCACGCGACCCTGATCCGCGAACTGACGGTTCCGGTGATCCGCGGCGATCTGGTGGTGGCGCTGATCGGCGTCGGCAACAAGCCCGGCCTGTACACCGAGGATGACGAGGCGACCGTGGTCGAACTGGCCAACATGGCGATCGAACTGGTCGAAAGCAAGCGCGCGCAGGTGGCGCTCGCCGAAAGCGAGCGCTACCTCTCCGCCGTATTTCAGGCGAGCCCCGTCGGCATCGTCGTCGCCAGGTGCGCCGACGGCAGGACTGTGGATATCAACGAGTCGGCGCTGCGCCTGTACGGCTACGCGCGCGACGAGATGGTCGGGCGCACGCTCGACGATCTGGGCGTTCACGCCGATGCGGCGCAACGCGAGGAGATGCTGCGACTGCTGCGCGAGCAGGGCGCGGTCGAGCGCCTGACGATGGATTTTCGCCAGCGCGATGGCGAACCCGGCGTGGCGGAAATTTCGTGCCGCGTCATCGATCTGAACGGTGAGCCGCACCGGGTGACGATGATCGTGGACGTGACCGAGCGCAGGCGCGTGGACGAAGCGCTGCGCCAGTCGCAGAAGCTGGAGTCGCTGGGCACGCTGGCGGGCGGGATCGCGCACGACTTCAACAACATCCTGGCGGCGATCCGCGGCAACGCCGATCTGGCGGCCGAGGACGTGGGCCGGGATCACACCGCGGCCGAGAGCCTGGCGGAGATCAAGAAGGCGAGCTCGCGCGCGAGCGAACTGGTGCGCCGCATCGGCGTCTTTGGACGGCCGAAGAAAACCGAACAAGCGGTGGTGGACTTGGGCGCGGTGGTGGACGAGGTGCTGAAACTGCTGCGTGCGACGCTGCCCGCGGGCACGGCGCTGCAGTCGGAGTTCGCCCGCGACACGCCCCTGGTGCTGGCCGACGCGGCGCAGATCCACGAGGCGATCGTGAACCTGACCACCAACGCGGCCCACGCCATCGGCGCGCGCGCGGGGGCCATCGTGTACCGGCTGGAACCGCTGCAGGTGCACGCAAAGCTCGCGGCGAGCATACCCGGCCTGACCGAGGGGCGCTACGCGCGCCTCACGGTCAGCGACAGCGGCTGCGGCATGGACGAGGCCACGCGGGTGCGCGCGTTCGATGCCTTCTACACCACCAAGCCGCTGGGCGAAGGCACCGGCCTCGGGCTCGCGATGGTGCGCGGGATCATGCAGGGCCATGCGGGGGCGGTGACGGTGGCGAGCACCCCGGGCAAGGGCGCGAGCTTCGCGCTGTATTTTCCCGCAGCGGCCAGGAATGCGCAGAAACAAGAGCCGGCGGCGCCGGCGCGGAGCGCCATCCCGGCCCGGCAGCGGGTGCTGTACGTGGACGACGAAGAGGCGCTGGTATTTCTCGCCGAGCGCGCGCTCACGCGCCTGGGGCACCAGGTCAGCGCCTTTACCGATCCGGAGCAGGCGCTGGCGGCCTTCCGCGCGCAGCCGGAGGGCTACGACGTGGTGGTGACAGACCACGCGATGCCGCGCCTGTCGGGCATCGAACTGGCGCGCGAAGTGCGGTCGCTGCGGCCCGCGATGCCGGTGCTGATGGTCTCCGGCTACATCGGCGCCAAGGACGAAGAGAACGCGCGCGCCGCCGGGATCGGCGCACTGATGCTCAAGCCGGTCAGCATCGACGAACTGGCGCGCGCGCTCGAGCGCATGCCCGGCAGCGCCGAGCCGGGCCGCAAACAGGCCGCTTGAAGCGCGCTCGCGCCGGGAACGACCGCAGCCGGCGCCGCGCGCTCTGCCGCGCCATAGTGCAAGACTGACCAACAGGAGATGAACGATTGAGCCGGAAGTCACGCTGGACCGGGTTGCGGACCCGGACCGGCTCGCGCAAGCCGCGCGCAAATACGGGAAGCTCGCGGCATTCGGGCTGCTGCTCTGCGGCTTGTATGCGACATCGCGCTACAGTTACCTGCTGTTCCACAGCCTGGTCGAAGTATTCAGTCTGGTCATCGGCTGCGGCGTGTTCGTCATCGTCTGGAATTCGCGCCGGCGCCTGGACAACGGCTTCTTTCTGCTGCTCGGCGTTGTTCTGTTGTGCGCCGGGGGCATCGATCTGGTCCACATGCTGGCGTACAAGGGGATGGGCGTATTCGCCGACCGGGACGCCAATTTTCCGACCCAGTTATGGATCGCCGCGCGCTATTTCACCGCCGTTGTTTTCTTGCTGGCCACGGCGTTCGCGCGCGCGCGCTGCCGCGCGCTGCCGGCGCTCACCGCCTGCGCCGCGGCCGCGCTGCTGCTGCTGGCCGCGGTGTGGACGGGCGTGTTTCCGGACTGCTACGTCGAAGGCACGGGCCTGACGCCGTTCAAGATCGCGAGCGAGTATGTCATTTCGCTGCTGTTTGCCGGGGCCATCGCAAACCTGATGCGCCAGCGCAGCGCGTTCGATGCCGAAGCGCTGCGCGCGCTCGTGCTCGGCCTGGGCTTGAGCATCGCCGCCGAGTTGAGCTTCACCGCCTACGCCAGCGTATTCGGCTTCGCCAACATGGCCGGACACCTGCTGCGGCTCGCGGCCTCCTATGTGCTCTACGTCTCGATTGTCCGAATCGGCCTGCAACGGCCGCACGACGTGCTGTTCAGGAAATTGCATCAAAGCGAGCAGGCGCTGCGCGAAAGCGAAAAGCGCAACCGGCAGCTGTCGGAGGCGGCGGCCGAGGGCATCGTGTTTCACGAGCGCGGGACCATCCTGGATGCGAACGCGGCGTTCGCGCGCCTGTGCGGGCTTGAGGCGGGCGCGGAGCTGATCGGCAGGCATTGCCTCGCGCTGCTGCCGCTGACGCCCGAATCGAGGGAGCAGCTTGGCGCCGCCCT
>JAPLRD010000101.1:6850-8164 GCA_026399375.1 Pseudomonadota bacterium
GCCGCCCTGCTGGCGCAGAACGACACCACCGGGGAAGTCGTTTGCGTCTGGCCCGGCGGCGCGCGCCGCGTGTTCGAGACGGCGCACGCCGGCGCCGCATATCGCGCAGGCGAAGCCCGCATGCTGAGCGTGCGCGACATCACCGAGCGCAAGTGCACGGAAGCCCTGCTGCGGGCGCGCCTGCGCCTGACCGAACTGGGCGATGCGGGCAGGATCGGCGAACTGGCGCAGGCCGCGCTCGATGCCGCCGAGGAGGCCACCGGCAGCCAGATCGGTTTTTTGCATCGGGTCGACGCGGACCAGGAGCATCTGACCCTGCAGGCCTGGTCGACGAACACGCTTGCGCGCATGTGCGATGCCGAAGGCAAGGGACAGCACTATCCGCTGAGCCAGGCCGGCGTCTGGGCCGATTGCGTGAAGGCGCGAAAACCGGTGATACACAACGATTACGCCGGCCTCGCGCACAAGAAAGGCCTGCCCGAGGGACACGCGAGCCTGACCCGCGAACTGCTGGTGCCGGTGATGCGGGAGGGCCGGGTCACCCAGATCATGGGCGTGGGCAACAAGGCGACCGATTACGTCGAGGCCGATGTCGATGCGGTGCAGACGATCGCCGCCATGGTGGATGACATCGCCGAGCGCTGGCGCGCCGCGAGCGCCTTGCGCGAGAGCGAGAACAACTACCAGACCCTGGCCGATTTCTCGCCGGCGCTGATCTGGGCCTCGGGCACGGACAGGGCGTTCAATTACGTCAACCAGCCCTGGCTGAGCTTTACCGGGCGCAGCCCGGAGCAGGAATCGGGCAACGGCTGGGCCGAGGGGGTGCACCCGGAGGACTTCCANNNTCGCGACCTATGCCGAGGCCTTCGACCGGCGCGCGCCCTTCAGCCTCGAGTGGCGCCTGCGCCGGCACGACGGCGCGTTCCGCTGGCTGCGCAACGACGGCCGCGCGCGCCACGACCGAAACGGGGCATTCATCGGCTACCTGGGGTATTGCACCGACATCACGGAGTCGAAGGCGTCCGAGCAGGCGTTGATCGCGGCGCGCGCCGCCGCCGAGTCGGCCAACCGCGTCAAGAGCGAGTTCCTCGCCAGCATGAGCCACGAGTTCAGGACGCCCCTGAACGGGGTGCTCGGCAACGCCCAGCTGCTGCAGATGTCGGACCTCGGCGCCGAAGACCAGGCGTATCTGTCGGCCATCGTCGCCTCGGGCAACACGCTGCTGTCGCTGACCAACGACGTTCTGGACATGTCGAAAATCGAGGCCGCGTCAATCGCGCTCGCGCGGGACGAATTCAGCCTGCGCGGCTGCGT
>JAPLRD010000101.1:8201-12099 GCA_026399375.1 Pseudomonadota bacterium
GTCGACGAGGTCATGCGCGCGCACCGCCCGCGCGACGCGGGCAAGGGGCCGATGCTCAAAGTGCAGATACCTTACGAGGTGCCCGATGCGCTGCTCGGGGACAAGGTGCGGCTGAAGCAGATATTGAACAATCTCCTCGGCAATGCGGTCAAGTTCACCCAGGAGGGCAGCATCACCCTGGTTGCCGCGCTCAAGGACCGCGACGGGTGCGACGCGATCATCGAAATTTGCGTCATCGATACCGGCATCGGCATCGCCGCCGCGGCCGCGCAGGGCTTCTTCGAGCCCTTCGTGCAGGCCGATGGCTCCACCTCGCGCCGCTACGGCGGCAGCGGCCTGGGACTGGCGATTTCGCGGCGGCTGGCCGAACTCATGGGGGGCAGTATCAGCGTGCAGAGCACCGAAGGCGTGGGGAGCGCGTTCCGCGTGCTGCTGCCCTTCGCGCTGGCCGGGGAAGCGCCGCCGCAGCCCCCGCCGGGTCGCGCATGAAAATCGGACTGCTTCCGGGCGCCTCGGCGGTCTTGTGCGCCGCCCTGCTCGCCACAGCGTTGACCGGCCTGCAGGTGAAACGCAGCATCGAGGACGATGCGGTGCGCCACTTCGCCTTCATCTGCGACCAGATCACGCTGAAAATCGAGGAGCGCCTGGGCGCCGCTGCGCTCGCCAGCTGGGTCTACAGCCCCGAGCGCATGCGCTATCTCATGGACGGCGTCCTGCGCGACTGGGAGCGCCACGACGGCAGATCCGTCGAGCTGCATGTCTACCGCGGCAGCGGGGCGGTGCCTGCCGAACTGCTGTTCGACAGCGCCGGCCCCGCAACCGCCATCAGGAATACGCTGTTCCATCAGCGGCGAACGCTGGCGTTCGGCGGCGGCGAGTGGCTGCTCGAGTTCGATCATTTCGCAACCGCGGCGGCTGTCGGCTACGGCGCGGCCTGGGCCGCCCTCGCAGGCGGCCTTGCGCTCTCGGGGCTGCTGTTCGGCCTGGTGCTCGCACTGGCGCGGGCGCGCGCCAGCCCCGCCGGCTTCAGGGAAGCGTCCCGCCGCGCCCGGCAGCTGGCCGAGGCGATGCGGGGCCGGGAAGCGCAGCTGCAGAAGCTGTCGCAGGCGGTGGAGCAAAGCCCGGAGAGCATCGTCATCACCGACTTGGAGGGCAGGATCGAATACGTGAACGCCGCTTTCACCGCCGTCTCCGGCTACGGCCGCGACGAGGTGATCGGCGAGAATCCGCGCATTCTCAATTCGGGCAAGACGCCTGGCGCATCCTATGCCGCGATGTGGCAGGCGCTCGCCCAAGGCGAGCCCTGGCGGGGCGAGTTCTGCAACCGGCGCAGGGACGGCGGCGAATACGTCGAGTTCGCCATCGTCACGCCGATGCGCCAGGCCGACGGCCGCATCACCCACTACGTCGCGACCAAGGAAGACATCACCGAGAAAAAACGCATCGGCGCGGAACTCGACCAGCACCGGCATCATCTGGAAGAGCTGGTGGCCCGTCGCACCGCCGAGCTCGAAATCGAGCGCGAACGCACCGAGCGCGCGGGCCGCGCCAAGAGCGAGTTCCTCGCCAACATGAGCCACGAGATCCGCACCCCCATCAACGCGGTCGTGGGCTTCGCCCACCTTTGCCTGAAGCTGGAGCTGCCCGCGCGCGGGCGCGACTACGTGAGCAAGATCGGCGTCGCCGCGCAGTCCCTGCTCGCCATCGTCAACGACGTGCTCGACCTGTCCAAGATCGACGCCGGCAAGCTCGAGCTGGAGTCGGTGGTGTTCAGCCTGGACGAGGTGCTGGAAAAAGTGGCCGGCCTGTTCAGCCTCAAGGCGAACGAGAAGGGCGTGGAACTGGTGATCGCCGCGCTGCCCGGCATCCCGGAGCGCCTGCTCGGCGATCCGCTGCGCCTGGGCCAGGTGCTGGTCAATCTGGTGGGCAATGCGCTCAAGTTCACCGAACGGGGCGAAGTGCGCCTGCTGGTGAAAGCGGAGGCGGTCGGCGCCGCAGAGGCGCGCCTGCGCTTCGAGGTGCGGGACTCGGGGCTGGGCATGACGCCGCAGCAGCGCGCATCGCTGTTCACCGCGTTCGGCCAGGCGGACAGTTCCATCACGCGAAAATACGGCGGCAGCGGCCTGGGGCTGGCGATCAGCAAGCAACTGGTCGAGCGCATGCAAGGCGAGTTGAGTGTCCAGAGCGAGGCCGGGGCCGGTTCCTGCTTCAGCTTCAGCGCCCGCTTCGGCGTCGCTGCGGCCGCGGCCGTACCGGCGCACTCCGCCTTGAGCGGCACGCGCGTGCTGGTGGTGGATGACAACGCCGATGTGCGCAAATTGTTCAGCGTCAACATGAAGACCTTCGGCTGCCGCGTGGAGGCGGTGGCATCGGGCGAACTGGCGCTGGCCGGCCTGGATGCAGGGGACGATTACGACCTGATCGTCATGGATTGACACCTGCCCGGCCTGGACGGCCTGGCCACGGTGCGGCGCATGCGCAGCGCCGGGAGCGGCGTTCCCGTCATCCTGATCACCGGCGATGAAGCGGAACTGGCGCGCAGCCGCGCCGAGGCGGGCGACATCCAGGCCTTCCTCCCCAAGCCCGTCTCGCGCTCCACGCTGTACGACAGCATGCTCGCGGCGCTGGGTGATTTCACCGCGCCCCCGCCGCCGCCGGCCGACCCGGTCGAGACGGTGGACCTCTCCGGCGCGCGCATCCTCCTCGTCGACGACAACGATTTCAACCGCCAGATCGGACGCGAACTGGTCGAGATCACCGGCGCCACGGTCGCCACCGCGGACGACGGCGCACAGGCGCTGGCGGCGGCGGCCTGCGGCCGCTACGACCTGGTGCTGATGGATCTGCAGATGCCGGTGATGGACGGCTATACGGCGGCCCGCATCCTGCGCCAACGCTCGCCCGGCCTGCCGATTCTTGCTTTGACCGCCCACGCCATGAGCGAGGAGCGCGAGCGCGTGCTCGCCGCCGGCATGAACGACATCCTGACCGAGCCCATCCGGCCCGCCGCCCTCTATGCCATGCTCGCGCGCTGGCTTCCCGGCATCGCCCGGTACGGCGCGCCTGCGCCCGGCCCTGCGTGCGCGCCGGCCGCTTGTGCGCCAACGCCCGCTTCGCCGCGGGCGGCATCCGGGGTCTTCGATCTCGCCGCGGCGCTCACCCGGGTGAACGGCGAGAGCCGGATGCTGGAGCGCTTCTTGCGCCTGTTCCGCGAGCGCAACGCCGGCATCGTCGATGACATCGGCGCGGCCCTGGCGCGGCAGGATGCGGCGGCGGCGCGCCGTCTGGCGCACGCCCTCAAGGGCGGCGCCGGCACTGTCGGCCTGATCGAAGTCGAGGCCGCGGCAGGGCGGCTGGAGGCGGCGCTGGCGCTGTCGCTCGAGGAAACGGACGGCCCGGCGCGCCGCAGCGCCGGCTACGCGGCGCTCGCCGCCGCATGGACGCGGGCGGGGGCAACCCTGGACGCGCTGCTCAACGCACCCGCGACGCTTTTGCACGACAACAAGCAAGGAGATACATGATGCAACCATCGCCGGCCGTCGCACCCGCAGGCAAGGCCCCGCCGCGCAGCCGCATCCTGATCGTCGACGACGACCCGGTGGTCTCGGGCATGCTCGGCGTCACGCTCGGGGCGGCCGGCTACGCAATCGTCGAGGTGAATTCGGGAGAAGAGGCCCTCAGCCTGCTCGCCAGGTCGAACGCCGGGTCGCTGCCCGACCTCGTGTTTCTCGACATCGAAATGGGGGAGGGCCTCGACGGTTTCGAAGTCTGCCGCCGGCTCAAGGCCAACCCCGCGCTGCGCCACATCCCGGTTATTTTCCTCACCGCCAGGAGCGAAATGGCCTTTGAGACGATGGGTTTCACCGTCGGCGCGGTCGACTACATCACCAAGCCGATC
>JAPLRD010000225.1:0-590 GCA_026399375.1 Pseudomonadota bacterium
ATCTCGGCAACGTAGCGCAAGCTGCGGCCCACCATGGCAGTTAAACCAAGGTAGTGGTGCGCACGCATCAAGGTGTCCCACTCGCCGCGCTCCTGAGCACAAATCAGGCGTACTCGCACCCGCGACAATTCAACCTGCGGCGCCTGCACGGCTTCGTTCATGCCTGCCCTTATAGCAGCATCCAAACGAAAAAGCCAGTACTGTCTCTCCTCTACGTCACATCAAGGGCTTGGAACAATGAATGACGGAGCCCTGGCGCCGGCCGAATTACATTGAGTGCCAAGTCGATTTGCTGTAACATCCGTTATCCCATCTCTCGAATCTGAGATGACCAAATATGTCTTCGTTACCGGCGGTGTAGTTTCCTCTCTGGGGAAAGGTATAGCCGCCGCCTCGCTCGCCGCGATTCTCGAATCGCGCGGCCTCAAAGTCACCAACATCAAGCTGGATCCGTACATCAACGTCGATCCGGGGACGATGAGTCCGTTCCAGCACGGCGAGGTCTTCGTCACCGAAGACGGCGCCGAAACCGACCTGGACCTGGGCCATTACGAGCGCTTCAGTTCGGCGCGCATGAAGAAGAGCAACAA